>DATKDT010000036.1:0-6480 GCA_035512575.1 Vicinamibacterales bacterium | reverse complement strand
TCCTTCTTCCTTCTTCCTTCCTCCTTCCTCCTTCTTCCTTGAGTATCCTTCTTCTCGCCATTGACATCGACGGCACGCTGCTCGACAGCCGCGGCCGCCTCCCGGCAGCCAACGCCGACGCCATTCGCTGCGCCATCGCGTCCGGCGTGACCGTCGTGCTGGCCACCGGGCGGCGCTACGACTTCGCGCGGCCCATTTTCGAGCGCCTGCCCGCGCCGCTCGTGTTGATCCTCAGCAATGGGGCCATCGTGAAGACCGACGACGGCACGACCGTCGTCCGCCACCTGCTGCCGCGCGAGGTCGCGCATGACGTGCTGAGGCGCGTGCCCGAGTACCGGGACGGCGCCGCGGTCGTGTTCGACCGCCCGCGCGACAGGCAGGTCGTGTTCGAGACGATCGACTGGGACCACCCGCGGCACGCCCGCTTCTTCGCCTCGAACCGCCCGTTTCTCGGCTCGTCGAGTCCGCTCGAGGACTGCCTGACGGAGGACCCGATCCAGGTGATGTTCTCGGGCGGGTGCCGCGAGATGCGCGAGGTCTTCGCCCGGCTCCAGGATGGCCCCGCGGAGGAGTCCCGGCCGTACGAGGTTGCGCTCACCGAGTACGAACATCGGGACTTCTCACTCGTGGACGTCATCCGCGAGGGGTGCTCCAAGGGGTCGGCGCTGGCGGAACTCGCCGCGAGCCTCGGTATCCCGGCGAGCGACGTCATGGCGGTCGGCGACAACCTGAACGATCTGCCGATGCTCGAATTCGCTGGCCGTCCGGTGCTGATGGCCAACGCGCTGCCCGAACTGAAGGCTCGAGGGTGGGACATGACCAGCTCGAACGACGACGCGGGCGTCGCGCGCGCGATTGAGGCCTTCGTCCTCGGGTTGTAGCGCAGCGCTTCAGCGCTGCCCGGACGCGCCGGCGTTGCCGCACGCCACGCGGCGGGACGTTCACCATGCGGAAGGCGTCAAAGTAAAGATGGGGATGGGCAGCATGCGGGGAGGGATGGGATTGCCCCGCCCGGAAAAGGCGGGACGCGGGGGCGCTGGCCGGTCGGTTTCGGCGGACGACGCGGCCGGCGGCAAGAAGCCGGCGCTCACCTCAGCGGCCTGGATCGAGGCGCGGGCGCTGATCTCGGCCCGCAAGGGCCGCCTGGGCCTTGGCCTCGGCCTGATGCTCATCAGCCGCCTGGCCGGCCTCGTCCTGCCCGCCTCCTCCAAGTACCTCATCGACGACGTGATTGGCGCGGGGCGCGCGGACCTGCTGGCGCCGCTCGCGCTCATCGTCGGCGGCGCGACCTTCGTGCAGGCGGTGACCTCCTTCGCCCTGTCGCAGGTGCTCGGCGTCGCGGCGCAGCGCGCCATCACCGACATGCGCCGGCGCGTCGAGGCCCATGTCGCCCGGCTGCCGGTCAGCTACTTCGACTCGACGAAAGCCGGCGTTCTCATTTCGCGGGTCATGAGCGACGCCGAGGGCATTCGCAACCTGGTCGGCACCGGCCTGGTACAGCTCACCGGCGGCGTGCTCACGGCGTTCCTGGCCCTGAGCTACCTGTTCTACCTGAACTGGTTCCTGACCATCATCACGCTCGTCGCGCTCGGCGCCTTCGGCGGCGCGATGGCGATCGCGTTCAAGCGCCTCCGCCCGCTCTTCCGCGAGCGCGGCAAGATCAACGCGGAGGTCACGGGCCGCCTCAATGAGGCGCTCGGCGGCATCCGCATCGTCAAGACCTACACCGCCGAGGAGCGCGAGAAGCGCGTCTTCAGCGACGGCGTGGAGCGCCTGTTCCAGAACATCCGGAAGTCGATCACCGGCGTCTCGGCGGTCACGGCGTTCTCGAGCGTGGTGGTGGGCGGCATCGGCGTGCTGATGATCGTCGTCGGCGGCCGCGCGATCATCGCCGAGGAGATGACGATCGGCGACTTCGTCCTCTATCTCGTGTTCGTCGCCATGGTCGCCGCCCCGATCGTGCACATCGCGTCGATCGGCACGCAGATCACCGAGGCGTTCGCGGGACTCGATCGCATCCGCGAGCTCACCGACACGCCGGCCGAAACAGCCGAAGACGCCGCGCGCGAGCCGCTCACGAAGGTCGACGGGCGCATCGCGTTCGAGGACGTCCACTTCGAGTACGTCGAGGATGTGCCCGTGCTGCGCGGCATCAGCTTCGAGGCGCCGGCGGGCACGACCACGGCGCTGGTGGGCTCATCCGGATCGGGCAAGAGCACGCTCATCGGACTGGCGATGGCGTTCAACCGGCCGAAGCAGGGGCGCGTGCTGGTGGACGGCAAGGACCTCACCGACGTCAGGCTGCGCGACTATCGCAGCTTCCTCGGCGTGGTGCTGCAGGACAATTTTCTGTTCGACGGCACCGTGGCCGACAACATCAAGTACAGCAAGCCGGAGGCGACGATCGAGGAAGTGCAGGAAGTCAGCCGCATCGCCCACGCCGACGAGTTCATCCAGGGCTTCCCGCAGGGCTACGACACCATCGTCGGCGAGCGCGGCGTGAAGCTGTCGGGCGGCCAGCGCCAGCGCGTGGCAATCGCGCGCGCGATTCTGGCGGACCCGCGCATCCTGATTCTCGACGAGGCGACGTCGAGCCTCGACAGCGAGAGCGAGGCGCTCATCCAGGACGGGCTCCGCAGGCTGCGCGCGGGACGCACCACGTTCGTCATCGCGCACAGGCTGTCGACCATCCGGAGCGCGAACCAGATTCTGGTGATCGAGGAAGGCCGCATCGTCGAGCGCGGCTCGCACGAGCAGCTGATTGCGCTCGACGGGCGCTACAAGCAGCTCTACGACAAGCAGTACAACTTCGAGATCGATCGCTTCATCAATCCGGGCGAAGACTTCACGCCCGAACCGGAGCCCGCGACGAAGCTGCCGGCCGCGTCGACGAAACTCTAGAGACTTATGGCCCAGTTCATCTACACCATGAAAGGCCTGGGCAAGGCCTATCCGCCCGACCAGGTCGTCTTCTCCGATATCTGGCTCTCATTCCTGTTCGGCGCCAAGATCGGCGTGCTTGGCGGCAACGGCGCCGGCAAGAGCACGCTGCTGCGCATCATGGCGGGCATCGACACGCACTACCTGGGCGAGGCGTTTCGCGCGGAAGGCACGACCGTCGGCTACCTCGCGCAGGAGCCGCAGCTCGACGAGACGAAAGACGTGCTCGGCAACGTCGAGGAGGGTGTGGCGGCTACCCGCGCGCTGCTGACGCAGTACGACGAGTTGACCGCGAAGCTCGGCGAAGACATCACGCCCGAGCAGATGGACAAGCTGCTCGAGCAGCAGGGCAACCTCCAGGACAAGATCGAGGCGGCCGACGCATGGGATCTCGACTCGCGGCTCGAGCTCGCGATGGACGCGCTGCGGCTGCCGCCCGGGGACGCGGACGTCACGAAGCTGTCGGGCGGCGAGCGGCGCCGCGTCGCGCTGTGCCGCCTGCTGCTGCAGTCGCCGGACCTGCTGCTGCTCGACGAGCCGACGAACCACCTCGACGCCGAGTCGGTGGCGTGGCTCGAGAACTTCCTCCAGCAGTACAAGGGCACCGTCGTCGCCATCACGCACGATCGCTACTTCCTCGACAATGTCGCGGGCTGGATTCTCGAGCTCGATCGCGGCAAGGCGTATCCGTGGGAAGGCAACTACACCGGCTGGCTCGGTCAGAAGCGGAAGCGGCTCGAGCTCGAGGAGAAGTCCGAGAGCAAGCGGCAGCGCACGCTCGACCGCGAGCTCGAGTGGATCCGCATGTCGCCGCGCGCGCGCCAGGCCAAGGGCAAGGCGCGCATCAACGCCTATGAAGACCTGCTGCGCGAGGACTCGGCGAAGAAACTCGAAAACGTCGAGATCTACATCGCGCCAGGGCCGCGGCTCGGCGCCACGGTGGTGGAGGCCCGCGATCTGCGCAAGGGCTTCGGCGACACGCTGCTGATCGACGATCTCGACTTCACGCTGCCCCCCGGCGGCATCGTCGGCGTCATCGGACCCAACGGCGCCGGGAAAACGACGCTGTTCCGGATGCTGGTCGGGCAGGAGAAGCCTGACGAAGGAAAGTTGAATATTGGCGAGACGGTGAAGATCGGCTACGTCGATCAGAGCCGCGACTCGCTCAACGCCGACGCCACTGTCTGGGAAGAGATTACCGGCGGCGGCGACGATGTGGAGCTGGGGAAGCGGAAGGTGGCGTCGCGCGCGTACGTGTCGTGGTTCAACTTCAAGGGGCGCGATCAGCAGCGCAAGGTCGGCCAGCTGTCGGGCGGCGAGCGGAACCGCGTGCACCTGGCGAAGCTGCTGAAAAAGGGCAGCAACCTGCTGCTGCTCGACGAGCCCACGAACGACCTCGATGTCGACACGCTGCGCGCGCTCGAGGACGCGCTGCTCGACTTCGCGGGCTGCGCGGTGGTCATCAGCCACGACCGGTGGTTCCTCGATCGCATCGCGACGCACATCCTCGCCTTCGAGGGCGACAGCCACGTCGAGTGGTTCGAGGGCAATTTCCAGGATTACGAAGTCGATAAAAAGAGGCGCCTGGGCGCTGATGCCGATCAGCCGCATCGGCCTAAGTTCAGGAAACTCACGCGGTAATTTGTTGATTTGTTGATTTGTTGATTGCTGCCGCGCTGCTTGCCTCGTTGCTCCGGCTCGCGGATGTCACGCGCATCAGCGAGTCTGTGATTGTCACGGCGCCGAATGCCGGGCGCATTGCCGTGAGTGCGACCGCGACAGTGTTGACGCGCGACGCGCTCGAGGCGTCGCCTTCGTTCACGCTCGATCAGAAGCTCGCGGCGACGCCGGGCTTTTCGCTGTTCCGCCGCACGTCTTCACGCACCGCGAATCCCACCACCCAGGGCGTCACGCTTCGCGGGCTGGCCGCCTCGGGCGCCAGCCGTACGCTGGTGATGGCCGACGATGTGCCGTTGAACGATCCGTTTGGCGGCTGGGTGTACTGGAACCGCGTGCCCGCGGCGGCGATCGGGCGCGTGGAGGTCACGCGCGGCGGGTCGAGCGATCTGTTCGGCAGCGACGCGATGGGCGGCGCGGTGCGCGTGGTCAGCCGGCGCGACGCGGCTGGCGAGGCGCGCGCCGAGGGCGGATCGCATGACACGGCGCGCGTGTCGGTCTATGGGGGGTTGACCGGTGCGATCGCCGCGTCCGGAGGCGCGGAGTGGGCGACGACCGAAGGGTACGTGCCGATTGAGCCGGCGTCGCGCGGGCTGGTCGACACGCCGGCCGGGACTGAATACACGTCGGCGATCGGCCGCGCCTCGATCGGCGCCGGCGTCATCCGGCTCGAGGCGGGCGGATCGTTGCTGTCCGAGGATCGCACCAACGGCACGGTGCTGCAGATCAACGCGACGCGCATCGGCGCCGGGTATTTTGCCGCGGCGGGAGAGGCCGGCGGCGGCTTCTGGCGCGCGCGCGGCCATGTCTCCGATCAGGACTACGACCAGACGTTCACGGCGGTGGCCGCGGATCGCGCGAGCGAGCGGCTGACGAACACGCAGCACGTCGACAGCCGCGGCAGCCGCGCCGACCTGTCATGGTCGCGCGCGGGCGCCCGCGTGTCGTGGCTGGCCGATGCGGCGTTCCGCCATGTGTCGGCCGACTTGTTCGATCAGGGCGCGCTGATTCCCGCGGAGCAGCGAACGGCAGGCGCGGGCGGCCAGGTCGTGTGGCAGGCAGGGCCGCGCGTGACGATAGGCGGCGGCGCGCATCTCGAACTGTGGCGCTCGTCGAGCGACGCCATCGCGGCGTCCGAGGCGCGCGAGCTGTTCTTCGCGCCGCGCGCGAATGTCTCGTTCCGTCTCACCGAAGCGGCCACGCTGCGCGCGACGGTGTTCGACGCCTATCGCGCGCCGACGGTCAACGAGCTGTATCGCAGCTTCCGTGTCGGCAACGTCATCACGCAGCCCGATCCCCTGCTGGAACCGGAGCGCGCCCGCGGCGGAGAAGCCGCGCTGACCTACGCCCGTCGGCGATGGACCGCGCGCGCCGTGCTGTTCGCGACCGCGCTCGACGGCGCCATCTATAGCCGCACGCTGCCCGAGCGCGGCCCCGGCAACGCGGTCCTGCGCCGGCGGTCGAACGGCGACGCGCGCGCCGTGGGCGGCGAGCTCGAGCTCGATGCGCGCCCGCGCGACGGCGTCGCGGTCTGGACGTCGCTCACCACGGGCGCGTCGCGCTTCACGAGCGGCCAGCTGGATGGCAATCAACTGCCGCAGGTGCCGCGCGCGCAGGCCGCGGCCGGCATTCGTGTGACCGGCGGCCGCTGGCTGGGCTCGTTCGACGCGCGCTACTGGGCGCGGCAGTTCGACGATGACGCGAATGCGATTGAGCTGGACGGCGCGGCGGTGGTCAATGCGCTGGTGTCAGCGCGCTTCCGCCGCGCGCAGCTGTTCGCGTCGGTCGAAAACCTCTTCGACACCGAGGTCGACGCCGGCCGCACGCCGCTCCGCACGCTGGGTCAGCCGAGGATGTGGCAGG
>DATKDT010000035.1:0-26151 GCA_035512575.1 Vicinamibacterales bacterium | reverse complement strand
CGGCTATGTCGGCCTGCCGCTCGCCGTCGAGCTCGGGAAGGCCGGCTATACCGCCGTCGGCATCGACGTCGACGAGCGGAAGGTCGAGGCCGTGCAGGCCGGCACCTCCTACATCCCCGACGTCTCGTCGGCCGACGTCGCCGCCCTCGTCGGCGCCGGCCGCCTGAGCGCGACCACGGACTTCGCCGCCGTTGCCGATCTCGACACGATCAACATCTGCGTGCCGACGCCGCTGCGCAAGACGAAGGACCCCGACCTCTCCTTCATCGTCGCCGCCACGGAGAAGATTGCGGAGTTTCTGAAGCCCGGCACGCTCGTGATTCTCGAGTCGACGACCTATCCGGGCACGACCGATGAAGTCGTGCAGCCGATTCTCGAGCGCGGCGGGCTGAAGGCCGGCGTCGATTTCTTTCTCGCGTTCTCGCCCGAACGCGTCGACCCGGGCAACCCGACATTCAATACGCACAACGTGCCGAAAGTCGTCGGCGGCCTCACGCCCGCCTGCTCGGCGCTCGCGGCCGATCTGTATGGCGCCGCCATCGAAACGATCGTGCCGGTCAGCTCCACGCGCGTCGCCGAGATGGTGAAGCTGCTCGAGAACACGTTCCGCGCGGTCAACATCGGCCTGGTCAACGAGCTGGCGCTGATGTGCGACAAGCTCGGCATCGACGTGTGGGAAGTCGTCTCGGCGGCGGCGACCAAGCCGTTCGGCTTCATGCCGTTCTATCCGGGCCCGGGCCTGGGCGGGCACTGCATTCCAATCGACCCGTTCTATCTGTCCTGGAAAGTGCGGCAGACCGGCTTCGAGCCGCGCTTCATCGAGCTCGCCGGCCACATCAACAGCAACATGCCGCACTACGTGGTCGACAAGGTCGCCGATGCGCTCAACAGCCGGCGCAAGTCGATCAACGGAGCCAACATCCTCATCGCCGGCATCGCCTACAAGCGCGACATCGACGACATGCGCGAGTCGCCGGCGCTCGACGTCATGTCGCTGCTGCACGAGAAGGGCGCGGCCGTGACGTTCGCCGATCCGTGGGTGCCGCACCTCGACGGCGCCGAGTGGCGCGGCGCCTCAGATCTGAAGTCCGTGGAGCTGACGCGCGACACGCTCCGCGCCGTCGACTGCGTCGTGATCACCACCGATCACACGGCGTTCGACTACGCGCAGATCCTCCGCGAGGCCGACGTCATCGTCGACACGCGCAACGCCATCAAAGGCCAGCACCCGAACGTGTTCAAGCTGGGTGCGGCCAAACGGGTGCAGGAAGCCGCTACTCCGGCAGCTCGCTAACGAGAAACGCCTTCGTCCGCTCGACGATGGCATCGAGCGAGGCCTGCAGCTGGTGGTCGTCGTCGACCATCACCAGCGTGACATCCGGCCGTCCGGCCGCCCATCGCTCCACGACCTCGGGATCGACGACCGTGTCGCGGCGCCCCTGGAAAATCAGCACCGGAATGGCCAGCCTGAGCCGGAACGAGTCGTACCGGCGCGCATCGTCATACAGGGCGTAGTCGAGCGTCTCGGGCCGGTTCCATGCGTAGTGGAAGATCTCGCAGGAGCCCGCCGCCTTCCAGTCGGCGATCGCCACCGTGCCGATGCGGCCGTGCTCGCCGGCGCCAAAATCCAGCGCCGGCGCCAGCAGCACGAGCGCCTTCACGCGGGCATCGCCGGCGGCCGCATGCACCGCGACGAACGCGCCAAGACTCGACCCGATGAGAATGACGGGAGCCGCAGGCTCCGCATCAATCGCCTCACGTACCTGCCGGATCATGCGCGTGACGGTCAGGGCGCGGAACGAGGGCTGATTGAGATCGGGAATGCGCGTGGTGATGCCGAGCGGCTCGAGCGCCTGCGCCATGCGCACCGCCTTCGACGACTCGGGCGAAGACGCGAAGCCATGGAGATAGAGCGCGAGGGTCTTCACGCTACAGCATCGTCCGGCAACCGGAACGGCAAAGGCACTTCATGCCCGCCTCGCCGTCGGTGCAGTAATCGTACGTGAGCTCTTCCCCGGGGCGGATGTCTCGCAGCGCGCGAATCCAGATGCGGTCGCCGACGATCTCCGAATAGCAGTTGGGCCGGCAGGCGTGATTGACGTAGCGGCCGGTGTTGCCGCCGAAAGCGGCGTCGCGAGCCCAGCGCGCGTTCAGCTTGAAGCACCAGATGCGCCCGCGCGCCAGGTAGCGCGCTTCGCGCCGATCCGATTCCGCGGCGGAAATCTTCTCGCCCTTGTATTCGACGATGAAGGTGTCTTTTGGTATGGGCTGCACGGCAAAGACGCCCGCACCGCTGATACGGGATTGTTGCTTCTGGATCATGAAACGAGTCAGGAGTTAAGACTAAAGACAAAAGGCCGGCGCCGCAACTGCGGTCCGGCCTCTTTGGTCCTCTTTAGTCTTCAGTCTTTAGTCTTTAGTCTCAACCATTACCAGTAGCGTACGCGACCGGTATCGACGTGCACGAAGTTCGACGAGGGGTAGTAGCCGACGCCGCCGCGCTTGAGGTCGGCGGCCGCTTCGCGCAGCGTCTTCAGCTTCACGTCGGGCACGCGGATGTCCATGGCCTTGCCGACCATGTGGAGGCTCATCGTCGCCACGCCGCCGCCGCCGCGCGAGCGCAGCATGGTGTTGGTGTGGGGCGACCGGTAGCCCGAGATGACGTGGAACGGCGCGTCGTTGCCCAGCGCGACGGTCAGCTCGTGCAGCAGGTCGAACAGCTTCGGGTCGATCGGCTTTTCTTCGCCGGTGCGGAAGTCGCGGAGCAGATGATTGAGCTTCGCGAGGGCCTCGGCCTGATATTGGCCGTTGACCGCGTAGGCAATCGCCATCTTCTCGGCGGTATGGGTGTGGACGAACGCCAGCTCGCGCAGGGCCATCGCCGGGGCGGTCTTCGCGGCGGCGGCCACGGCGGGCGGCGCGACGGGCGCTGGCGGCGACACGGCCTTCAGACGCGAGGGAATGACCACCACGGCCGCGGCGGCCGCGCCGATCTGGATGAACCTCCGGCGATCGGCCGAATGCCGGCGGTCTCCGTGGCGTCGATCGAACGAGTGTCTGCGCTCGTGATTTTCCATATCTCTCTTGTCCCGGAAGATCCTATTCAAGCAGGAAGCCAGCCTCACTTCAAGCTGTGCAGCACGATTCTTGCTAGCGCGCAGCGCATGACCAGGCTCAGCCGCCTCATCCTTGCCGTCTCAGCCGTGACTGTTTTCGGCATGGCGGCCGGCTGCGCCAACAAGCGGTTCGAGTCGCCGCAGGCGGCCCCACAGACGGCCGACGAGCAGCGGGTCATCGCCGACTTCAAGAAGCGGGTGGGCGCGTACGAGGGCGTGAGCAGCAAGCACAGGGCCGCGGGGCGCCCCTCCACTTCCGAGCTTGACCCTGGCACCATTCACGCGCGCCAGAAAGAGCTCGCCTCGCGCATCATCAAGGCCCTGCCGGAATGGCGCCAGGGCGCGATCTTCACGCCCGAAATCTCCGTGCTGTTCCAGCGGCGGATCGCCCAGGTCGTCAACGGGCCGGACGGCGCCAACATCAAGGGGGCCATCTTCGACGACGCGCCGCCGACCATGACCGTCAAGGTATTCGCGGAGTACCCGACGGGCGTGCCCATTGCCACCGTGCCGGCCCAGATGCTCGAGTTGCTGCCCGTGCTGCCGAAGGAGCTGGAGTACCGCTTTCTCGGCCGCCACTTCATCCTGATGGACATCGCCGCGTTCCTGATCGTCGACGTCATCCCGGAAGCCATCAAGTAGACCGGCTCCCCCGAGCCACGTGGTGCCATGAATCGTCAGATGCTTCGCCTCCGTTATCTCCTGCTGGTCGCGCTTCTCGGCGTCTCGTGCGGCGCGCGCCAGGTCGTGCCCGCGGCCGTCGATCCGCCCCCGCCTCCGCCGCCGGATCGCACGCCGCAGGCCGGCGCGCCCGCGAAACCCGGTACGGCCGCCGCCGTCGCGCCGGCAAACCCGATCACGCAGGCCGTGGGCACGCTGCCCAACAGCAACGGCTCGCTGAAGTTCCTGGTCATCGGCGACATGGGCACGGGCGACCGGCCCCAGTACGAAGTCGCGCAGCAGATGCTGAACCTGCGCGCGAACTGGCGCTACAACAACATCCTGATGGTGGGCGACAACCTGTACGGCCCTGAGCGGCCGTCCGACTACGCGCGCAAGTTCGAGCAGCCGTATGCGGCGCTGCTCAACGACGGCGTGAACTTCCGCGCGGCGCTCGGCAACCACGACGAGCGCGAGCAGCGCAACTACCGTCACTTCAACATGGGCGGCAAGTCGTACTACACCTGGAAGCCGCGCGAGGAAAACGTGCGGTTCTTCATTCTCGAGTCGACGTATCCAGACCCGACGCAGATCAAGTGGATGCAGGAGGAGCTCAAGAAGTCGACGGAGAAATGGAAGATTGCCGTCTTCCACCATCCCCCGTACTCCTCGGGCGGCCGCCATGGCTCCAACGTCCCGATCCGCCGGGCCTGGGAGCCGCTGTTCGTGCAGCACAACGTCAGCGTGGTGTTCAACGGCCACGAGCACTTCTACGAGCGGATCACGCCGCAGCAGGGCATCGTCTACTTCATCGTCGGATCGTCGGGCAAGCTCTCTCCGGGCGATATCCGTGAGGGATCGCCCCTGACCGCCGCCGGGTTCGACCGCGACCAGGCGTTTCTGGCGGTGGAGATCGAGGGCGACGTGATGCACTTCCAGGCGATCTCGCGCACGGGACGCGTGGTCGATTCCGGCACCTTCACGCGCCGCTTCACGGCCGACGAGAAGCGCGAGCCGGCGCTCACGGCCTCGGGCCGCTAGTCCTCCTTCGGGCTCGACCCGCCCGACTTCTGCCAGTCCAGCTCGAAGAGCTGCGCGACCCGGCGCGCCACGGTTGCCGTCCGGCAGATCAGGCCCAGTTCGCGGCGGCCGTCGAGCTCCAGCTTCCGCAGGCTCTGGCTGCCGATGAAGACTTCCTTCCCGTCGACGACGATGGCGCGGACGTGCAGGCGCCGATCGGCGAGCTTGACCGCGTCAATGCCCTGGGCGCCCTTCCCCACCTTCCCGATGACGCGCACCTCGACGCCCTCCTTCACCTTCGACTGCAGCAGGCGCAGGATCGGCCGGTCGCTCAGCTTCTGGTCGTAGATCAGCAGCTGCTTCTCGGCGCTCTTGATGAAGCGCGTCAGCACGGTGCGCGAGCACTCGGGGCTCACGACGAAGTCGTCATCGCACTTCGAGGTGTACGGCTGACGCGTGCTGTCGGCCTCGAAGAGCGTCTCGGCGGCGGCGACGAGCGCCTTGTTCCTCGTGATCAGGCCGAAGCTGCGGCTTTTCTCGATGTCCAGCTTGATGTAGTTGAAGCCGAACATGAACAGCTGGTCGTCGGCGATCATCATCTTGCCGTGATAGCGCGCGAGGTCGTCTGCGGTGCGCGACACCGTGACGCCGCCCTCGAGCAGCCGCAGCTCGAGCTTGCGCAGCCGGTCCTCCCCGCCGCGGTTCGTGTGCGCGATCAGCGCGCGCACGACGACGCCGCGATCGACCGCGTCCTCGAGCGCCCGCTCGAGCGAGGGACGATCGAACCGGAAGATCAGGATGTCGACACGGCGCTCGGCGGCTTTGACGGCGTCGACGATCGGGCCGAGCCCGTCGTCAGGCTGAACGATCAGCTCCATGGGATCGGGGCGGTCAGGTCTTCGACTTGGGCTTCTTCTCTTTCCACTCCACGGCGGCGTCGCCGGAGGGATCGAGGGCCGCGATGGCGGTGGAAATCCTGTCGGTGCTCCGCTTCAGCGGCATGCGCACTTCAAACACGATCTCGTCCTCGGCCATCGAGCGGAGCTCGTAGTCGATCGCGGCGCGCTTGAAGATCTGCTCGACCTGGGCGCGGATGTCCTTCTTGGACTGGATCGTGACGTCGAACAGCTTCTTCGATTCGGGCTCGAACGACTCGAGCAGGAACAGCACGACCATCAGGAACACGGTGGCGACCATCGCCAGCGCGTAGAGTCCGACGCCCGACGCGAGGCCGACGCTGAGACAGCACAGCATGACGACGGCGTCCTTGGGATCGTCGACCTTCGCGCGATACCGGATCAGGCTGGCGACGCCGACGATGCCGAACGCGCGCGCGAGGCTCTGACCGACGATCAGCATGACCATGGCGCCCATCACCGCGAGAATGATCTGCGTCTGCACCACCGACGCCTGACGGGGCGGCGTGCCCTTCCGGCGGGGCCGCAGCGCCATCGTCGCGCCGAGGATGGCCGACAGCGGCAGCGACGCCAGCGCATCGTCCAGATCGTGGAGGAAGTGACCGGGGTCGTGATCTTCCTGATTGGCGCGGAACAGCTCTTCGGCCGGGTTCGCCTGCGCCGACAGCAGCGCGGGCGCCGCGGCGAGCGCGAGCATCAGACCGAGGAACAGGGCGCGGAGCGTCAACGGGCGCCGCCGCGCAGGTTGAGGCCTTCCTGGACCTTCGCGCGCATCTTCGAGATGAACCGCTCGGCCACCGGCCCGGGATAGGCGGCGGCGCGGAAGGCGTCGGCGTACTGCTTCGGCGTCAACTGGTTCATCAGCTCACATATCCAGACGACATCCGCCACGGTGATGTCCTCGAACAGCTCCTTGTGACGGGCATGATAATCGAACTCGACGCGGCCGTTGACCACGCGTTCGACGAGCTGCTGGCTTTCGTAGTCGTCCGGGTCGTTCTTGGAGCCCACCGGCCACCGCGTCTTGCCGAGACCGGCGCCGAGGTCGCGCACGACGTACCAGCGAGCCGGACCGCTGCCGGGATTCACGACGTCGTAAATCTTGTTCTGGGGCGTCTTGAGGTCCCAGTTGTTGAAAATCAGCTGCATCACGAGCAGGCCCTTGAGCTCGCGCGTGCCCACGAAGGGATTCTCGTGCCACGACCAGACGTCGACGTTGTCGGCGAGCTCTTTTCCGAGCTTCGGGCGGAACCGGCCGGTCATGGCCATCTCGCCCGCCTTCTCGCCCGACAGGTCGTAGTCGGTCAGCAGATAGACCGGCGGCTGGTGGTAGCCGACCGCCCACATCAGACGCGAGAGCACGACTTCGACCTGCGCCTCGGGGCCCGCCTTGATGCTGTACCCGATGCCGGTCGCCGGATCTTCGACCTCCCATCCCGGGCTGGTGCCGGTTTCCTTGAACCCCTCGACTTTGAAGGTCGTGCCGGGCTTCGGCGCCCATTTCTCTCCGCCGGTACCCCAGAACAGATCGCGCGCCGCGATGTTGTCAGGCTTGACCCAAAGCTGAGCCATTTCGGCAGCCGTGGGCGGCCGGTTGAGCGTCGACTGCATGCGGGGAGCGCCGCAGGCGGCGGAGACACCCAGCAGCAGGGAGAGCGCGACGACGAGCACTTTAGGGCGGGACACAGAACCTCCGCGGCGGCCCGTTGCAAGGCGGTTGCCATAGATGAGCCTAGTGGAAGTCGTGGGATTCCACTTCCGGGCCGGCGCCGGCGAGGCCGAGCAGGCGATCGGCTTTGACGGCCGTGACGCCTTCCTGAATCTGCAGCACGCCTTCGACCAGCAGGTAGGCTTCGCCCGTCACGATCGCGCGCGAGGCAGCGAACAGGTCGGGCGTCACGATGACGTTGGCGATGCCCGTTTCGTCCTCGAGCGTGAGGAAGACAAAGCCCTTGGCGGTGCCCGGCCGCTGGCGCGTGATGACGGCGCCGGCCACGCGCACGCGGCGGCCGTGGCGGCCCTTCGGCAGATCGCCGGCGCGCAGCACGCCGCGCAGCGCGAGATCGCCACGGCGGAGGGCCATCGGATGCGGCCCGATGGTCAGCCCCATGCCGCCGTAGTCGGCCGACACGCGCTCGGCCAACGACAGCGGCACGAGCGGCGACTGGCGCGCCTGCTCGTCTTCGATCAAGCCGGGCGCGATGGCGGGCTGATCGAGCAGCGGCCCCGCGGTGCGCACGGCGCGCTCGACCTGCCACAGCGCGCCGCGCCGATCCTGCCCGAACGACGCCAGCGCGCCGATCTCGGCGAGGGTGGCCACTTCATCGCGACGGAGGCTCGCGCGAGTTATGAGCTCGTCGATGGTCGCGAAGCGAGGCCGATCAGGCCAGAGGCCAGAGGCCAGAGGCCTTAGGCCTGAGCCCTCGGCCACAACGGGCCTCGGGCTTTCACTCCAGTCATTCGCGCAGACGTTGCAGAACCACAGCTTTGGCCTGACTTCTTCGAGCATCGACGGGTCGTCCGCGCCGCACTTGGGGCAACGTTGAGAGCCTAGCCGCGCGGCCGTTGTGTCGCGCGGCTCAGGCCTCTGGCCCCTGGCCTCTGGCCTCTGGCCCTTCTCAATGCGCCTTCCAGCTTCTTCACGAAGGCCAGAGACGTAGCGAAGCCCAAGCCGCAGCTTTCCATCGTCCTCGATCGTGCAGTCCCACATCGAGTGCTGCACGTCGATGGGAGCGAAGAGCACGTTGTGGCGCTGCGCGTCCTTCACGAGCGTGGCCGGGTGGTAGAAGCCCATCGGATAGTTGTTGAGCATGGCCGCATAGAACGCCGCCGGGTAGTGCGCCTTGAGCCACGCGCTCGCATAGACGATCAGCGCGAAGCTGGCCGCGTGCGATTCCGGAAAGCCGTAGAGCGCGAACGCACTGATCGACTTCAGGATGTCCTCCGCGGTCTGCCCCGTGATGCCGTTTCGCGCCATGCCGGCGCGCAGCTTCTCTTCGATCACCTTCATCCGCGCCACCGATCGCTTGAAGCCGAACGCGCGGCGCAGCTCCTCCGCCTCGCCGCCGCTGAAGCCGGCCGCCACCATCGCGATGCGCAGCAGCTGTTCCTGGAACAGCGGCACGCCGAGCGTGCGCTTCAGGATCGGCTCGAGCGACGGATGCGGATAGACGACCGGCTCGTCGCCGCGCCGCCGCGCCAGATACGGATGCACCATGTTGCCGACGATCGGCCCCGGACGGATGATCGCGACTTCGACGACGATGTCGTAGAAGGTCTTCGGCTTGAGGCGCGGCAGCGTCGCCATCTGCGCGCGCGACTCGACCTGGAAGATGCCGATCGTGTCGGCCTCCTGCAGCATCCTGTAGACGGCGGGGTCATCCGGCGGCAGATGAGCGAGATCGACTCTGGGTCCGTCGGTGTTGATCACGGCCAGGGCATCCTCGAGCACCGCCATCATCCCGAGCCCCAGCAGATCCACTTTCACCAGCCCGAGGTCCGCGCAGTCGTCCTTGTCCCACTGCACGACGACGCGGTTGGGCATGGAGGCGTTCTCGAGCGGCACGATCTCGTCGAGGCGGCCGTGGCAGAGCACCATGCCGCCCGAGTGCTGGCCGAGATGGCGCGGCAGGTCCTGCATGCCGGTCCACAGCGACGCGAACTGCTGCAGCTGCGGGTCCGCCGGGTCGAGGCCGGCGTCGCGCAGGTGTCCCGCGATGGTTTCCTTCGGATCGACGAACTCGAAGTTGTTCATCAGTTTCGCGAGCCGGTCGATCGTCTCATCTTCGAAACCCATCACCTTGCCGAGCTCGCGCGTCGCGCTGCGGCTGCGATAGGTGATGACGTTGGCGGTCATCGCGGCGCCCAGGCGGCCGTAGCGCTCGTAGACGTACTGGATCACGCGCTCGCGGCGATCGCCGCTCGGCAGATCGAGATCGATGTCGGGCCACTCGCCGCGCTCCTCCGAGAGAAAGCGCTCGAACAGCAGATCCATCCCCACCGGATCGACCGCGGTGATGCCGAGCGAATAGCAGACGGCGCTGTTGGCGGCCGAGCCGCGCCCCTGCACGAGAATCCGCTCGCGCCGGCAGTAGTTGACGAGATCCCAGACGATCAGGAAGTAGCCGGCCAGATCGAGCTTCTCGATCAGCGCGAGCTCGCGATCGATCTGCGCGCGGGCGCGATCGTGGTACGGCCGGTAGCGATCGCGCGCGCCCACCTGCGTGAGCCGCCGCAGGAACGACACCTCCGTCTCGCCGGCGGGCACGGGATACTGCGGAAAGCGGTAGCCGAGATTCGCGAGCGTGAACTCGAGCCGCTCGGCCAGCGCCTCGGTGCCGGCCAGCGCCTGCGGCAGATCGGCGAACAGGCGCGCCATCTCGGCCTTCGGCTTGAAATACCGCTCCGCATTGACCGCCAGCTTCCGCCCCGCCGCCTCGATCGTCGTGTGATGGCGGATGCAGGTGAAGACGTCGTGCAGCGGCCGCGCGGACGGATCGGCAAACGTCACGCCGTTGGAGGCCATCAGCGGCACGCGAAAGGCCGCCGCCAGATCGAGCAGCGCGTGGTTGTCGCTTGCCTCGTGCCGGCGCATGTGCCGCTGCAGCTCGATCCAGACCTGCGGCCGGCCGAACGTGCCGACCAGCCGATCGAGCAGGCCGCCGACGCCGTGCTTCCCCGCCGCCAGGATCTCGCGTCCCGCGAGCGCGACGAGTCCCGCCGCCTGGCCGTCGAAGTCGTCGAGCGTGACGGCCGCCTCGCCCTTCGGCGCGCGCAGGTGCGCCTTCGACAGGACACGGCACAAATTCTTGTAGCCTTCCGGCGATGAGACGAGGACGGGGAGGCGGAAGAGCGTTTCAGGCCAGAGGCCAGAGGCCTGATCAGGCGCGGAACGAGCGACAACCAATTCCGCGCCCACCAACGCGCGCACCCCCGCCTTCTTCGCCGCCTGATGCAGCCGCGGCGCGCCATAGAGGCCGTTGCGATCGAGCAGCGCAATCGCCGGATAGTCGAGTGCCGCCGCGCGCTCGACGAGCGCCTCGGGCAGCGAAGCGCCTTCGAGAAAGGAGAAGGCGGAACTGGCATGAAGCTCTACGTACATGATCGGCTCTCGGCTCTCGGCCCTCGGCGCTCGGTATCAATCGAGCACGCCATCGACGACCCATTTTCCCGTCGCGCGGTCCTGCGCCACGCGGCACGTCACGCCCGTGTCGAGGGTGACGTCCCACTCGTCGCGATCCCACCCGCCCTGCCACCACCCGCCGCTCGTGCGCCACGGGCCCGCGGCCATGACAATGTCGCCGCGGATGTCTTCCGCATCGACGCGCACCGGCCCCGAGGCCGACCCCCGCACGCGCGCGGGGCGAGGAGGACGGAAGCGGCGAATCACGGAAGGCCAGAGGCTCCAGGCTCCGGGCTCCAGGCCTGAGCCGTCCCGCACAACGGCGGGCCGGCTGATCTCTCTGGCGCCTGCTGGAGTCTGGAGTCTGGAGTCTGGAGCCTGATGCGGAGCGAAAGGCTTTATCTCAAACGCTCCGGGGAAATGCGTATCGGCCAGCGCGGGCGCGCCGACGCGCGCACTGCCGGCCACCGCACTCAGGCGCGCGACGAGTGTCGAGAGCGCTTCGGGCGCGGGCAGCGCCGGCTCGAACAGGCCTGTCTGCAGAATGCGGCCGGGCGCGACGTCGACGTCGATCACCACTTCGTCGATTGCCGCACCCGGCGGATGCGATTCGAGATCCAGCATCACCAGCGTGCGCAGCACGCGCGCGTCGCGCATCGGCGACGGCAGCGCCAGCGTCCGCACGTACGCCTCCCGCGTCACCAGCCGCAGCATCATCGTCAGCGAGATGGCGCCGCGATCGGCGGCGGCCAGCGCCTGCTCGAGCGCCTCGCACAGGCGCGCGACGATGAAGGAGAGCGGCTGGAGATCGTCGACGGGCCACTCCAGGCGCATCGACTGCAGGAAGGAGGGCGCGGGCGTCGCGGGGACGAGCGGCCGCTCGTCCTGACCGGTGGCAGCGCGTTGAAGAATGAGACCCGCCGGACCCAGACGTGCTGATAGCTCGCTCGCGGGCAGCGCCGCGAGATCGCCGAGCGTCTGGAGTCCCCAGTGCGCGAGCCGGTCAATTTGTTGATCTGTTGATTTGGTGATTTGTTGATTTGGGGCGGGCGCGAGGCGGTAGTGGCGCCCCTGGCCTTTTCGGCGGCGCTTCGGCGCGCCGGCACTCGCGTGCGCGAGCGCCGGCCCGAGCAGATCCGCGATCGACGCCAGGGCGGTCAACGGCAGCGAGGCAAGGACCTCGGCCTCGCGGCCCGGGAGGATGATCAAGTACGCGGCGCATGGGGGGACAACGTCCTCCGCGACGGCGTTAAAAGATCGCAGCCGCGACCGCTCTTTGGCGCGGCCGCACCTCGACGGCGCGGAGGATGTTGTTCCGCTGTGCGCCGCGTCGTGCGCCATCAACGCCGCCGCGGTGCGCGTGGCCGCCACGGCCACGCGCACCGCAAGCCCGCGCACGGCGGCCTGGCGCGCGAGCTCGCGGGCTAAACCTTCCGCCCCGCTCATCGCGGTGCGTGGGCCCTCCGCGCTGCCGAACAGCCGCGACAAGCCCGAGGCATCGAGCGCGACGCCGGAGGCGCCGCACTCGATGCGCGGCGAGAAGTCTTCGGCGAGCCGCGCCACGGCATCGAGATCCGCTGCCGCCAGGGGCACGATGACTGCAATCATCGATCTCCTGCGCCCCCTGCACCCCGCCTGACCTGCTCGCTTGCCGATGACATCCGCTTGAAGCCGCGCAGCCGCGGCGCGATCGACGGGCCGTCGAACACGCGGCTCGCCGGCGACTGGCCGCGCCAGCGCGCCGGCGCGGCCGTCAGCTCCAGCGACACCCCGCCGGCGCTGCGCGCCGCCGGGCTGTCGACCAGCACGAGCGCCGACGTGCGCGATCCTTCGACCACCCGCCCGAGCCGCAGCCACGTGGTGAACGGCAGGCCCTTGATCACCCGCGGCGGCACGCCGCTCAGATCGAGCACCACCAGCGCGAAGCCGCCGGCGCGCAGCACCAGATCGAACGCGCGAATCGCCTGCGTGAGGGATCGATCACCCCGGACATGCGCGAGCCTCCGCCGATCGCTCACCCTGCCGCGCACCCACAAAAGCCGCTCGAGGACGACGCCGCGGGCGGCCGCGGGCGCGGGATCGAAGCGATCGGCCGCATCGACGAGCGCCGCCAGCTCGCCGCCGCCGGTGGCGGCGGCAAGCGCGCCCAGCAGCAGCGTGGTGCGGCCCGCCGACGGCGAGCCGCACAGCTCGGAGAGGTGGCCCCGCGGCCACCCGCCTTCCAGGCATTGGTCGGCCCGCGCATGCCTCGTCTGGATGACCTGGTCTTCGAGGGGCCCGGTAGGGCGCAGGGCCGGAAACACGGCCAGCGTGCGGTCGAGCTTGTGGTCCTTGAGAAGGGATTCTAGAGTCGCCCGGGCCAGCATTTTCGCCTTATCTTCGCCTACCAGGCGAAGCATAGCAGATTCTGCGTGCCGTGCAGCCGCCGCCTTCTACCGGATGACGATCCGCCCTGTCAGCCGGCTGTCGTCAGGGTTGATGTGGTCGTGGAAGCCGCACGTGCGGATCGCGTTCAGGTTCCCGGTTTCACGGCTCTGGCCGGGGTTCAGCAGGCCCACCGAGTTGATGGCGGGGCATTCGAGATGGTCGGGATGATCGTCCGACGTCATGTCGTGCGGGCGTGAGTGCTGGTTGATGAAGAGCACGCGCGTGCCGGGTGGCACCACGAGCTCCACGGGCGTCACCACACCCGCGGCGGAAATGGTGATGCGAAAGGGATTGGTGACCGGCGGCGCCGGCGCGGCGGGACTGCCGCCTCCGCAGGAGGCGGCCAGCATCATCGCGCAGGCGGCCGCGGCGCGCGCCGCGCGCCAGGCCATCAGAACCGGATCCCGGCGCTCAGCGAGAACGCGCGGGTCTTGATCGTCACGGCGTCGCTCTTGTCGGCATCGATGTCGCGCAGGCCGAGCGTATAGCGGGCATCGAGCACGAACCTGCCCGCCTCGACGCCGCCGCCGGCCGCGATGCCCAGGTCGAACGGCTCCACATCCTCGGCCAGGTCGATCTCTTCGGTGGCGCCGCTGAACACGATGCGGCTTTTCGCGCCGAGGCGCCACGCCAGCGCGGGTCCGGCCGCGGCGTAGACCGTGACCCGCGGCATCCGCTTCGAGATCCTGGCGAGCAGCGGCACTTCGACGTAGTCGAGCACGAGCTGCGCGTCGATCCCCTCCTGCTCGAGCGCCGCGCCCTTGGACGTGTACAGCACTTCGGGCTGCACCTCCAGCCACGACAGCGCGCGCCACGTCGCGAACACGCCGGCCACGAGACCCGTGCGCGCATCGAAGGCCACGCCGCCCTCATCGGGCTCGACGGTGACGGTGGCGACGTTCACGCCTGCTCTCGCGCCGACGCGCAGATCCTGCGCCGACGCGCTGCCGGCGCCGGCGAGCAGCAGGAGCACGCACCCAATGGCTGTGATCATAGAATCGCCGGCCCTCCACGGAAGTTGCCGCCCAGCACGGCCACCGAGTCGCCGCCGAGCCATCGATCGATCACGCTCGCGTACACGGCGCGGAAATCCGTTTCGTGCCGCACGTCGGCGCTGTTGTTCTCGAGCGCCGGCGATCCGGGGCGCAGATCGGCCGCCGTGCCGTACAGCCCGCCCCGCACGCCGCCGCCCAGGGCCATCATGAGCCCGGCGGCGCCGTGATCGGTGCCTTCGCTGCCGTTCTCGCTGACGCGCCGGCCGAACTCCGAGAACTGGATCACGAGCGTGTCGTTCAGCAGGCCCTGGTTCAGCAGATCGGCGTAGAAGGCCGATAGCGCGCCATCGAGCGTGCCCATCAGGTTCGCGTAGTTGCCGTTGGCGAGATTGGTGCGCTGCAGCGCGTGCGTGTCGAAGCCGCCGATCTGCACCCAGAACACGCGCGTGCCCACGCCGCGCACCATCGCCCCGGCCACGGTGTGCAGCGCCTGCGCCAGGCCGTTGGCCGGATACGCCACGCTCGGCGCGTAGGTGGCCACCAGCGCGACGCGATCCAGCGTGGCGAACGCGGCCTGCGCGGTGGCGTTGACGAACGCCAGGTGCGGCCGGTCGGGAGGCAGATGCGACGACATCCGCGTTGCGCTCTGGCGCGCGTAGCCCGCGTCGGCGCCGCCGTTCGGGCTGGCGAAGGCGTACTGCGTGACGTTCGGGATTGACGGCACGCCCACGGTCCGGGCCAGCAGCGTGCGCGGCGTCTCGCGCACCGTCGACCACGCCGTCAGCGGATCGACCGGCGACGGCAGCGTGTCGAGGTACCGCCCGAGCCAGCCCGGGCCCTGCGGCGACCCCGGATTGGCGGTGGACCAGATGTCGGTGCCGAGAAAATGCGATCGGCTCGAGTTCGGATAGCCGGTGCGCTGCACGATGGCCAGCCGTCCCGCGTTGTAGATCGATCGCAGGCCTTCGAGGCGCGGATGCAGCCCGAGCGCATGGCCGGCGCTGTCGGATCCAATCTGCAGCACGGTGCCGGCCGGCACGGCCAGTGTCGGCCGCCGCGCGTAGTACTGGGCGTCCTGATACGGGATGAGCGTGCTCAGCGCGTCGTTGCCGCCGCTCAGATAGAGCACGACGAGATTGCGCCGGGTCTGGCCCTGCGCCAGCGCCAGATCCGACAGGAACGCCGGCGCGGCAAAGGTCATGGTGAAGGCGGAGACGCCGCCTTTCACGAACTCGCGTCTGGTCACTGGCATGTCGTGTTCCTGGCCTAAACGAACTGGTAGTCGCCCGATCCGACGATCAGGTGCGCGAGGCCCGCGGCTTTCGTCGCCAGCTGCGCGTCCGATCCCGTCCAGGCGCCGCCGGCGCTCGCGTAGTCGACGAGCGCGCCGCGCGCATCCGGCGAGTACGCGGGCGGCGTGAGCCGGTCGAGCGCGTGCGCGACGAGCGTGTCCGGGCTGCCGGCGCCCGGCCGGAAGGCGTCTCGCAGATTGAATTTCTGATTGGTGGCGAGCTGCGCGGCGAAGTTCATGCGCGCGAGCATCGCGCCCGTCGAGAACCAGCCGGCGCCGAGCCCCCAGCCGTTGACGTCGGGCGGCTCGAAGAGCTGCTGGCCCATATTCGTGAGCGGCGCCAGCGCGGCGTTGACCGAGAACCCCGTCCAGCCGACTTCCTTCAGGGCGCGGACGACGAATTCGACCGGCCACGCATAGCGCTTGTAGTAGTTGGCCGGATCGCGAAACTGGGCCGACAGCAGCAGCCGCCTGACCATCGGCTCGATCTCGAAGCCCGACGAGTAATAGATGGACGCGACGTCGCGGATGAGCGCCTCGTCGGGCGGATCGACCTCGTTGATGAAGAACGCGTAGAGCTTGCGCGCCAGGCGCGGGCCGGTCAGCGGGTGCGCCGCCACGGCGGTGATCAGATCGAGGCCGTCCTGCTCGCCCGCGGCCGCCGCGCGCGCGGGAATCGTGCGGCCGCCGCCCGGATAGATCGGGAACGTGAACTCTTTCGCGGCCGTGTCGTGCTGCGCGGCGTTGTAGTTGAACCGGTAGTACCGGGCGTCGCCGGCGCCGGGTCGCGACAGGTTCCAGCCAGTGAACACGCGCGCGCCCGCGTAGACGTCAGACTCGGCAAACGTGCCGACGCCGATCGTGAACAGCTCCATCAGCTCGCGCGCGAAGTTCTCCTGGGGCCGCGCGCGCACGTTCGTGCGCCCGTCGAGCCAGAAGAGCATGGCCGGGTCGCGGGCGACGGCGACCAGCAGCGCGCGGAAGTTGCCGAGCGCGTGCTCGCGCAGCAGCTCCAGCTGTCCCCGCACGCCGGCGGGATCCTCGGAGGGCTTCGCCGCGAGCATGCGCGCCGCCTCGGCCCCGCCCGCTTCGCCGGCAATCTTCGAGTAGGCCGTGGCGAAGTGGTTGTGCCAGAAGAGCGTCATCCGCTCCTCGAGCGGCCGCCGGCTGTGCACCATCCGGAACAGCCAGCGCTGCCGCGCGTCGGTGATGTTGGCCGACGGCAGGAACGCGCCGCGGGCCGTGATCCCGACGTAGCCGGACCGCCCGATCTGCGCGTCCACATCGTCGGCGATCGCGTGATAGTTGAGCAGCCGCGACACCGCGCCGCTGAAGCCGAGCAGGCCCAGCTTCACGTAGCTGTCGATCTCCTCGGCGCTCGCGCCGAAGCCGGCACGCCGTAGCAGATGCTCGAGTTCCGGTTCGCGTGGGCGAATCATTCGTGGTGTCAGACCTGGGAACGCATACGGAGGTTACACGAACGCCGTGAATTTCCAATACTGGCGCGGGGTAGGCCGGGCGCGACCGAGTACAATTGCCGCCTTTGTCCACGTCCGACCGCCCGACGGATCCGCAGATAGGGGTGCAGCCCCCCCCACCCTACGAAGGCGTCCTCGTCCGCGTCTCCGCGGCGTTCCGCCACCGCGATTTCCGGGTCATCTGGTGGGGCGCGCTCGCCTCGACCATCGGCACCTGGATGCAGAAATACGCGCAGAGCTGGCTGGTGCTCAGCCTCACCGGCTCGGCGTTCTATCTCGGGCTCGACGATCTCCTGAACCAGCTCCCCATCATTCTCTTCACGCTGCTGGCCGGCGTCATCGCCGACCGGTACGATCGGCGGCTGCTGCTCGTCGGCTCGCAGATCGTGCAGGCGGCGTCGGCGTTCGCCCTCGGCGCGCTCGTGTGGACGGGACGCATCGAGATCTGGCACGTGCTGGCGCTGTCGTTCATCTCGGGCTGCGGGCAGGCGTTCGGCGGGCCCGCCTACCAGTCGCTGATTCCGTCGCTCGTGCCGCGCAAGGATCTGCCGAACGCGATCGCGCTCAACTCGATTCAGTTCAACCTGTCGCGCGTGCTCGGCCCCATGCTCGGCACGCCGGTGCTGCTGCTTGCCGGCGCAGCCGGCTGCTTCTTCCTCAACGGCGTGTCGTTCTTTATCGTTATCGGCGCGCTGATCTCGCTGCGCGTCGTGCACACCCCGCGCGCGAAGCCGTCGCACCTTATGGAGGATCTGAAAGGGGGCCTGCGCTACATGCGCGACGAGCCGGCGCTGCGCATGTTGACGTTCCTGGTCTTCCTCAGCACGTTCCTGGCGATGCCGCTCGTGACGTTCCTGCCGATTTTCGCGAAAGACGTCCTCACGGGAACGTCGGCGCCTGAAACGCGCCTGTCGGGCCTCATGGCGGCGCAGGGTCTCGGCGCCATCGGCGGCGCGCTCATCGTGGCCGGCCTCGGCCGGTTCGCGCACATGGGGCGCGCGCTCCTGTCGGTTCAGGTGGGCTTCGGAGTGTTCATCGCGCTGTTCGCGATGACGCGCTCGCTGCCGGTGAGCTATCTGCTGCTGTTCATCTGCGGCGGCGCGTTCATGATGGTCTTCTCGCTCAGTTCGTCGCTCGTGCAGCTGGTCGTGCCCGATCACCTGCGCGGGCGCGTGATGAGCATCTACATGCTGGCGCTGCGCGGCGGCGGCCCCATCGGCGCGTTCGCCAGCGGCATCGCGGCCACGTACCTGTCGCCGACGTCCGTGCTGGTCGTCAACGGGGTGTTGCTGTCAGCGGTGGCCGGCTACTTCCTGATCCGGAGCCACGGCATCAGGGAGCTGTAGCCGCCGCCGCCGGAAACCCTTGGAATTGCCCGAGGCGAGGAGTATCAGCCGATGAGCACCGGCCAGAAATGTCCGCACATCGAGACGGTCAGCACGGTGAAGCAGCCGGCCGAGCGGGTGTGCGACGAGTGCGTGGCGATGGGCTCGCGCTGGGTGCATCTGCGCACCTGTCAGACGTGCGGCGGGACGCGCTGCTGCGACTCGTCGCCGAATCGGCATGCCAGCAGGCACGCCCGCGACAGCGGGCATCCGGTCGTCGCCTCCGCCGAGAGGGGTGAGCGCTGGCTGTATTGCTACCCTGACGAGGCGTTCGCCGAGTATTAGGGTCGGGCCTCATGCGACGCCGCGCGCGTCGAGCGCCAGACGACCCACGCGCCCGCGCCCAGCGCGCCGTACTCGATCAATCCCAGCCACCACGGCACCGCCCACCTGCCGCCGGTCAACTCGCCGTACCAGACCGTGTAGACCGACAGGATCAGCACGCTCCAGAGCACCAGGGGCCACGCGAGACGCGAAACGAAGAACGGCGTGAGCCACAGCAGATACCAGGGATAGACGACCGGCGAGCAGACCAGCGCGGCCGCCATCGGCCACGCGAACGCCGCCGGATCGCCGTCGACGCGCGACCGCCGGATCAGCGCGGCGCAGGTCATGCCCGCGGCGACGCCCACCAGGGCCGCAAACCAGGGACTGAAGAGGAACTCGAAGACCTTGAAGACGGGGCCGTTGAAGCGGAAGCCGCGGATCATGTTCGTGACCGACCCGACGGGCAACACCTGATTGGCGACATCCGTGTAGAACAGATACAGCGCCGCCAGCAGGCCGATGCCGAGCACGGCGTGCCGAAGACGCGCCCTTCCCCACCACAGCGGCAGCAGCACGATCGGCAGGAACTTGATGGCGATGCCGCCGGCCAGAGCGAGCACCGATACGGCGATCTTCCCGCGCGCCAGCGCGAACGCCGCGGCGGCGGTCATCAGCATGCCGGCCGCGTCGAGATGGCCCGCCCCGGACACTTCGAGCACGACCAGCGGATTCCACGCGTAGGCGACGACGAGCAGCGGATTGCGTCCGCTCGATCGCAGCCAGAAGCCAATCAGCACGGCCGTGGCGAGATCACAGGCGACCAGCGCGAGCTTGATGGCCTGTGCCGACTCGTCGAACGTCGTGGCCAGCAGGAAAAAGGCCTGCGCCCCGGGCGGATACGGGCTCGGGATGTTGACGTTGTTCATCATCCGCGTCTCGGCCGTGTGTAGACCATCGAACGCGGGATCGTCCGGAATGGCACGGTACGGGCTGATGCCGGCCCGCTGGGCGCGGGCGTCCCACACGTAGCGGAACATGTCGCTGCCCTCGCCTTCGGGCAGCGCGGCCAGCGGCGCGCGCATGCCCACCGCCGCGAGCGCGACGAGCAGCAGCGCCGTGCCCGTCGCCCGCGCCCGGCCCGCGACGGCGAGCGCGGCGGCGTACGCCGCCGCCGCGATGGCCATGGCGGCGTAGAAGTCAGGCGCGCCGAGCGTCAGGCCTCGATCCGCCATCCACCAGAACGCGCCGGCCGCCACGGCGCCTGCGGCCACGAGAAATTGCAGATTGACGATCTGAGATTGACGATTCATTTCAGATTGCGGATTGCAGATTGGCCATTAAGAGAAAAGGACCGCCCGATCTTACCGGGCGGTCCCCAGAATGACCAATCGTCAATCTACGATCTGCAATGAATCGTCAATCGCAGATCGTAGATCTTCAATTCAGCGCGGCCCGGCGCCGATGCCGCGCCCGCCTGCCGCGCCGGCGGCCGGCGCCGGACGCGGCACGCGCGGATCGAGCGTGCGCTCGATCTGATCGCGCGCGTCGCGGACGTGCGCGCGGGTCGCGGCGTCGCTGGTGGAATTCTGGACGGCGCTCAGCCGCGCGTCCAGCGTCCGCAGCTCGTTCTTCAGCAGCGCCCGCATCTCGTCGCCGGTGTTGGCGGCATGAATGCGGGTGTCGAACGTCTCGAGATAGGCGCGCTGCATGTTGCGCCGGAACGCGTCGACGTTCGGCGCGGAGCTGGCAAAGACTTCGCGCCAGATACCGCTGCGCAGATCCGCGAGGAACTGCGTCGGCTGATAGACGTCGCCCTTGTCGACCGCCGCCTGTTCCACGAGCCGCGCGAAGCGGTCGGGACTGAGCAGCGTGTTGAGCACGCGCGTCTGCGCGCCCTGAATGCGATCCATCGTGCCCGACGGCTCCATGCGGCGCAGCAGATCGGGCTTGATGACGAACTGCGGCGTCGTGAACGCGTTGTCGTTCAGGAACCGCACCGCGGCCGCCTGCCGCGCGCGCGGCACGAGCTCGAACCGCACGCCGCTCTGTCCGCCGTGCTTCTGCTGCGAGTTGTAGGCGCCCACGATCTGCGCGACGTGGTTCATCTCGAGCGCCCACTGCGACATCATGCGGCCGTAGAGCTCCCGCAGGTCGTTGTACGGCTCGCCGGGATACGTCGTCGCCTCCAGCAGCATGTTCGCCACGCGCTCGAGGTTCTTCATGCCCAGGCGCGTCGCCTCGACCGCGTCGGCGTCGCCGACCGCTTCGGTGAGGTTGCCCGGATCCGACGAGCCGGCGTCGGCCGTGGTGAAGCGCAGCCACGGCGTCGTGTCTTGCGCGCGCGCCCATTTGTCGAGCGTCGGCTTCTCCTGGTCGGGCGTCGTCGCGCCCGGAATCGGCGCGTAGCCCCACATGGTCGCCCACTTGTCATACGGGCCGATCTTCGGGATCAGATCCTCGACGTCGATGCCGTCCTCCGGCTGCGCGACGTAGTTGAAGCGCGAGTAATCCATCAGCGTCGGCGTGTGCCCCATCTTCTTCACCCACGCGGGATCGCGCACCTGCTCGATCGTGTAGGTGGAGCTCGCCTTCATGTTGTGCTGGAAGCCGAGCGTGTGACCCACTTCGTGCGCCGCGACGTACTCGATCAGCTTGCCCATGAGTTCGTCGGGCAGCGGCAGCTTGCCGGCGCGCTTGTCGAGCGGCCCGACCTGCACGAAGTACCAGTTGCGCCCGAGGTTCATGACGTTGTGGTAGAACTGGATGTCGGACTCGAGGATTTCGCCCGTGCGCGGATCGTTGATGTGCGGGCCCGACGCGTTCTCGGTCGTCGACGGCAGCCAGCGGATCACCGAATAGCGCGCGTCCTCCGGGCTGAAGTCGGGATCCTCGGCGGCCGTCGGCGCCATCTTCGCGATGATCGCGTTCTTGAAGCCCGCCTCCTCGAACGCTTCCTGCCACTTCTCGACGCCCGCCTTCATGTAGGGCACCCACTTCGCCGGCGTCGCGCGATCGATGTAGTAGACGATCTGCTTGACCGGCTCCGACAGCGCGGCCGTCGGATCCTTCTTCTCGAGGCGGTACCGCGTGATGAAGCGGCGCTGCTCGGCGCGCGCGACGTCGAGGCTGTAGTCGTACTGCGCGACCGAGAAGTAGCCCACGCGCTCGTCGAACAGCCGCGGCATCATGGGCTTCTCGGGCAGCTTCACCATGCTGTAGTGCATCAGCACGGTCGCGCTCGGCGGCAGCGGCGCCGCGCCGCGTCCACCGCGTCCGCCCCCGCCCGCGGGGGCGTCGGCCGGCGACGTGTAGGTCTGCGTCACCTCGATGTTGATGTTCTCGGGGAACGACGTGGTCTTCTCGAGGAAGCTGCGCGTGGGGTCGAAGCCACGGGCGCCCAGGCGCTGGCGCGCGCTGAACTCGGGCACTTCGCTCGTGAACATGCGCGTCGCGTCGATCACCGGCGCCTCGTCAGGGCCGAACGCCTCGATGTTGAACGCGAGGATGATCGGGTGGTAGTTGGAGGCCTCGACGGCTTCCGCAATCTCGGTGGTCGGGTCGGCGACGACGGCGTACGAAATGGAGCGCAGCAGGACGCGGTTGCCGTTGCGCTCCCAGCGCACGACGCGGCGGCCGAGCGCCTGGCCGCCGTAGCCAACGCCAAGCGTCGTCTTCTTGATCTGGTTGACCCAAAGGAAGTCCTTGCCGAGCTCCGCTTTCGGA
Source organism: Vicinamibacterales bacterium (assembly GCA_035512575.1). GTDB lineage: Bacteria > Acidobacteriota > Vicinamibacteria > Vicinamibacterales > SCN-69-37 > JALYRV01. The sequence continues at coordinate 3,750 of DATKDT010000035.1, read as the reverse complement.
ATCTCGAAGAAGACGCGCTCCCCGATGCGATGGATCTTGAAGATGCCATCGTCGGTTTTCGCCTCGCGCGTGATGACGCGGTTGTACGGGCGCGGCTGCGGCGGCGCCTGTCCCGCGCCTCCGGCGCGGCCCTGCCGCCCGGCAGGCTCGGCCTGTTCGTCGGCAGGTTCGCCCGGCGGGGGCGTCTCGGGAGTCGTGGGCGTCCGCTCGGTTGCCGCGGGCGCCGGTGCGGGAGCAGGCGTGTCCGCCGGCCTGGCCGTCGCGGCGCAGGCGACGAGCACGGCGGCAAGCGTGGAGAACAGCCCGACCTTGAGGATCGATGTCGCTCGGTTCATGTGAATGGAAGCTCCTCGGAAACTGCCGAGATTATCTGTCTACAGGCTCATACTGGCAAATCGCGCGCGGCGTTTATCGGCGACGGCGGGCCAGATCACCGCGGGACCAGCGGCTGCAGCGCGACCGTCCAGGCGACCTTGATCGCGTCGGGGCGATAGCAGACCTGGTCGTCGCAGGCCTGGTAGCGGAGCGTGCCCGTGATGGCGAGCGTGTCCCTCGCCGCCGCCCGCCGCCGCAGGGCCGGCGTCAACGCCAGGGTGATGTCCTGGCGGATGCGGAACGGGGCGTCGAACACCTTGAAGGTCTCGTTCAGCGGCTCGAAGCGGTAGTCCGACGCCTTCGGAAAGACAGGCTTCGCGGGCTTGAAGGCGGCGTCCTCGTCGAGATCGAGATCGATGCGAATGTAGCCGCCGGTCTGCTCGGGCGCGTAGACGTGCATGCCCGGCTTCGGGACGACGTCGACCAGCAGCGACAGCTTCGTGCCGGGCGCCGCCGCCAGATCCGACTGCGAGGAGATGACCGACAGCTGGCGACCCTCGACCGTCCTGGGCTGTTTCGCGGGCTTCGGCGCACGCGCCGGCTGCGCCTGCGCCGCGGAGGCGAGGGCCGCCGCCGTGCCGCGCACCTGATACTCGGCCTCGAACGCGCGCGAGACGACCCGGCCGCGCGTGTCGATGACGAACGTGCCGGGATGCGGGACGCCGGCCGCCAGTCCGGTGGCCTCCGCGTTGAGCATGCCCCAGCGGCGGATCGTGATCGATCCGGGATCGGACAGGAGGGGAAACGCAATGCCGTGCTTCGCGGCGAATGCCGCCAGCGTTTCACGCGAGTCGTAGCTGATCGCCGCCAGGCCCAGGCCCTGCGCGCGAACGTCCTCCAGATTACGTTGCAGCTCCACGAGCTGCGTGCGGCAGTAGGGTCACCAGTCAGCCGACCGAAAGAACACGAGCATCGTGCCCTTCGGACCGGCAACCGACGCGAGCGACTGCGCGCGGCCCTGGTGATCGACCAGCGAAAACGCCGTGACGGGCGCCCCGACGGCAGGCCCCACCCCGACGAGGTCTGCCTGGCCCTGGCCGGCGCTTCCGGCCGCCATCAGCAGCAGACTTGCGATCAACAGGCGCATGGGAGGATTCTAGCGCGATATGAGACTGATGCTTGCGACCCTGGCGCTCGGCGCGGCCGTGACCGCCGCGGGGCACGCACAGACACCATCCAGCGAGCCGCTCATGTTCGTGGCCGATTTGCAGGGCCGCCTCGTCGCGCCGGAGGCGGTCGACACGGCGGCATCCGCGCGGGCCAGCGCCGTGCTCATCGGCGACCGCTTCACGGTGCACGGCAGCTTCACCGGCCTCAGCAGCGCGCTGCGCGACATCAACAAGATGCCCGAGGATCCCGGCGTGCACCTCCACCGCGGCGCGCCCGGCGTGACGACGCCCTATTTCCACGGCCTGCAGGTCATCCTGAATGACGACGAGCGGAGCGGGATCTTTCACGGCGTCGCGACGCTCACCGATGAGCAGAAGCAGGCGATCCTGGGCGGCGAAGGCTACATCGACATTCACACCGTGAAGTTCGGTCCGGGCGAAGTGCGGGGCCAGTGGCGTCCGATCGATGCGCAAGCGGCCGCGAAGCTGCTGGCGGCGCTCGCGCCTGCCGCGCCGATCGAGCACGCGGCCTGCCATTCCCGCTGACACGCAAAAGGAAACGCCCACCGGCGCCGCTGGGCGGCAACGGTGGGCGTATGAGGCGCAGGGCTGAAGCCCTGCGCTACCTGTTCTGGCGCCTGGTAACCTGGTCCCAGACCGCCGCGCCGCCGCCGCCGGCCACGGCGCCGATGATCGCGCCCTTCTTGCCGCCGACGAGCGCGCCGACACCCGCGCCGGCCGCGGCGCTCGTGCCGATGATCACCGCGCTCCTGGTCTTCGACCGCACCGGCTTGCGCTCGGTGTAGACGACGCGCTGCGTCTGTGCCACCGTGCGGGTGCGCGGGGCCGTCGCCACCGTCCTCACCGCGCGGGGCGCGGGGGCCGCCTGATAGACGACCGGCTGCGCGGCCATCGGCGCGAACGGCTGCGCCTCGTAGCCCGCCGGCGCGACGTGCTCGGCCGGCACGCAGTCGACCGACGCGACCGGCTGCCCGTTCAGGTACGTCGTCCGCACCAGCGTGCGCTGATACGGGCCGCAGTTGACCAGCATCTGCTGGTTGCCTGCCGTGGCGGTGCCGAGCGGCGACCCGTTGGCGGCCGTCTGCAGCAACCGCGGATCCCTGTTCTCGGCACGCACGGTCTCGATGCCATTGCCGTTGCACGCAACCGTCGCAATGAGCGCCGCGGAAGCCACGCCGGCCGCCGCCATTCGCTTGAAGTTCAGTGTCTGCATCATCTCCTCCGTTAGCGTTGCCTTGCTCTTTCCTGCCGCTCCATAGAGCACGCAGGGTGCCACGCGCACCTCGTCGGTATTTCACTTGTGTTTGCAACGCTTAATGGATAGATGGACGAGCCGGCTGCCGCTCGAGCTGTCGCAGGGCAAGGTCAGGCGTACGCGATACTCTGTCCGGTAATCAGGATGCCGAAAATCCTCGTCGTCGAAGACGACCCCGACATCTCGGAGCTGATCGCGCATTACCTGACGCGCGCCGGGCATCAGGTGGAGCGCGTGGCGCACGGCGGCGAGGCGCCCCGCAAGGTGCGCGAGACGTCGCCCGATCTCGTGGTGCTGGATCTGATGCTGCCCGGACTCGACGGGCTCATGGTGTGCCAGGCGCTGCGCTCGGATCCGGCGACCGCGGCCGTGCCGATCATCATGCTGACCGCGCGCGGCGAGGAGGGCGACCGCGTGACGGGACTCGAGCTCGGCGCCGACGACTACGTGACGAAGCCGTTCAGCCCCAAGGAGCTCGTCGCGCGCATCGGCGCGCTGCTGCGGCGTTCGGCGCGATCGGCGACGCCGTCCGCGGTGCTGCAGTACCAGACCCTGACGCTCGACCCCGACCGGCACATCGTGACGTCCGAGGGGCGCGAGGTGCTCCTCACCGCCAAGGAGTTCCTCCTGCTTCAGTACCTGATTCAGCACCAGGGGCGAGTGCTGTCGCGCGATCTCCTGCTGACCGACGTCTGGGGCTACCAGTACACGGGCGGCACGCGAACGGTGGACGTGCACATCAGGCGGCTGCGCGAAAAGCTACCGCTGCTCACCGGCGCGATCCACACCATCAAGCAGTTCGGCTACAGACTTCAGGAACCGTGACGCTCCAGGCCCGTGTGTTTCTCAGCGCGACTGCCGGCGCGGCCACCGCGCTCGCCGGCATGACCGCGCTGCTCTCCTCCGGGTGGACGGTCGGGCCGGCCGCGGCAGCCGCCGGCGCCGGCGCGGCGCTCGCCGCCGCCGGCTTGAGCGCATGGGCGGGCGCGT
>DATKDT010000034.1:0-6943 GCA_035512575.1 Vicinamibacterales bacterium | reverse complement strand
AGGTCGCCGACTTCCCACATCAGCTGCTGGTGCCGCGTGAGTGACGTCTTCGCGGCATCAGCATCTTCGTAGAAGCCGGGCTCGGCCATCTTCGCCTCGAGCGCCTTCACCTCGCGCTCGCGCTCGGCAATGCGCGCCTCGAGGTCGGCAATGCGCGTCTGCCGCGCGTCCTCGTCGCGCTTCTTCCGCCGCTCCCCGGCGTCGACCTTCTTCTTCTCCGCATGCGCCTCGGCGCCCCGAACCGGAATCGGCGGAACCTGCTGAACCGGCAACCGAACCGATGGAACCGATGGAACGCGTGGAACCGATGGAACGCGCCGGCGCGTGTCAGTGAAATGTCCCAGATCGATCGTGCCGGCGCCGTGCGCCTTGTGCCAGAGAAATTCCGTGTAGGTCCCGGGATAGGCCTCGATCCCCCCGTGCCCGACCTCGACGATCTTCGTCGCCAGCCGCTCGACGAAGTAGCGATCGTGCGAGACGAAGACGAGCGTGCCGCCGAAGTCCTCGAGCGCGTCGAGCAGCACGTCCTTCGAGTCGAGGTCGAGATGGTTCGTCGGCTCGTCGAGCAGCAGCGTGTTGGCCGGCCGCAGCAGCATGCGCGCCACCGCCAGGCGCGTGCGCTCGCCGCCCGACAGCACGGCCGCCTTCTTGTAGACATCGTCGCCCGAGAACAGGAAGCCGCCGAGGATGTTGCGGATGGCCGGCACCATGGTGACGGGAGAGCCGGCTTCCAGCGTCTCATAGACGGTCAGCGACGGATCGAGCTTCGCGGCCTCGTCCTGCGCGAAGTACTGCATGACGACCTGATGCCCTTCGGTGCGCTCGCCCGAGTCGGGCGGCTCCTCTGCGGCAAGCAGCCGCATCAGCGTCGACTTGCCCGCGCCGTTGGGCGCGACCAGCGCGACGCGATCGCCGCGCTCGATGTGCAGGTCGACCGCGTCGAGCACCACCTTGTCGCCGTAGGCCTTGCGCGCTTTCTTCAGATCGAGCACGGTGCGCCCGCTCTTCGGGCACGCCGGAAAGCCGAACCGCACGCGCTTGCGCTCGGGCGGCACGTCGATCGGCACCACCTTCTCGAGCATCTTGATGCGGCTCTGCACCTGCGCCGCCTTGGTCGCCTGATAGCGGAAGCGGTTGATGAACGCCTGCACGCGCGCCACCTCCTCGTCCTGCCGCCGCTTCGCCTCGCGCAGCCGCTCGAGCCTCGCGTCGCGCTCCTCGATGTATTTCGAGTAGTTGCCGGGATAGTCCGTGACGGTCTTCAGCGACAGATCGGCAATGCGCGTGACGACGGCGTCGAGGAAGTAGCGGTCGTGGGAGACGAGAATGACCGCGTGCGGATATCCGGAGAGATATTCCTCGAGCCAGTTGCGCGCGTCGAGATCGAGATGGTTCGTCGGCTCGTCGAGCAGCAGCAGCGTCGGCCGGACGAGCAGCAGCTTCGCGAGCGCGATGCGCATCTGCCAACCGCCCGAAAACGTCGCGCAGTTGCGCTCGAAGTCCTCTTTCGTGAAGCCGAGCCCGCCGAGCACGGTCGCCACGCGCAGGTCGATGCTGAAGCCTTCTTCGCGCCGGAAGCTCTCGGTCAGGTCCGCGTACCGCGTCAGCAGCCGCTCGTGCTCGCCGTCGGGCACCGACGGATCCTCGAGCGCCGCCTCGATGGCGCCAATCTCGTCGCGCATCGCCAGCACGCCCTCGAACGCCTGGCTTGCTTCATCGAACAGCGTGCGGCCCGAGTACGTCAGCCCGTCCTGCGGCAGATACCCGATGGTCAGCGCCGACGGCCGGATGATCTCGCCCTCGTCCGGGCTCTCCATCCCCGCCAGCATCTTCAGCAGCGTGGTTTTGCCCGCGCCGTTCGGCCCGCAGAGCCCGGCCCGTTCCCCGTCCGTAATCTGCCACGTCACGCGCTCGAGCAGCGTGCGCTCGCCGAACGCTTTACTGACCTGGGAAAGCTGGATCAATCGCGATTAGGTTTCTACCCCCACGGGTTCGCCGAGGGCTTTTTGAGCAGCGGCGAGGATCCGGGGCAGGCGGAACGGCTTCGTGATGTAGCCCGACACGCCGAGGTTGATCGCCTCGATGGCGCTGGCTTCGGTGGAGTAGCCGGTGATGATGATCACCGGCAGCTCGGGGAAGATCCGGCGCGCTTCGCGGATCACCGACAGGCCGTCCATGCCCGGCATCTTCAGGTCGGTGATCAGCAGGTCGTATTCCACCGTGCGCAGCTGCTCCACCGCCGTGCGGCCGTCGGGCGCCACGTCGACGTCGTAGTCGCCGCCCGACAGCGCGCGCGCCAGCAGATCCCGCACGCCCTGCTCATCGTCCACGATCAGGATGCGCGGGCGCTCCGGGGCCTTGAGCCCCGCCGGCACGCCGGTGCGGTTCTGTTCCAGCCAGGTATCGATGTCGCGCTTGCGGAATCGCCACTGCCGGCCCACGCGGACAGCCGGGATCCGCCCGGCCTTAATCAACCGGTAGACGGTCCGCAGGTTGACCTGGAGGTAGGCCAGGACTTCTTCGGTGGTCAGGAAATGGTCGTCGTTCATGGGGACTGCAAACGTTCCCTAAGACTTTACCACCGGGCGTCCGTCCTGCCCCATGGATGACGCTCCCGGCCGCTCCGGTCATACTGATCTGGCACCCTCTAAGATACTGATGGGGTTGGCTTTGCGCGTATACTGGGAGCTCGCCAACAGCCTGTCTGGCTTGAGGGCCGACTGACTTGCCGCCAGCAAAGTCTAAAGGTCCGGTGCATCGTCCCATGTCACAGGAAATTGGGAAGAGAACCGACGAGGAGCTCGTCGACGCCGCGCAGCGCGGCGATGAAGACAGCTTCAACGAGCTGGTCCGCCGGTGGGAGCGGCCCATCTTCGCGCTCGCGTACCGCGTGCTCGGGCGCGAGGAAGACGCGCGCGACGTCTGCCAGGAAACGTTCCTGCGCGCCTACCGCGCCCTCCGCGGCTTCAAGGGCCAGGCGAAATTCTCCTCCTGGCTCTATCGCATCACCCTCAATCTGTGCCGCGACTGGATGCGGCGCGCCCGCCGCACGCCCGTGTCGCAAGTGCCCGAGGGCATGGAGCTGTCGGACCTGGCCGGCGAAGCGCCCGACGCCGTGTCGGTGGAGGACCTCGTCGCGCGGCGCGAGATGAGCGCGGCGGTCTCGAAAGTGATGGCCATGCTGCCCGAAGAGCAGCGCACCGCCATCATCCTCAAGGAGTACCACGGCCTGACGTTCCAGGAGATTGCCGACATGCTCGGCTGCCCGCTGAGCACGGTGAAAACCCGGCTCTACCAGGGGCTCACCGTCCTTCGGCGCAACCTCCAGCGTCAGAATCTACATGCCGTCGCGGCCCCGCGCCCGGCGGCACTGGAAACATAAAAGAGTCATGTGCACTGACAGCCTTCGCGATTCACTGGTCGGATTCCTCTACGGCGAGCTGACGACCGAGGATCGGCGCGCGTTCGACGCGCACCTCCGGACGTGCGGCCCGTGCCGCGTCGAAGTGGCCGAGCTCCGCGCCGTGCGCGACGACCTGCTCGGGTGGGCGCCGCCCGAATGCCGGGAGCTGCCCTCGTCATGGACGGCCGGCGTGGCCGTGGCCCCCGCGCCCATGGATCGGCTGCGCGCGTGGGCGCCCGCCTTCGGCCTGGCCGCCGCGGCCATGCTCGTCCTTGCCGTGTCGGCCGCCATCGCGAATCTCGAAGTCCGCTACGACGCCGAGGGGCTCGTGGTGCGCACCGGCCGCGCCGCCGCGCCCGCGCCCGTCCAGGAGACGACCGCGCTCGCACCCGCGGCTGCCGCGCGCCAGGCGCAAAGCGTCACCGCCCAGGATCTGGCCGCGGTCACCGCCGCGGATCTCGCTGCGCTCGAGGCGCGCCTGCTGCAGACGTTTGCCGACGACGCGCCGCGCGCCGGCCTCCAGCCCGTGGGCCTCACGTCCGACAACCCCCAGCTTTCGCGCGAGGTCCGGCGTCTGATTGAAGAGAGCGAGCGCCGCACGCGCCAGGAGATGGCCGCGCGCTTCCTCGACATCGTCAGCGACTTCGAGGGCCATCGGCGCGCCGACATGCTGCGTGTGCAGCAGGTGCTCGGGCAGGTGCAGAGCCGCACCGGCGCCGAAATGGCGCAGACGCGCGACGCGGTCAACCGGCTGCTGCTGGTCTCGCAGAACCAGGGCCAGGAGCCCAGGTAAGTGGAAGGTAACAGAGGTATGACTACGGGAATGATTCGCGCGGCCGCCGCCGCGCTCGCGCTCGCCATTGGCGCCTCCACCGCGGCCGCGCAGGCGCCGGTGGGCGAGGCGCAGGTGGAGCGCCGCTACAACGTGCGGGTGTTCAGCAACGTGCTCGTGAGCGCCGCCCAGCACGGCGCCGAACTGCTCGGCTTCCGCGTGCAGCAGATCGACCCCAGCATCATTCTGCTCTCGGGGAACGCGCCGCGCGCCGAGGGCTTCGTGATCGACGGCCACGGCGTCTTCTTCCACGTCGAGATCCCCAGCATCGACCCGGTCGTGGCGTGGGCCGTGCGTACGCGCGGCCGCGATGAGGCCGCCGACAACGCCATCGCCAACCTCCGGTCGTTCGTGCAGACGGTGTCCGATTCATCGGCCAAGACGCGGCTCCAGCGCGACGTCCGCAGCCTCGAGCAGCGCCTCTCGCCGCCCGGCGCCTCACAGCCCGCGCGCGAGCAGACGATGGGCATGGCCCCCTCGCCGGCGGCCGCTGAGCCGCCGCCCATGGACGATCCCAACCAGGAATACCGGCAGCTCGTCACGCGGCAGCTGGTCAACGCGATGCTCGATCACAGCCACCAGCTCGGTCTGGCCGCCGATGAATGGCTGACGATCGCGGCGCGCGGCGATCAGGGGCCGCTGATGGCGCAGGCGGTGTTCGACAACCGGGTGACGCTCCAGCTGCGCGTCAAGGGCAGCGATCTCGCCGACTTCCGCGCGGGCCGTCTCACCCGCGAGGAGGCCCGCGCCCGCGTCGTCATCCGCGAAAACTGAGCTAGAATCGCCGGATGCTGACGCGCCGCATCCTCCTTTGCGCGCTCGTCGCGGCGGGCGCCTCGCTTGCCTCGGCCTGCGGATCCTCCGGCACCGCCGCAAACCTCGAGCTGCAGAACGTGTCGTCGGGCTACTTCGACGCCGGCATCGTCGACGGCGAGAACAAGATCGTGCCGTCGGTCACGTTCACCCTCCACAACAAGGGCAGCGAGCAGACGGCCAACGTGCAGCTCAACGTGCACTTCCGCGTCGTCGATGCCGACGGCAACATGGACGAGAAGCTGGTGCGCGCGATCGGGTCGGACGGCGTCGGGCCGCAGCAGACGAGCGAGCCAATCACCGTGCGCGCCGACATCGGCTACACCAGCCCGCAGTCGCGCGCCGACATGCTCACCAACAGCAACTTCCGCGACGTGCAGGTGCGCGTCTTCGGCAAGGCCGGGTCGGAGCAGTGGGTGCCGATCGGCGAGGCCGCGGTCGAGCGCACCATCCTGATCCGGTAGTCCGAGCCGCGTGAAGCCGCCTTCCACCAGCACGCCGGCGCTCGAGCGCCGGCTCGGTCCGTGGGACGCGGCGGCCATTGTCGTCGCCAACGTCATCGGCGGCGGCATCCTCTTCACGCCGCCCATCGTGGCGGCGGCGATTCCCAATCCCTGGTGGTTTCTGGCGGCGTGGCTCGCGGGCGGCGCGCTCGCGTTCGCGGGCGCGATGGCGTACGCGGAGCTCGCGGCGCTGCGGCCGCGCGCGGGCGGCGAGTACGTCTACCTCGACGCCGCGTACGGCCGGCTGGCCGCGTTTCTCACGGGATGGACGTCGTTCGTGGCGGGATTCTCGGGCGCGATCGCGGCAAGCGCGGTGGTGCTCGCGTTCTATCTCGGCCGCTTCGTGCCGATTGCCGGCAACGATACGCCGTTCCTGACGATTCCGCTGCCGTTCGTGCCGCTGACGATCTCGCCGCAGTCGGTGATTGCGATTGCCGCGATTTGGCTGCTGTCGTGGATTCACCTGCGCGGCGTGGGTCCGGGGCGTCTGGTCGGCAACATCCTGGCGGGCCTCAAGGTCAGCGCGCTGCTGCTGTTCATCGCGCTCGGCTTTGCGTTCGGCACGGGCTCGATGGGCAACCTGGCCGAGACTGCCGGCCCGGTCGTGCCGAGCTCGTGGCTCTTTGCGCTGATTCCGGTGATGTTCACGTATGCGGGATGGAACGCGGCGTCGTACGTCGCCGAGGAGATCCGCGACCCCGGCCGCAACGTGCCGCGCGCGCTGGCCATCGGCACGGGCGCGGTTATTGTCATTTATCTGCTGCTGAATCTTCTCTACATCTACGTCGTGCCGGTGGGCGAGCTCGCGGCGGTTGAGGGCAGCGTGCTCGACGTGATCGCCGACCGCCTGCTGGGCGAAAACGCCGGCCACATCATGGGCGTGGTGTCGATCATCAGCCTGGCGGCGAGCATCAGCGCGATGGTCTTTGCCGGCCCGCGCGTCTATTACGCGATGGCGCGCGACGGCCTCTTCTTCCGCCGCGCCGCGGTCGTGCATCCCCGCTACCGCACGCCCGCCGCGGCCATCGTCGCGCAGGCGGTGTGGTCGACGCTGCTGGTGATGTCGGGCGGCGCCGTGGCGCTGACGACGTACACCGGCTTCGCGGTGGTGCTGTTCTCGGGCGTCGCCGCGCTGGCGCTGTTCGTCCTGCGCCGGCGCGAGCCCGACGCGCCGCGCCCCTTCAGCACGATCGGCTATCCGGTGGTGCCCGCGATTTTCGTGCTCGCCAGCCTGGCGATAGTGGTCAGCGCGCTGTGGACGGACCTCGTCCAGCCGCTGATGGCCGGCACGGAGCTCGGCCCGTCGGCGGCCGGCCTGCTGGTCATCGCGCTGGGGCTGCCGCTCTATGCGGCCTTCCGGCTGAAAGGGCAGAGGGCAGAGGACAGAGGGCA
>DATKDT010000033.1:0-4003 GCA_035512575.1 Vicinamibacterales bacterium | reverse complement strand
GCGGAAACGCCCGGCACCATCAGCCTCGGCCAGGGCATCGTGTCGTGGGGCCCGCCGCCCGAAGCCATCGACGCGCTGCGCGCGTTTCCATCCGGTGCGGGCGACCATCGCTACGGACCGGTCGAAGGCATTCCCGCGCTCGTCGATCTGATCGCGCAGAAACTCGAGCGCGAGAACGGCGTCGCGCCGCGCGGCAACCGCATCTTCGTCACGGCCGGCGGCAACCTGGCGTTCATGAATGCCATCCTGGCGATCACGAATCCAGGCGACGAGATCATCCTGCCGGTGCCGTACTACTTCAATCACGAGATGGCCATCGTGATGGCAGGCTGCACGCCCGTGCCCGTCGCCACCGACGAACGCTATCAGCTGCGCCTCGATGCGCTCGCCGCCGCCATCACGCCCCGCACGCGCGCCATCGTCACCGTCTCGCCCAACAATCCGTCCGGCGCCGTGTATCCGGAGGCGGATTTGCGCGCGGTCAACGCGCTCTGCCGCGACCGCGGGCTGTACCACGTCTGCGACGAGGTCTACGAGTACTTCCTCTATGAAGAGGCTGTGCATTTCTCTCCCGCGTCGATCGAGGGGGCGGAGGAGTGGACGCTTTCGCTCTACTCGCTGTCGAAAGCCTACGGCATGGCGAGCTGGCGCGCGGGCTACATGGTGGCGCCAGAGGCGCTCTGGGAGGCGGTCAACAAGATTCAGGACACGATTCTGATCTGCGCGCCTCACCCCGTTCAGGAAGCGGCGGTCGCCGCGCTGAAGGTAGGCCGCAAGTGGACCGAGCCGCGGCTCGAGCCACTGGCGCGCATGCGCGACCGCGCGTGGAAGACCCTCAGTGGCGTCGCCGACGTGCCGCGCGCCGACGGCGCGTTCTATTACCTGATCAAGGCCGACACGACCCTCGACTCGATGGCCGCGACCGAGAAGCTGATTCGCGAGCATCGCGTTGCGGTCATTCCGGGCTCGGCGTTCGGCGTGACCGAAGGCTGCACCCTGCGCGTCTCATTCGGCGCGCTGGAAGAAGCGACGGCCGGCGAAGGCCTCGATCGCCTCGCCAAAGGCCTCCGCGCGCTTTCATCCGCCGCGCAATAGGGCGCTCGGGTCAGTCTGTCGCTGCGCAGAGGCGATGTCCGGTATTCCTCAGCGCCGCCGAGGCGAGTCGAGCCAAAGAGCGTCTTTTTTACGGCGTCGCTGATGAACACCGGACACCGCCCCTGCGCAGGGGCACAGCCGCGGCTCCACAGACGACGCCGTCAGGCCGCGCTGAGCGCGAGTGGTCGGTCTGGCGCGGCGCCGTGCTTGTACATGCGAGCAGAGATCGCTCGAGCTACGCGGCGCGGCGACAGACTGACCCGAGCGCCCTAATGCGCGGCGCGGTGCAGCTCGGGACTGAGCCTGCTGCGATAATCATCTGGTGAAGATCACGACCTGGAACGTCAACGGCATCCGCGCGCGCGAGGCGCAGGTGCGCGACTGGATCGACCGCGAGCAGCCCGACATCGTCTGCCTGCAGGAGATCAAGGCGTCGATGGATCAGGTGCCGGCGGCGCTGTGCGAGCTCGAGGGCTACGCTTGCTACTGGCACGGCGGGAAAGGCTACTCGGGCGTCGGCCTTCACGTGCGGCAGGATCGCTTTTCCGCGAAGCCGGTCTTTTCGCATCCGCCGTTCGACATGGAGCACCGCATCGTCGTGGCGGAGCTGCCCGAATTCACGATCGCGTCGGTGTATGTGCCCAACGGTGGGAAAGACTACGACGCCAAGCTCAGGTTTCTCGAGGCGCTCGCGCACTATGCCGCGTCATTCCAGGCGACCGGCGCGAAGCTGGTGCTGTGCGGCGATCTGAACGTCGCGCGCGAGGATCGCGACATCCATCCCAAGGAACGGAAGCCGAATCAGATTGGCGCGCGGAAGGACGAGCGCGCGATCTTCGCGCAGCTGATCGACGCAGGCCTGGTGGATGTGGGGCGCGCGCTGGATCCCGACAACGACAACCTCTTCACCTGGTGGGCGCCGTGGCGGAACATGCGCCAGCGCAACATCGGCTGGCGCATCGACTATGTGCTGGCGAGCGAGGCGCTCGCCTCACGCGCGACGGCGTCGACCGTCGCGAGCGAGTTCGGCACCAGCGACCACGGGCCGCTCAGTGTTGTCTTTTCTTAATGGAAACTCACTTGACTGGTCGTGGTTTACCTACCACGCCCCGTCAAGTGGTTTCCTTCCGTCGCAATCGGCTTGAGGCCGGCGGCCAGCTCGATCATCCGCGCAAGCTCTGACCTGTAGCCGCCCTCGTCAGTGCCGCGCGCGGCGCGCGCCCGCCCGGCGACGGCATGCCAGCGTGAGGCGTCCGCCTCGAGATCGCCCCGCAGCAGCATCGCGAATTCCGCGACGGCCGACGCAAACGGCAGGTGCTTCGCCGCACCGCGCGACGCGCGCGCGGTCGTCGTAATCAGCCGGCTCTTGTCGCCGTCCGGGTCCTTGTAGCGGATGCTGAACGTCAGCAGCTCGCCTTTGCCCGCGCGCGGCGTCTCGATGCGGTCGGTCTGGTACACGAGCGGCGCCACGGCCGGCGCGTCGCCATTCGCCTTCGGCGGCTCCACGCCCTTCGGCACGATTTCATAGATCGCCGTGACGGTGTGGCCCGCGCCCATCTCGCCGGCGTCCTTGGTGTCGTCGTTGAAGTCCTCGTTCTTCAGCAGCCGGTTCTCGTAGCCGACCAGGCGGTAGGCCGCGACTTCGTTCGGGTTGAACTCGACCTGAATCTTCACGTCTTTCGCCACCGTGTGCAGCGTGGCGTCCGCTTCGTTGACGAGCACGCGCCGCGCCTCGAGCAGTGAGTCGAGGTAGGAGTAGTTGCCGTTGCCCTTGTCGGCGAGCAGCTCCATCTTCGAGTCCTGCAGGTTGCCCGTGCCGACGCCGAGCACCGACAGGAACACGCCGCTCTTGCGCTCGTCTTCGATCAGCTTCACCAGCTCGCTCTCGCTCGACACGCCGACGTTGAAGTCGCCGTCGGTCGCGAGGATGACCCGGTTCACGCCCCCCTTCACGAACTGCTCGCGCGCAATCTGATAGGCGAGGCGGATGCCCGCGGCGCCGTGGGTCGATCCTCCCGCCCGCAGCGAGTCGATCGCGTGATGAATGCGCTCGCGGTGCGACGCCGTCGTCGACGGCAGCGCGATGCCGCTCGCGCTCGCGTAGACGACGATGGCGACGCGGTCGGTGGGGCGGAGCGTGTCGACGAACATCCGCATGCCGGCCTTGACCAGCGGCAGTTTGTCCGGCGGCATCATCGAGCCCGAGACGTCGAGCAGGAACACGAAGCTGCGGCCCGGGATGTCTTCGGGATTGACGTGCGTGGTGCGCAGCCCGAGCAGCACCAGCTTGTGCTTCGGCTCCCAGGGGCAGTCGCCGAACTCGGTGGTGAGGCTCACGGGCGCGTTCCGCGGCGCGTCGTAGTCGAAGCGGAAGTAGTTGACCATCTCCTCGATGCGCACGGCGCCCTGCGGCGGCAGCCGGCCTTCGTGGAGGAACCGGCGGACGTTCGCGTACGAGGCGGTGTCGACATCCGCGGAGAAGGTGGAAAGCGGCTCGTGCTTCACCAGCCGGAAGCCGTTGCGCTCGACGTGCGCGTACGACTCGCGGTTGTAGCCGCCGCCCGGGTAGTGCAAGCCGGGGTGGCCACTACCGACGCCGGCGCCGACGCCGGCGCCGAACCCGGCCGTCGCGCCCATTTGCCCGGCGACCCGCACGTTCGCCGGCGGAGCCGCGGCCGGAAGGCCGCCGGCGACGCCGCCGATGGCACCCGCGGGAATGCCCTGGCGCATCTCCTCCACGCGCAGCGCGTCCGTGAGCCCTCCAACCTGCATCGTGAACGCTTCGAGCGAGCCGTGCGCGGCGGCAAGCGTGATCTCGCGCTGTTCGGGCGCGAAGCCCGCCAGCAGCAGGACGATGGTGTAGCGGCCGGGCTTCAGGCCCTTGATGATGAAGGTGCCGTCGGGCGCC
>DATKDT010000032.1:0-27917 GCA_035512575.1 Vicinamibacterales bacterium | reverse complement strand
CGCCGATCTCGAGCAGCTGCTTCGGGCGATCGGCGCCCAGCCGCGCGCCGCGCCCGCCCGCGACGATGATGGCGCTGACAAACATCAGCCGTGATTATCCGCGATTCCGCGCGTTCGCTCGACGCCGCCGGCAAATTCGCGCATGCGGGCGGACGTCGTCTCGATCATCGCCTCGAGCTCGCCGGGCGCCACGGACGCCGGCGCGACGATGACCGTGAGGATCGACGCCGCCTCCCGCGTCACCATCGTCCGCGCCGAGTCCGAGGTCGGATTGCCGAACGGCCCCTCGTCATCGGCCAGCACCAGCCGCCCGTCGACATGCACGACGTCCTTGCGGATGCCGGGATACGACTCGCCGGGACGGCCGACGCGAAGCACGATGGCGCCGCTGACGCGAAACAGATCGTAAAGGCCGTACGGCACCTGGAATTCGAGCGAGCACCAGTTGCAGACGTCGACCACGTTGTTGATGCGCGGCAGCGGCTCGCCCTTGCGCACGCGGCGCAGCAGCGCTTCGGACGACGGGCGCGTCCTGGTCGGATCCACCCCGAAGCGGCGGTACATGGCGCGCACCGCGGCCGTGAGCGCAGCGGCCTCCTCCGCCTCTTTCATGCGCGCGGCGGCCTGGGCCAGCGGCGCATCGAGCGCGGCGGCGCCTTCAGTGACGGTCACGCCGTCGAGCACGAGCCACCCGGGCCGCACATACGCGCGCACGGCGGGATCGATCGTCAGCACTATTCCGCCGCACTCTCGACGATCTGTTTGACCCGCTCCCCCAGCCCCCGCGCGTCGTCGCGCCCGAGACCGGTCGTCGCCACCGGGTCATGAATCGTCACGATGACGCGGCCCGGCCGCACCGTCACTTCCCCGCGCCGCATGACGTGCCGGCTGCCGCGCACGCTGACCGGCACGATCGGCAGCCCGTGCTCGATGGCAAGCAGGAAGACGCCGCCCTTGAATCGGCCCACCGCGCCGTCGGCGCTGCGGGTGCCTTCGGGGAAGACGATCAGCGACGCGTGCTCCGCCACGAGGCCGCGCATCCGCTTGAGAATGCCGGCGCCGGGCTTGTCGCGGTCCACCAGCAGGTGCCCGGCCAGGCGCAGGTGCCAGCCGAGGAACGGAATCTTCCCGAGCGAGGCTTTGGCGATGATCCGCAGCTGGCGCGGAATCGACCAGAACAGGATCGGAATGTCGTAGATGCTCTGGTGATTCGCGGCGTACACGTACGCGCCCGCGGGCGGCAGCGCCCCCTGCACGTCCACGCGCGTGCCCGACACCAGCAGAATCAGGCGCGACCACGCGCGCGCGCAGGCATGCGCGCCGCGGCCGCTGCGGTCGATCAGCCCGGCGGCCAGCGACAGCGTGCCGAACGCGACCGTGAAAACGCTGATGAGGGGGATCAGGAAAAGGACGGTCCTCCAGAGGGCGAACCGGCTCACCGTGACTTTGCGACGCGCTCGGGCTTCTCGGCGCCGTCCGGAAGGGCCGACGCGGCGGCCTGCGGCGACTCGATGTAGCGGCCGAAGATCATCTTGCCCGCGGTGGTCTGCAGCACGCTGGTGACGACGATGTCGATGTTGCGGCTGATCATGCGGCGGGCGTTGTCGACCACGACCATGGTGCCGTCGTCCAGATAGGCGACGCCCTGGTTGTATTCCTTGCCTTCCTTGAGGATGAAGACCTTCATCACCTCGCCGGGCAGCACGACCGGCTTGAGCGCGTTGGCGAGCTCGTTGATGTTGAGCACCTCGACGCCGCGCAGCTGCGCGACTTTGTTGAGGTTGAAGTCGTTGGTGACGATCTTCCCCTGCATGACGCGCGCGAGCTCGATCAGTTTCGAGTCCACTTCCCGCACGTGGTGAAAGTCGGTGTCGGGGATGAGCACGTCGACGTTCGCCATCTTCTGGATTTTCTGCAGGATGTCGAGGCCGCGGCGCCCGCGGTTGCGCTTCATCGGATCCGACGAGTCGGCCACCATCTGCAGCTCCTTCAGCACGAACTGCGGGATGACGAGCGTGCCGTCGAGGAAGCCCGTCTCGCAGATGTCGGCGATGCGGCCGTCGATGATGACGCTGGTGTCGAGGATGCGGTAGCGGCGCAGCGGCTGCGCGTCGCGGAACAGCGCGACCAGGCGCGCCGGCTCGAGCCATTCGCCTTTCCGCGCGCCGAGCACCAGCCCCAGATACGGCAGCACCAGCAGCAGCAGGCTCTGGAAGAACATCACGCGGCTGTCGGCGAGATTGGCCCAGAACAGGGCCGTGCCGATGGTGCGCGCGAGGCCGAGACCGATGGCGGCGCCGATGAGCGCGCCGAGCAGGTGCGTGACGGATGTCTCGCGAAGGCGGGTTTCCGCGAACACGAACAGCCCCGCCAGCACGGCGCCGAACGCCGCGTTGACCGGCGCGTCGGCACCGAGCGGCCGCAGCAGCATCGACATGTAGATGACCGCGGCGGCGAAGAGAATGCGGGCGAGAACGAACCACGCCATGCGAGTCATCAGTCTATGCGATTAGCTCGTCCAGCGCCTCGCCAACCGTACGGACCGGCACCAGCTCCATCGAGGGCGCGACATCGTCGGCCGACACGTTGCCGTCGGGGACGATGCAGCGGGTGAATCCCATCTGGGCGGCCTCGCGCACGCGCAGCGCGGCCTGGCTGGCGCCGCGGACTTCGCCGGCCAGGCCGACCTCGCCGAACACGGCCGTGCCCTCGCGGACGGGACGGTTGCGCACGCTGGAGGCGACCGCCGCGAGCACGGCAAGATCGGCGGGCGGCTCCTCCACGCTGAGGCCGCCGGCGATGTTGACGAAGACGTCCTCGCCCGACAGGTTGATGCCGGCGCGCTTGTCGAGCACGGCGAGCAGCATCGCCAGCCGGTTCGTATCGACCCCGTTGGTCAGCCGCTTCGCATAGCCCACCGTCGTCGTGCTGACGAGCGCCTGCACTTCGACGAGCAGCGGGCGGGAGCCTTCGACACAGCACAGCACCGCCGAGCCGGGCGCGCCTTTCTGGCGCTCCGCCAGGAACACCGCCGACGGATTCGGCACGGCGCGCAGGCCCGTGCCGGTCATCTCGAAGACGCCGAGCTCGCTGACGGCGCCGAACCGGTTCTTGACCGCGCGCACGGCGCGGTGCGCGTGATGGCGCTGCCCTTCGAAATAGAGCACGGTGTCGACGACATGCTCGAGCACCTTGGGGCCGGCCAGCGAGCCGTCCTTCGTGACGTGGCCGACGAGCATGGTCGGAATGTTGCGGCCCTTGGCGGCGAACAGCAGCTCGGTCGCGGCCTGGCGCACCTGGCCGACACTGCCGGGCGCCGACGGCAGCTTCAGCGAAAAGACGGTCTGGATCGAGTCGATGATGACGAGCGACGGCTTGAGGCGATCCATCTCCTCGAGGATGCGCTCGAGGCAGGTCTCCGAGAGCAGATAGAGCGGCCCCGCCCCGACGCCGAGCCGTTCGCCGCGCGACTTGATCTGATGCTCGGACTCTTCGCCCGAGGCGTAGAGCACCGGGCCGTGGCTGTTCGCAAAATGCGCGGCGGCCTGCAGCAGCAGCGTCGACTTGCCGATGCCGGGCTCGCCGCCGATCAGCACGAGCGATCCCGGCACGATGCCGCCGCCGAGCACGCGGTCGAACTCCTCGATGCCCGACGGAATGCGCTCGGCGACCGCGATGTCGACCTCGTCGATGCGCTGCGCGCGCGAGGCCACACCGGCCAGCGTGGGGTGCTTCGCCGACACGGCCGCGGGCGTCGACGCAACCTTCTCTTCGACGAACGTGTTCCACTCACCGCACTCCGGGCAGCGGCCCAGCCACTTCGGCGACTGCGCGCCGCACGACGTGCAGGCAAAGACGACTTTTGGCTGGCGGGACACTGTCGACAGTCTACGCCAGCGGCGTGACAGAGTGGGTCACTGCGCGAGCATGCGCTACGCCTGTGCGCCGTGCTCCTTCAACAGGCGATCGATTTCCTCATTGCCGGTTGGATAGCCTCCGGCTTCGACGCGTGCGCCGGCGTCGAGCAGCGCCTCGACGATCTCGATCTGCGCGGGTCCCCACCACGGCTCGTTGATGGCCGACCAGACGGCGGTGCCGAGCGCGGTGGTGCCGTGCATGTTGATCGTCTCCAGCGGCGCGCCGCGATCGATCAGCAGCTTCACCGTTTCGAGCTTGCCGCGGTTGGCGGCCCAGTGCAGGCCGTCCATGCCGCAGCCGGTGCCCGCTGCGGGATCGACGCCCGCGTCGATGAGCGCGCGCACGACGCCGGTGCGGCCGAGGAAGCAGGCGTTGCTCAGCGCTTCCGCGAGCTCCGCGGGATGCTTGTCGAATCGTGCGTCGCGATGCCACTGCAGGATGAGGGGCAGCTCGCTGCCGCGATCCGCGAAGAGCGGCGCAAGGCGATCGAAATCGCCGCGGCGCAGTCCGACGATCGCGTCGTTGAACAGCACGGCTCCGAGATCACCCAACCCCGCGACGGCGGCGCCGTTCTCGCTGCAGCGCCACGCGCCATCGTCGAACCAGAGCGGATGGTTCGGATGCGCCGGACAGTGCGGCCAGGTCGTGTCGACAAAGGTGTCGTGGAATTCGTGCTGGACGCCTTCAATCAGCTTCGCGGCAAGTGCATCGGCGGGCCACGCCAGGGGCAGCAGCCGCTGCGCATGGCGGTCCACGACCGCGGCGTGCGCGGGGCCCAGCGTGGCCGTGACGTCCTGCCTGAGGCGCGTGGCCGCGTCCATGCCGTCAGTCATACGACCGCACAATCCTCGCGCCGAGCCGGCACACGACCTCCCAGGGGATCGTGCCGATGGTCGCCGCCATTTCCCTGGCCGTGATCTCCTCGTCGCCCTGCCGTCCGATCAGCACCACATCGTCGCCCGTCTGCACGCCGAAGCCGGTGACGTCGAGCATGATCATGTCCATGCAGACCGAGCCGACGATCGTCGCGCGGCGGCCCCGGACGAGCGCGACGCCTTTGTTCGCGAGCCGCGTGTCGAGGCCGTCGGCGTAGCCGGCGGGGACCACGGCGACTTGCCGCGGAGAATCGGGCGTGTAGCGCAGTCCGTAGCCCACGCCTTCACCCGCGCGCAGATCCTTGACGGCGACGACGCGGCTGGTCAGCGACAGCGCCGGCTGGAACGGCAGGGTCGAGCCGAGCGGCGGCGGCACGATGCCGTAGAGCAGCAGGCCGGGCCGAATCAGATCGAACCACGTGCGGCGATCGCGCAGCGTGGCGCCACTGTTGGCCGAGTGGCGGATTTTCGGCCTGATGCCGTGCCGGTCGAGCGCGGCCAGTGCCTGCTCGAACCGCACGCGCTGCAGCTCGAAGCTCTCGGATTCGGGATTGTCGGCGCATGCGTAGTGCGTATAGACGGCGTCGACGCGCAGATGCCGGCTCGCCGCGACCGCCGGCATGGTGCGATCGAGATTGTCGTGCCGGAAGCCGAGACGGTTCATCCCGGTATCGATCTTCAGGTGGCAGCCGACCACGGCGTTGTGCTTCGCGCCGGCTTCGTCGATCGCCTCCGCCGCGGTCGGCGAGGACACGCTCGGCGTCAGGTTGAACTCGAAGATGCCGTCGAGGTCGCTCAGGCTGAGCGCGCCGAACACGAGGATGGGCGTCGTGATGCCGGCCTGCCGCAGCTCGATGCCTTCTTCGATGTCGGCGCACGCGAGCATCTCGACGCCGGCCTCCTCGA
Source organism: Vicinamibacterales bacterium (assembly GCA_035512575.1). GTDB lineage: Bacteria > Acidobacteriota > Vicinamibacteria > Vicinamibacterales > SCN-69-37 > JALYRV01. The sequence continues at coordinate 22,218 of DATKDT010000032.1, read as the reverse complement.
GCTTCTGCGCGACGGAGACCGCCCCATGCCCGTAGGCATTGGCCTTGACGACGCCGATGATGCCGGGCGGCTGATCGTCCTCGTCGAGCAGGACGCGAAGGGCCGCGACGTTGGCCGCGATGGCTTCGAGGTTGACGCGGGCAACGGTCTGACGAATCACTGCGGCGGCCCGGAGGCGTAGTTCTCGAAGCGCGTGAACTGCTTCAGGAACGTCAGCGTCACGCTGCCGGTCGGGCCGTTGCGCTGCTTGCCGATAATCAGCTCGGCGATGCCCTGATCTTCCGGCTTGGTCTGGTCGCGGTCGTACATCTCCTGGCGGTGAATGAAGATGACGACGTCGCTATCCTGCTCGAGGCCGCCACTCTCACGTAGATCCGAGAGCTGCGGCCGGTGGTCGGCACGGCCTTCGGGCGCGCGCGAGAGCTGCGAGAGCGCGACCACGGGAATGTGCAGCTCCTTCGCGAGGCCCTTGAGCGACCGCGAGATCGACGCCACTTCCTGCTGGCGGCTCTCGAAGCGGCCGCGGCCCTGCATCAACTGCAAGTAGTCGATGATGAGCAGGTGCAGCCCGTGCTGCGCCATCAGGCGGCGTGCCTTCGCGCGCATCTCGAGCACGCCGATCGACGCGGTGTCGTCGATGAAGACCTTCGCGTCGTGCAGCACGCCGAGCGCCTGCGACAGGCGCGCGTAGTCCTTCTCGGCCAGGAAGCCGCCACGGAAGCGGTGCGCGTCGATCGCCGCCTCGGACGTGAGCATGCGCATGAAGAGCTGCTCTTTCGACATCTCGAGGCTGAACACGCCGACGGTCATGCCCGTGGTGATGCCCACGTACTGCGCAATGTTCATCACGAGGCTCGTCTTGCCCATCGAGGGACGCGCGGCGATGAGAATCAGGTCGGACGGCTGCAGCCCGGACGTCATCTCGTCGAGGTCGGCAAAGCCGGTGGGCACGCCGGTGACGAGGCCCTTGTGCTGCTGCAGCTTCTCGATGGTCGAGAAGCTGCTGTTGACGAGCGAGCTGAGGGGGACGAACCCTTCGCGGATGCGGTCCTCGGCAATCTCGAAGATCTGCTTCTCGGCCTGATCGAGCAGCTCGTCGGGCGCTTCCTCGGCCTCGTAGGCGCTCGTGAGGATCTTCTTCGCGGAGTGAATCAGGTTGCGGAGGGTCGCCTTCTCCTTGACGATCTTCGCGTAGTGCTCGACGTTCGAGGCGCGCGGCACGCCGTCGGTGAGCGCCGCGATGTAGGCCGGCCCGCCCACCTCTTCGAGCTCGGCGCTCCGGGCGAGCTCGTCCTTGAGCGTGACCAGATCGATCGCCTCGCCGCGCTCCGACAGCACGACCATCTTGTTCCAGATGCGCCGGTGCGCGTCGCGGAAGAAGTCGCGATCGTCGATGAACTCGGCCGCCGCGTTGAACTGGTGGTTGTCGATGAGAATGGCCCCGAGCACACATTTTTCGGCCTCGAGGTTGTGAGGCAGCGTGCGATCGGGGCTGAGGACGTCCGGCATCGCCGCAGTTTACTGCGGGACGACTTTCACTTTCACGTTCGCGGTGACTTCGCGGTGCAGCCTGACCGGCACCGTCGTCTCGCTGATCGAGCGAATCGGGTCGGCCAGCTGAATCCTGCGCTTGTCGATCTCGAAGCCCTGGGCCGCCAGGCTCTCCGCGATGTCGGCGCTCGTCACCGAGCCGTACAGCGCGTCGCCCTCGCCCGCGCGGCGGGCGATGACGACCTCGGCCTGCTCCAGCTTGTCGGCCTGCGCCCGCGCCGCGGCGGTCTCCTCGGCCTCGCGCGCCTCGGCCGACGCGCGCTCGCGCTCGATCTGGCGCTTGTTCGCCTCGGTCACCGCCAGCGCCAGCTTGCGCGGCAGCAGGAAGTTGCGGGCGTAGCCGGCGGCGACCTTCACGACGTCGCCGCGCTTGCCCAGATGCTCCACGTACTCTTTCAGTATCACTTCCATGATGAAACCCCAGTTGGTTGCCGGTTGTCGGTTGCCGGTTGTCGGTGCGAGCCGGCGGGCACAACGGCCCGCCGGCTAACCTTGATTCGGCGCGTCGCCGTTGTGCGGCGCGCCACAGACCGGCTACCGGCAACCGATCTAATCCGTCACGTACGGCAGCATCGCGAGCTGGCGCGCGCGCGCAATCGCGGTCTGCAGCTTGCGCTGATGCGTCGCGCAGGCGCCCGAGATGCGCCGCGGCTGCAGCTTCCCCCGCTCCGGGATGAAGCCGGCCAGCTGCCGGACGTCCTTGTAGTTGATGTAGTCGATCTTGTCCGCGCAGAACTTGCAGACGCGGCGCCGGCGCGAGAACGTGCGGCGTCCCTCGCCCTTGCCCTTGTCGTCCTTCTTGTCGCGCCCGCGGCCGCCTCCGCGGCCGCCTCCGCCTCGTTCGTCGCTCATCGCATGTCCTCCATCCCGCCGTCGCCGTCCATGTCATCGTCGCCGCCGCGCCGCTCGCTCGGATCCGGTTCGGGCGGCAGCCCGCGCGCCACGCGGCGGCGGACCGACTCTTCCTTGCGCCGCGACGTCGCGCGGTTCGCCACGTCGAGATCCTCGTCCACGCGCACGATCAGGTGGCGGACGACGACCTCGCTGACCTTCAGGCGGCGGTCGATTTCCCTGGTCATCTCGCCGGTGCCGTACAGGTGCTCGAGGACGTACACGCCCTCGCGGTGGCGGCCGATCTCGTAGGCCAGCCTGCGCTTGCCCCAGTTCTCGGTCTTTTCGATGCGGCCGTTGAAGCGCGCGGCGATCTGCTCGACCTGCGTGTGCAGATCGGCCATCTCCTCTTCGCTCGAATCCGGCCCGGCAATGTAGACGAGTTCGTACTGACGTTCTTGCGTCATGACTCTCCTTGTGGTCATAAGGCCACCGCCATGAGCGGGGGCAAGGAGACACGGAAGGTATTCCCCTACGTATCCAAATCGGAGCGATTGAAACGGTTCATCACGACGTCAATGCCGTCGGCGACGAACGTTTCGGCCGCGTCGGCCGCCCGGGCAATCGCTGCCTCAATCCCGGGTATTTCATCCGCGTCGAACCGTGAGAGCACGTGGTCCGCAAGCTCGCGCCTGCTGTCATCTCCCGGCGCCCCTTCGGGCCCCCGTGGTCGCCCCACGCCGACTCTCAACCGAGGATAGTCGATCGTCCCCAGAATCTGCGCCACCGATCGCAGGCCGTTGTGCCCGCCTTCGGTGCCGGTCTTTCTCGCCCGCAGCCGCCCCAGCGGCAGGTTCACATCGTCGGCGACGATGAGGATGTCGGGCACGTCGATCCTGAAGTAGTGCGCCAGCCCCTGCACGGCCTCGCCGCTCAGGTTCATGTACGTCAGCGGCTTGACCAGCAGCACCGGCTCGCCGTCCGGCATGCGCAGCCGCGCCGTCACCGCATCGACCTTTGCCGCTTCCCACGCCCCGCCGTGCCGCGCCGCGAGCAGGTCCACGACCTCGAACCCGACGTTGTGGCGCGTGCCCGCGTAATCCCTGCCCGGGTTGCCGAGGCCGACGATCAGCTTCATGCCGCGCGCGCTACTTCTTTTCTTCTTCCTTCTCGGGCTTGCCCTTCTTGATCACTTCGGGCTCGGCCGCCGCGGCGGCGGCGCCCGGCACGGCCGCGGCCGCCGCCTCCGGCTCCTCGACCACCTCGACCTTCGGCGTCACGACGTGCACGATCATCGCCTCGGCCTCGGTCACGGACTTCCACTTGTCACTGACCGGCAGGTCGCGTACGCGGATGCCCTGGTTGATCAGCAGCTCCGAGACGTCGATGTCGATGTGCTCCGGAATGTCGCCCGGCAGGCACTCCACCTCGATGTCGCGGTTGACGAAGTCGAGCACGCCGCCCTGCGCCTTCACGCCCTTGGGCTCGCCCTTGAGCAGCACGGGCACGGTCACGCGCAGCAGCTTGTCCATCGCAATGCGATAGAAGTCGACGTGCAGCGGCTTCTGCGTGACGGGGTCGACCTGGTAGTCGCGCACGAGCACACGCGTGTCGCCTTCGCCTTCGAACTTGAGCGAGATGAGCGTGTTGACGCCCGACTCGCTGTGCAGAATGCGCAGCAGCGTCTTCGGGTCGACCGCAATCACCGCGGCGTCGGCCTTGTCGCCATAGACGACGGCCGGAATCTTCCCGGCGGCGCGCACGCGGCGCGCCTCGTTCTTGCCGCGGGTCTCTCTCTTCGTTGCTTCGAGTACTGCGTCCATGACGTCCTTCTAACGATCAAGGATCTGCGATCTGCGATTAAGGATTAATCCCTAATCACAGATCCCTAATCCGTCCTATACAAACAACGAGGACACCGACGTCTCCTCGTGAATACTCCGAATCGCCTGGCCGAGCAGGCGCGCCACCGACAGGGTGACGATCTTGTGCGACGCGAGCCGGTCGGCCGGCTGCGGGATCGTGTTGGTCACGATCAGCTTCTCGATCGGCGAGGCTTCGAGCCGCTTGATCGCGGGGCCCGACAGCACGCCGTGCACGGCGCACGCGAACACCCGCGCCGCGCCGTTGTCCATGACGGCCTGCGCCGCCTTCGTCATCGTGCCGGCCGTGTCGATGATGTCGTCCTGGATGATGCAGGTGCGTCCCTGCACATCGCCGATGACGTTCATCACCTCGGCCTGGCCGTCCTCGTCCGAGCGGCGCTTGTCGATAATGGCCAGCTCGGCGCGCAGGCGCTTCGCGTACGCCCGCGCGCGCTCGGCGCCGCCGGCGTCGGGCGAGACGATCGTCAGCCCGTCGTGCTCGTACTGGCGCAGGTGCTCGATGATCACCGGCGCCGCGAACAGATGGTCGACCGGGATGTCGAAGAACGCCTGAATCTGCGCCTTGTGCAGGTCCATGCAGAGCACGCGATCCGCGCCCGCCGCGCTGAGCAGGTTCGCCACGAGCTTCGCCGAAATCGGCACGCGCGGCTTGTCCTTGCGGTCCTGCCGGGCGTAGCCGTAATACGGCAGCACCGCGGTGATGCGCGCGGCCGACGAGCGGCGGAACGCATCCATCATCACGCAGAGCTCGACGAGGCTCTCGTCGACCGGCGCGCACGTGGGCTGCACCACGAAGACATCCGTGCCGCGGATGTTCTCGTCGATCTGAAACGACACCTCGGTGTCGGGAAAGCGCTGCAGGCGCGCCCGGCCCAGCGGCACGCCAAGGAAATCGGCAATCTCCCGCGCGAGCGCGGGGTGTGCGCTTCCGGAAAAAACTTTCAGCTCTCCGCCCATGCTGGCTCGCAGCGAGTCGCGCTTCAACACTTCGTCACGTGGTTGGGGCGGAAGGATTCGAACCTTCGAATACGGGTTCCAAAGACCCGCGCCTTACCGCTTGGCGACGCCCCAGAACTCGATGGATGACCGCCGCGCAAAAGGTTAAGACTACACCATTTTCCAGTATTCCCGCCTGCCGAGGGTCCTCGCCCGGAGCACCTGGAGGCCGGGGGCGGCGAGGGCCTTCGCGGCCCGGGCGGCGCGCGCCGAACTGTCGAACAGGCCGAACACGGACGAGCCGCTGCCGCTCATGGCCGCGGCCAGCGCCCCGGCCTGTTCGAGCTGCTCGACCAGCTCGGCCACGACAGGGTGGCGCCGCGTCACGGGCGGCTCGAGGTCGTTGCGGACGCTCAGCTGCGCCTCGGGCCACGCGGCCAGCGCGCGGGGCGCGTCCTGCAGCCCGCCGTCCTCGTCGAACCACCCGTAGGCCGCCTGGGTCGCGATGCCGAAGCCGGGCTTCACCAGCACGACATGGAAGGGACGCACGTCGGCCAGGGGCAGCAGGTCGTCGCCCCGGCCGCTGCCGTACGCCGCGCCGCCGATCAGGAAGAAGGACACATCCGCGCCGACGAGCCGCGCGACCGACGACAGCCCCGACGAATCGAGCGTGACGTTCCAGAGCTTCGCCAGCGCGCGCAGCGCCGCGGCCGCATCAGCGCTGCCGCCGCCGAGCCCCGCTTCGACCGGAATCCGCTTGTCGAGCCGCACCTCGATGCCGTCGACCGTGGAACGGCCCACCGCGCGCGACAGCTCGAAGGCCGCCTTCCAGATCAGATTGCGCGAGTCGGTGGGAATCGCCTCGTCGCTGCACGTGATCGAAAACGGGCCCGGCCGCGCGGTCAGCGTCAGCGTGTCGTGCAGATCGATCGCCTGCAGCACGGTGCGCACCTGGTGATAGCCGTCGGCGCGCGCCGGCCCGACGCCCAGCGACAGATTGATCTTGGCGCACGCCTTGACGCGCATACGGCGGCGCGCCGCCCGCCTGGCCATCACTCGCGATCCCCGAGAGGCCCCGCGGCGCGCAGCTGCGCCAGCGTCATGGGCATCGCGCCGGGCGGCACGTCGATCGTGAAGGCTTCGGGGGGCAGCGTCATGTTCGTGTCCACCTGGGAGATGCCGATCGTCAGGTCCACGCGCGCGTCGCCGGGCAGCTCGCGCGAGATCCGCACGCGGCGCGGCCACGCGCCTGACGCGGCCTCGTCGAGGTACTCCACGAGAAACGGCCGCGCCTCGGCGGCGACAATGCGCCGCTCGGCGCCGCGCGTGCGGACGTAGACCGCGCCCTCGTCAAACGCAAAGCGCATGACGTCGCCGTGCTGTGTCGCTCCGACGGGAGGCGACGTCATCGCACATCCCGCGACGACCGCGCGCAGCGTGTCGGCGTCGAGCCGCACGCCGGCGAGCGCTTCGAGAATCTCGGCCGCATCGGCCGCCTGCACCACACGCTCGTCGCGCGGCAGCAGCAGCGTCGCGCGCCTCGCGTCACCCGCGAGGATGAAGACGGGCTGGCCGAACGGCGCGACGCCCTCGAGGCGGATGCGCCCTGGCGCCTCGAAGCCGGCCTGCACGCGGCCGCCGCGAAGGCGCGTGCCGCCGGCGCGGCCCGACAGGGCGAGCTCCGCGGTCAGCGTGCGCACGCCCAGGCAGGGCGCGGCTACCTGCCGCCACGCCTCGGCGAACGCGTCCACCGGCACGCCGGGATCGGCGGGCAGGGTGAAGCGCTTCGGCGCGCAGCCGGCCGCCGCCAGGCCAAGCGCGAGCGCGAGCGCCGCGCTAGCGCGCAATCTCTTTGGCACGCGCGATCTTCCTGGCGATGACTGCGGGATCGATGTCATTCCGGTCTCCGGCCAGCGCCTTCTGCCAGGCGGCAATCGCCTCGGCCGGCCGCTTCAGGGCGAACAGCACGTCGCCGTAGTGATCGAGCACCACCGAGCTGGTGGCCGCGCCGGCCGCGGCTTTCGCCAGGTGCCGTTCGGCGAGCTCGTAGCGCTGCTGGCGGTAGTAGGCCCAGCCGAGACTGTCGTGGAACGACGGATTGTCCGGCTCGAGTGCCAGCGCGCGCGACACGAGCGACACGGCCTCGTCGAGCCGCTCGCCGCGATCGGCCAGCATGTAGCCGAGATAGTTGAGGGCCAGGGCGTGCGACGGGTCGGCCTGGACGAGACCGCGGAAGACGCGTTCGGCGTCGGCATGCCTGCGCGCGCGCTCGTACGCGGCGCCGAGCTCGAACGTCACGTCCACATCGCCCGGCAGCCGGCGCGAGAGCCGCTCGAGCACGTCGACTGCCTTGTCGTGCCGGCCAAGCTCGCCGAGCACGTGCGCGGCGCGCGGCGCGATCATCTCCTCGGCGGCCGGCGTGAGCGTGCCGGCTTCGCCCTGGGCGAGCATCGGCTGCAGCGTCTCGAGCGCGCGGGGAAATTCGCGGCGCGCGATCAGGACGTCGGCGAGCGCGGCCGCGCCGCGCGGATCGCCGGCGTCGAGCGCGAGTATCCGGCGCGCGGCCTGCTCGGCGTCGCCCAGCATGCCCGCGCGCAGCTCGGCCTGCGAGAGCAGGAACCACACACCGGGATCGGCGGGGCTCGCCGCCGACAGCTCGCGGAGCAGCGCGCGGGCCTCGTCGAGCCGGCCCGCGTTGACGAGCGCCGTGGCGAGCCGCGGCCGAAGCACGGCGGCCATGCGCGGCGACTCACGAATCAGCCCGGCATAGAGATCCGCGGCGTCCTGCCAGCGCCCGCGAAGCTCGTACAGCTCCGCGAGGCGGATGGCCGTGCGCGACAGGCCCAGGTCGGTGTCGACGACCTGTTCGAGCGCCGCGATGGCGCCGTCGATGTCGCCCATGCCCGCGTGCGCGTCGGAGAGCAGCAGCGTGGCTTCCGTGAAGCCGGGCTGGTCGAGCAGGAACTCGCGCAGCGTCGCAATCGCGCGATGGTAGTCGCCGGCGATGACGTACAGCCGGCCGAGCGTGAGCTGCGCGGAGGGGTCGCCGCCGCCCCCGGCCAGCGCTTTCTCGAAATGCGCCGCCGCCTTCCTGGCGTTCTCGACGGCCCGCGGCGACTCTTCGCCCACCGGGTCGCGTTCGACCATGCCGGCGAACACGAAGCCAAGAATGCGGTGCGCCTCACGGTTCGCGGGATCGATGGCCAGCGCGGCCTGGCCCTCGGCCAGGGCTTCGGGGCCGCGATTCTGCCGGGCAAACAGGCCCGCCAGTTCGGCATGAATGTCCGCCGACCGGGGCGCCAGCGTCAGCGCGCGGCGGTAGGCCGCGAGCGCCGCGTCGACGTCTCCCCCGGCTTCGAGCTGCCGTCCGCGCAGGAACAGGTAATACGCCTCGGCGCGATCGGGGGCGGGCTGCGCCGCGGGGGGCGCGGGGGCCTGCAGAACGACGGGGGCCATCATCTCCGTCGTGATTGTACCTTCCCTGTTATAGTCATCCCAGCCATGGCCATCGATCCTCAGCTGCTGGAAATCCTGGCCTGCCCCGCGTGCAAGACGCCGGTGCAGCTGGTGAAGGACGGCACCGCGCTCAAGTGCGCGTCGTGCAAGCGTGTCTATCCGATCAAGGACGACATTCCCGTCATGCTCGTCGACGAGGCCGCAATCGAACAGTGACGCTCGAGCGCGCGTCTGCCCTGGCGCTCGTCGCCGCCTTCGGCGCGATCCAGTTCTCGATCGCCGCCGGCCAGAGCCTGCTCGCCCTCGCGGCGCTCGGCTGGCTCGTTGGCATCGTCCGCCGACAGCATCAGCCCGCGGCGCCGGCCTTCTTTCTTCCGCTGATCCTCTACGCCGTCTGGACGCTGGTCGCCACGGTCTATTCGCGCGATCCGGGCGTGAGCCTGCGGGGCAACAAGGAGCTGCTGCTGCTGCTCGTCGTGCCGCTGACCATGAGCCTGCTCCGGGGCGATCGCGCGGCACGGACGCTCGACGCGCTCATCAGCATCGGTCCGCTCGTCGCGCTGGTCGGCGTCTACCAGTACGCGCTGCTCGATTACGTCGACCTCGGCCAGCGCCCGCAGGGCACGCTCGGCCACTACATGACGTACAGCGGCATCCTGATGCTGCTCGTCTGCGCCACGGCCGCGCGCCTGCTGTTCGAGCCGGGCAAGCGCATCTGGCCGGCGTTGATCATGCCGGCGCTGCTGTTCGCGCTGGCCGCCACCCTGTCGCGCAACGCCTACGTCGGCGCGCTGGTCGGCGTCGCGGTGCTGCTGCTGCTGCGCGACTTCCGCCTCGTCGCGCTGCTTCCGGTGGCCATCGCGGGCTTCGTCCTCTTCGCCCCCTCCCACATCGTCGACCGCGCGTACTCGATGTTCGATCTGAAGGAGACGACCAACAGGGATCGCGTGGCGATGCTGCAGGCGGGCGCCGGGATGATCAACGACGAGCCAATCACGGGCATCGGACCCGACATGGTCGGCCGCGTCTATCCCGAATACCGGACGGACGACGCGGTGGACATCGAAGTGCCGCACCTGCACAACGTGCCGGCGCAGATTGCCGCCGAGCGTGGGCTGCCGGCCCTCGCGCTGTGGATATGGTTCGTGGCGGTGGCGGCGCGCGACCTGCTGCGCCAGGTGCGGCGCGAGCGCACGGCCCTTGCCGCGGCCGGCCTGGCGGCGCTGGCGGCCATGGTGACCGCGGGGCTGTTCGAGTACAACTTCGGCGACTCGGAGTTCCTCGTCCTGCTGCTCGCGCTGATCACGCTGCCGTTTGCCGGCAGCGCTACTCTTCGCAGCGATTCGACACCAGCAGCATCTCGGGCAGCGCCGTCCCTGCCATGATTTCGCGCAGCTTCACGTCGAGCAGCGGCTTGCGATCGATGATGCAGGTGGGCGCGAGCGCCTGCACGGCCGGGTAGTCGCCCTCCTTCAGCAGCACGAGCGTCTCGCCGTCGCGCGCGAGGCGATCGCGCAGCACGGGCTCGTCGAGCACTTCCTCGACGGGCCTTCCGAGATACCAGACCATGCTCGGCAGCGCGACGCGGTACTGCACGACGCGCGCGTCCGGATGGCGCGCGCGGGCCGCGGCCGACAGCGGCGCAACCGGCTTGAAGCGCTCGAAGTCGGGCAGCGCGATCAGGACCAGCGTGTAATTGACGGCGACGAAGCTGATGCCAAGCGCGGCAATCGCGAACAGGTGGCGCCGCTTCCACCAGAGCACGAACAGCACGGCCGCGCCCGCGGCCAGCAGGAGACCGGCGACGAACGCGCCCCGGATGTAGTAACGCGATGCCTCGACGCCGAAGAGCCACTGCAGTCCGGCCCAGAACAGCAGCATCACGGCCGCGATCACCGGCCACGTCCAGAACGCCTGCGTGGCCGCCGGCTGCTCGCCGTCGATCGCGCGATCGAGCAGGCCGGCAATCAGGGCCGCAAGCGCCGCGGCGATCGGAAAGATGTAGAGATCCTGTTTCGTGCTCGAGAAGGTGAAGACGAGCACGATGACGGCAATCCAGGCGAGCAGTAGACGTTCGAGATGCGACCCCGCGCGGGCGCGGTGCCAGCCGGCCCAGAGCGCGACGGGCACGAACAGCGACCACGGAAAGAGCTCCGTCAGCAGGACCGGCACGTAGAAGTACACCGGGCGGGCCTGCTGACCGTACGTGTCCGAGTACCGGCCGAGATTCTCGCCGATGAAAAAATCACGGATGTACGTCCAGCCATGCTCGGCGTACACCATGGCGTACCACGGCGCCACGATGGCGAGCACGATCAGGGCGCCGGACACGAGATGCATCCGCGGGATGTCCCGCAGGCGGCGCTCCACGAGCAGGTACACGCCGAACGCCAGCGCCGGCAGCACCAGCGCCACTGGTCCCTTGGTCAGCACGCCGAGTCCCGCCGCCGCGTACATCAGCAGGAGGTAACGCCGCCGGTGGTGCGGGCGCGCCTCGGCCAGCACGAAGAACATGAGCACCAGGCTCATGAACATCGTGATCCAGACGTCGATGAAGATCCGCCTGGCGAAGAACACCACCCGCGGCGCCGACAGCATCACCAGCGCGGCAATCCACGCGGCGCGCAGCGACCACGCCACGCGCGCGATGACGAACGCCGCCGCGGCAATCCCCAGCGCCCCGATCGCAATCGCGACGCGCTCGGCCCACACCGACACGCCGAAGACCTTGTAGAAGGCCGCGACGACCCAGTAGCTCAGGACAGGTTTATTGAATCGTGGCGCGCCGTTGAAGCTCGGATTGACGTAGTCGCCCGACTGCACCATCTGACGCGGCGTCTCGACGTAGTACGCCTCGTTGGCGTCCCAGATGGTCGAGGCGTCGAGGCCGAGAAACAGCAGCAGCGCGGACGCGGCAACGAGCAGTTGGATCAGACGCATCTAGTGGCGAAAATGCCGCCGCCCCGTGAACACCATCGCGATGCCGTGCTCATCCGCCGCCGCAATCACCTCATCGTCGCGCTTCGAGCCGCCAGGCTGGACGACGGCGGTGGCGCCGGCGGCGGCGACGGCGTCGAGACCGTCGCGGAAGGGGAAGAAGGCGTCGGACGCGGCAACGGACCCGGCAAGTGTGCCGGAGGCCTTCGCGACGGCGATGTTGACGGCATCGACACGGCTCATCTGCCCCGCGCCCACCGCCAGGCTGCGGTCGCGCGCGGTGAAGATCACGGCGTTGGACTTCACGTGCGCGCAGACGCGCCATGCGAAGCGCATCGCTTCCCATTCATCAGTGGTCGGCGCGCGTTTGGTCACCACTTTCGGGCTGTCACCAGAAGGCCAACGTTCGCGCGCCTCGTCGACGCGATCGGCTTCCTGCATGAGGATGCCGCCCAGAATCGCGCGCGACTCGCCGGTGTCGGCATAGAGGCCACCGCGCGCGCCGGCGAAGTCGGCCGTCACCACGCGCATGTTCGCCTTCGCCGCCAGGATCGGCTTCGCGGCCTCGTCGACGCCGGGCGCGATCACCGCCTCGATGAACGTGGACGTCAGCGCGCGCGCGCACGCCTCGTCGATCGCGCGGTTCAGGCCGACGATGCCGCCGAAGGCGGACAGCGAGTCGGCGTCGCGGGCGGCGATGTACACATCGGCGATGGCCGCGCCGGTCGCGGTGCCGCACGGGTTCGTGTGCTTGATCACGGTTGCGGCCGGCTCGGTGAACTCCAGCACGATGCGCAGCGCCGCGTCGAGGTCGAGCAGGTTCGTGTACGAGAGCTCCTTGCCCTGGTGCACCACCCACCTGCCCTCGTCCGGGCGCTCGATCCATGACGCCTTCTGGTGCGGATTCTCGCCGTAGCGCAGCGTCTTCGGCTCCGGATGGTGGTGCTGGGCGCCGGGCGCGTCGATCCGCATGAACGTCGCGGCAATCGCGCTGTCGTAGAACGCCGTGTGCATGAACGCCTTCCGCATCAGCTGATAGCGGAAGTCGAGCGACGGGCCGTCGGGCCGCGCCAGCTGGTGCAGCACGCGGTCGTAGTCGCCCGGCGAAACGACAATCAGCACGTCACGGAAGTTCTTCGCGGCCGATCGCACCATCGACGGGCCGCCGATGTCGATGTGCTCGATCAGCTCGTCGAACGCGACGCCGGGCTTCTTCGCCGTCTCCTGAAACGGATAGAGGTTGACGACGACGAGATCGATGGGCGTGATGCCCTGGGCCGCGATGGCCTCGAGGTCGTCGGGGCGGTGGCGCCGCGCCAGGATGCCGCCGTGCACGGCCGGGTGCAGCGTCTTGACCCGCCCGTCCATCATCTCGGGAAAGTTCGTGACGTCGGAGATGCCCGTGACGGGCAGCCCGGCCTCGGCCAGCGCCTTCGACGTGCCGCCGGTGGACACGAGCTGCCAGCCAAGCCGCGCGAGCGACGTGGCGAAAGGAATCAGGCCGGTCTTGTCGGAAACGCTGATGAGGGCGCGCATTGGAAGGACACAGAATACAGAACACAGAACACAGAAGACAGTCCGATGGCGGCTGGCGGCTTCTGTATTCTGTGTTCTATGTCCTGTGTTCTGTCTTGTTGACAGCCCCCGGGGCGCTGGCTAGTATGGCAGCGGCACTCGTAACGCCGTGCCGCGTTAAGGGCCGCACTCGCGGCCTTTTTTGTGCCCGGACGCATCGATAGACGGAAACCCCGCGGGTTTCCGGGGAACGATCGGCCCGGGTGATCTGGCGCCGGCCGTCCGGCGCCCGCAAGACAGAGGCAAGTACATGCGTATTACTGGTAAGGTCAAGTGGTTCAACAACGCCAAGGGCTACGGTTTCATCGAGCGCGAAGGCGGCAGTGACGTGTTCGTTCATTTTTCGGCGATCCAGGGGAACGGCTTCCGGACGCTGGAGGAAGGCCAGGCGGTCGAGTTCGAGATCGTCGACGGTCCGAAGGGCCCGCAGGCCGGAAACGTCACCAAACCAGACTAGACCTCAAGGACGCGGGACCCGGCTCTCCGGGTTCCGCGTTCCCACCGCCAGCCACTTCCTTTCGATCATCAAGATATCCTCCGATCGCCTGCCGTCCGGCGGATGAACGCGACGAGGCACGCCACTCAGCCGGGGAAATTCATCCGTCTGACCAGGTCAATGAAAGCGTGGATCCTGGCGGACGCTCTCGAAACTACGATCCGCAACAAGCGCGCCGCCGGGCGTGAGAAGGACCTGGCGGACTGGTGTCGTGCTCGCGGCCGGCCGTGCGGCGGGGCTCAGCCGTCGGCGGGCAGCAGCCGGAACGGCTTGCCGCCTGTGCCGCGCAGGGCTCGGAAGTGGCGCTCATCGGTGCACAGCAGGTCCAGCGTCCGATGCCGCTGTGCCAGGACCACAACCGAGGCATCGGTCAGCCCCACCCGCAGGTCGGCGTAGCGTTCCATGATCCGGCTTGCCGCCTGCAAGTCGTCTGCGGAGAACGGATCGAGGAGATACACCCCGCGCACGACCTCCTCAACGAGCGCCATCTGGACCTGATGGCCGACACGCTGCGCGATCAGATAGTCGAGCTCGGCGAGGACGAAGGGCGACAGCACCCGCGGCGGCCTCGAGGCCGCAAGCGCCGCCGCCGCGTGCGCATGCTGCGCCTCGTTCGCGTCGAGGGCCGCGTACAGCCCACCGGTGTCGAGAACAATCATCGGTCGCCGAAGCCGTCGAGGGCCCGATCAACGTCCTCCGCGATCGAGGGTCCCTCGGCTCGGAACAGGGGGAGCCTCGGCGCCGGCGTCGTGCCCTCGCGCGTCAGCCGCGCGAGGGCGTCGCGGATCAGCGCGGCTTCACTGCGGCCCTGCTGCCGCGCGAGCCGTGCCACCGCCCGCTTCAAATCCCGCGGCAGATAGACCGTCGTCTTTTCCATGCCATATGAATACCATACATCATCCCGCACGAGCCAATGGCTGGTCCAAGCCGATACGGACCGAGGCGAGCGGCGTCAGGGTTCGACAGGGAATTACGCGTCGGGCACGATCTCCAGCCCCAGTGCTGCGGCAATCGGATTGAAGTGCCGCCGATCGGTCGTCGCAATCCGGCGCATCCGCCGCGCCTCGGCGATGGCGATGACTGCCGCGTCGACGAATCCAAGATCGTCGTACTGCCGGTTGAGCGCAACGACCCGGGCGTAGCCCTCGGATGGAAGCGTGGCGACGATGTAGGAGCCGTCCACGAGGCCGTCATAAAAGACACGGCAGGCTTTGAGGCCGATGCGATGCCGCAGCAGGTGATCGACTTCGGGAATGACAGGCGCCGGAAGGACAAGGCCCCCGCTCTCTTCGAGCACCAAGGCCTTCGCCCGCGCGTGCCAGCCGTCACTGCGGTCGTAATAGGCGTAGACGATGCCCGTGTCGAGCACGAGCGGCATCAATCCGGCTCGCCGAAGCCGGTGTCCTTCAGCGCGGCCCTGGTATCTCGGGCCGTCGCGGCGCGACCGCTCGCAAAGGCGCCGGCCCCCGGCGGGCCCTTCGGGGCGTCGTCCGCGAGATATGCCCGCACGGCTTCCCGGACGAGCGCGGCCATGGGCAGACCTCGCCGCCGGCTCTCGCGTTCGAGCATGAGCTCGAGGTCGGGCTCGAAGTACACGGTCGTCCGCTTCATATGGTTATGTTAGCATCAGCCCGCGGGCATTTTCGCCGAGAATTCCCTCCCGCTCAACCTCCGTCACCGGCAGCGCCCGAATCGCCTCGAGCATCAGCGGAATGCTGCCGATCTGGTGCGGATAGTCGCTGCCCGCCAGCACGTGGTCCGCGCCCGCGAACTCGATCGCGAGCTTCAGCGGCCCCTGCGCGAAGTTCACCGTGTCGTAATAGAAGTGGCGCTTGAGATAGGCGGTCGGCGGCTCGTCGATGTGCTTGCGGCAGTCGGCAAACGCGCGATAGCCGCGATCGAGCCGCTCGGCGAGATACGGAATCGTGCCGCCGAGATGTCCGAGAATCCACTTGATGCGCGGGTACCGCTTCACGACGCCGCTGAACACGAGCTTCGACGCCGCCAGCGTGGTGTCGAACAGAAAGCCGTTGAGCGGCATCAGCCAGTACTCGGTCATCGCCTCGACGCCGACCGGATAGGTCGGGTGAATCATCAGCACGCTGCCACGGTCGTTGGCCGCCTCATACATCGGCCAGAACCGCTCATCGTCCAGCCCCGTGCCGTTGACGTTGCTGAAGAGCATCGCGCCCGGAAACTTCAGAGTATCGATCGCACGGATGAACTCGGCGGCCGACGCTTTGGGGTCGTTGAGCGGCAGCGTGGCGAGCGGCACGAACCGCCCGCCGTAGTCGTCGCGCACGCGCGCGAACGCATCATTCGTGATCGTCGCGAGCGCCACGGCGGTTTCAGGCGTCTCGATGTGCGTGCCGGGCGTGGTCAGGCTGATCACCTGCGTATCGACGCCCTCGGCGTCGAGCACCTCACGGCGGTACGCGATGTCGCGATGCCCTCTGACCAGGATGTTGTAGTCGCCCGGATAGTGGACGAGCGGATTGCCGTCGCCGTCGTACGTCACCTTGATCGCGCTCTTCAGCCTGCCGAGCGCTTCGAGGTACTCCGGCGGATAGTAATGGTCATGAACATCAATGATCATTTTTTGCTCCACCACCAGTACACCGGAAGGCCGAGCAGCACGAGTCCGAGGCCTATAGCGCTGTCGGTGGGATCGGCGTTTACCTGGATGGCGACGACGACCAGGGCGGCGGCGGCGAACAGGGCCGGCACGACCGGGTATCCCCAGATGCGGTAGGCGGGCGCGTAGCCGGCGCGGCGGCGCAGCACGAACAGCGCCAGCGCGAGCGCGGCGAAGAAGATCCACTCCGTGTAGATCACGCGCGTGAACAGCGCGCGATACGTGCCGGTGAGCGTGAGGGACGAGGCCCAGGCCGCCTGCAGCAGCAGCGCGCGATGCGGCGTCTGGTAGCGCGGATGGACCGCGCCAATCCAGCGGAAGAGCAGGCCGTCTTCGGCCATCGAGTAGTACACGCGCGGGCCCATGAGGATGATGCCGTTGACCGCGCCGAACGTGGACACCATGACGAGCGCGGCCATCAGGCCGGCCCCGCCCGCGCCCACGAGCGCGTCGGCGGCATCGGCCGCCACGCGCGTCGACGCGCGCAGCTCCTCGAGCGGCAGGACGCGCATGTAGACCAGATTCAGGCCCGCGTAGCAGGCCGTCACGATCAGCGTGCCGGCAATCAGCGCCCGCGGAATCGTCGCGGCGGCATCGCGCGTCTCGCCGGCCGTGAACGTCACCATGTGCCAGCCGCCATAGGCGAACAGGCCCGCCGCCATCGCCAGCACGAAGCCGTTGAACGTCGCCGGGTCGGACGCCGGCACCTGCGATTGTAAATGGTAAATTGAGCCGTCACGGGTCAGCCACACCCCCGCGAGGATCATGAGGACGATGGCCGTGAGCTTGGCGGCGGTGAAGAGGGTCTGCACGCGCGCGCCGTGGCGGACGCCGAGGATGTTGACGCCCGACAAGACGACGATCAGCGCGACGGCGGTGAGCCGCTGTCCGAGGTCGCCCATCGGCACGAACACGGCGGCGTAGCGCGCGAACACCATCGCGATGGCCGCGATGATGCCGGTGTGCATGCTCCAGAACATCGCCCAGCCCCAGAGGAATCCGGCGGCGGGCGACCAGGCTTCGGTGAGGTAGACGTAGACGCCGCCGGTGCGAGGGAAGGCTGACGCCAGCTCGGCGCACACGAGCGCGCCGAACATGGTCAGCAGGCCGGCGGCAACCCAGACCAGCAGGATGCCGGCGGGCGTGGGCATCTGGCTGCTGATCTCCGACGGCTGCACGAAGATCGACGCGCCGATGATCGTGCCGACGACCATGGCCGTCGCGTCGCGCAGCCCGAGCGCTTTTCTGAGCATCGCGCGCGCAGGATACAACAGTGAAGCGCTCGCGGGCGGATCTCAGCCTGGCTGCGCCGGGGTGTATACTGTATACACCCAAAGGCGGAACCATGGCGAAGGTCTCGAAGACGTCCGACGTACTGACGATCCGCGTGCCAAAGGCGCTGGGGCAGCGGCTCGCGAGCGAGGCGCGCCGGCGCCGGCGCTCGCGCAGCGAGGTCGTGCGCGAGATTCTGGAAACCGGCCTGGCCGGCACGACCAGCGAGGATCGCAAGGCGGAGGCGCGCCGGCAATCCCTGCTGGTGCGAAACCGGCGGTCCGAGCGCGAGGCCCTGGAATTCATCGTAGAGGCCGCCGATCTCAGCGGCTGGGAATGAAGCGGGGCGACATTGTCATCGTCGCGACTCGAGGAGCGTACACGAGCAAGCCGAGGCCCGCGCTCGTGCTTCAATCCGACGTGTACAACGACACCCACGCGAGCGTGACCATCTGCCTTCTCACGTCGGACTGCGTCGACGCGTCACGCTTCCGCGTGGCCGTGCCACCAGGCTCTCGAACGGGCCTGCGCGAGCCGTCACAGGTCATGGTCGACAAAATCTTCAGCATCCCGCGCGGTTCGATCGGGCCACCCGTAGGCTCATGCAACGCCGAGGAACTCACCGCCGTCGGCGACGCGCTCCGGGACTGGCTCGAGCTCTGAACGTCGCCGGCGCTACTCGTCAGTCCAGCCTTTCAGTCCCATGGCGGTGAAGCTGACTTTGCCGTCGGTGACGATGACCCGGAAGGTGACCTCGGGACTGCCCGTCTGCTGCATCGCCCGCACCTGGTCTCTCACGAGCCCGACGAAGCGGTGGAAGGGCACGGTTCGATCGCCCGCCTTGCGGCGCGCCTCCATCAGCGACTCGTACAGCTCGCGCACCTTGTCGATGTCCTTCATCGGATCGCCGATGGCGGCCACATGCACCACGTGGGGCGCGGCGGCCTCGCCCGGGACCGGCGGCTTGGTGGGGACGGCGCTGGGCCAGTTGAACGGGCCGGGACGCCCCTCCTCGCGCGCGCGCAGGGCGCGATCCCAGAGGTCCGCGAATGTCGCGTAGCGGGCCCGCAGCGCCTGGAACTTGAATTTGTCCACGGAGGACGCATTGACGCTCTCGCGGTCCCATTTGCGGATCAGCGATTCCACGCGAGTGCGGGCTTCCCACGGCGGGCGCGGCAGGCGGCCTGAGAAAAACTGGTTGTACTCCGTCTCGAGCTTCTTCAGCTCGCCGGAAAGGTTGGCCAAATTCCGGACAGAGTCGTCGGGCGTATGTGCCACGTCACCATTCGGGTTGGGGAATCACATAGTAAGGGAGCCTGACTCCCTTACTCAAGAAGAAACCAGACGAGCGGGAGCCAGAGCTCCCGCGCGTACGGCACGGGTTTGTCGTCAATCAGGACTTCGGTCCCCTCCACGCCGCCGACCAGCTCGTAGAGATCGCGCAGCCGCGCAGCGTCGCCGGAAAAGAAGCGCGCGCGGTGCCGGAAGCCGGGCCCCGCGCCCATTTCACGATAGTCGGCCGCGGCCCGCGCCACCTCGACCGCGCGCGCGTAGCCGTCCCCCTCGAACCGCGGAAACACCACCGTCAGCGAAAACGGCAGCGGCGGCGCCCCCATGAGGGCCGCGCGCAGGTCAGGGTCGAGCGCGGCGAGCTCCTCGTCCGACGGCTGCTCCGACAGGTCGGCGTAGGGCCAGAAGCGCTCCGCGGGACGATAACGGGGGGGCTGGGTCACGGGTGCTCAAAAGAATACAGAATATAGAACGCAGAATATAGAACACAGAATACAGAACATAGAACACAGAATACAGAACACAGAATGGCAGTTCGGGTGAAGTCGATCGACACGTTGCTCAGTCAGCCCGAGGTGCGAGGCTGGGTCGAGCGCCACGGGCGGGACGCGGCTGTTGCCGCGCTCCGGAAGTCGGCCGAGACCGTCCGCGCCGAACTGCGGGGGGAGGACGCCGCCCGCACGCAGGACGCGGTCGATGCGGCCGTCCTCGAGGGCGCCGCCGCGCTGCTGGCCTCGCGCGCGCAGTCGACGCTGCGAAGGGTCGTCAACGCCACCGGCGTGATCCTGCACACGAACCTGGGCCGCGCGCCCGTGAGCAGGGCCGCCGCCGACGCCATGGCCGCCGCGGGGCTCGGCTACGCCAGCGTCGAGTACGACCTCCAGGCCGGCGCGCGCGGACGCCGCGACGTGCACGCCGAGCCGCTCATCCGCGAACTGACGGGCGCCGAGGCGGCCGTGGCCGTCAACAACAACGCTGCCGCCACGCTGCTCGTCCTGACGGCCCTGGCCGCCGGCCGCGAGGTCATCGTCTCGCGCGGCGAACTCGTGGAGATCGGCGGAGGCTTCCGCGTACCCGACGTGATGGCGCAGTCGGGCGCCATCCTGCGCGAGGTGGGCACCACCAACAAGACGCGCGCGGCCGACTACGGCGCGGCCATCAACGATCGCACCGGCCTCATCCTGCGGGTGCATCCGTCGAACTTCCGCATCGAAGGTTTCACCGCGCGTCCCGCGCTCGAGGAGCTGGCCGCCCTCGCGCGCGAGTTCTCCCTGCCGCTGTACGAGGACCTGGGCAGCGGCCTCCTCGCGCCCGACCCGCGCTTCCCGTCCGAACCGTCGGCGCGCCACAGTCTCGCCCACGGCGCCGGCATCGTCAGCTTCAGCGGCGACAAGCTGCTGGGCGGGCCGCAGGCCGGCATCATCGCCGGGCGCGCGGATCTCGTCGACAGAGTGCGGCGCCATCCGCTCATGCGCGCGCTGCGCGTCGACAAGATGACCTACGCCGCGCTCGAGGCCACGCTGCACGCCCATGCCGCCGGACGGGCAGACGAGGAGCTGCCGATCTGGCGGATGATCGCGCTCAGCGCCGACGACATCCAGGCGCGCGCCGCGGGCATCATGGCCTCGCTCCCCTCCTCGCTCGATGCGGAGCTCGTCGACGGCAGCAGCGCCATCGGCGGCGGCAGCGCGCCGGATGTCGAGCTGCCGACGCGGCTAATCGCGATCGCGCACGCGACCCTGTCGGCCGACGACATCGAAGCCCGCCTGCGCGCAGGCGATCCGCCGGTGATTGTGCGAATTCAGGAGGGGCGGGTGCTGCTCGATCTCAGGACCGTCGCGCCGGAGGAAGATGCGACGATGATGGCCGCGCTTGCGCGGCTGTAGTTCGGGGGTTCGGGAGTTCGGGGGTTCGGAGGTTCGCTTGTGGCGGCTCGCGCCGCTGCGCTCGCCGCCGAACCTTGACAAGCGAACTTCCGAACCGCCGAACCGCCGAACTTCCGAACCTCAGAAGATCGTGCCGATGGACGCCCGTGCCGCGTCGATCGCCCACGCGGGCAGGATGCCGAGATAGAGCACGCCCGCGACGGCGAGCGTGAGGCCCACCAGCGCGAGGCCGGGCAGCCGGGGCAGCGGCAGCGCGGCGCCGGCGCGCTCTTCGGTCATGTACATCGCCACGACAATGCGCAGGTAGTAGAAGACCGCCACCACGCTGCTCAGCACGCCGACGATGGCCAGCCAGTAGTGGCCGGTCTGGACGGCCGCGCCGAAGACGTACCACTTGGCGATGAAGCCGGCCATCGGCGGGAACCCGCCGAGCGAGAGCAGGAACACGCTCATCAGCGCCGCCATGCCGGGCCGCACGTGCCAGAGGCCGTTGAACTCGCGGATGTCGTCGAACTCGCGCTCCGACGTGCTGAGCGCGGCCATCACGCCGAACGCGCCGAGGTTGGTCACCGAGTACGCCAGGATGTAGAACAGAATCGAGGCCTTGCCGACGTCGTTGGCGGCAATGATGCCGACGATGATGTAGCCGGCGTGCGCGATGCTCGAGTAGGCCAGCATGCGCTTCACGCTGGTCTGCATCACCCCCACCACCGTCCCGAGGATCATCGTCAGCAGCGCGATGACCGAGAGCACGGGAATCCAGTAGGCCTGCATGGGCTCGAAGGCGGAGAGGAACACGCGCACGAACGCGGCGAACGCGGCCGCCTTGACGCCGGTGGACATGAAGCCCGTCACCAGGAGGGGCGCGCCCTGATAGGCGTCGGGCGTCCACATGTGGAACGGCACGGCCGACACCTTGAAGCCGAAACCGACCAGCAGCAGCGTCATGGCCAGCAGCATCAGGACGTTGGGCTCCTGCGCCAGCGCCGCGATCTCGGTGCCCAGGCGCGCGAGATCGGTCGTGCCGGCGACGCCGAACGCGAACGCGATGCCGTAGAGGAAGAAAGCGCTCGAGAACGCGCCGAGCAGGAAGTACTTGAAGGCCGCTTCCGCGCCGGCGATCTTCGGACGCCGGATGCCGGTGAGCACGTAGACGGCCAGCGACATGATCTCGAGCGCGATGAAGATCACGAGCAGGTCGACCGCGCCCGCCATCATCATCATGCCCGCCGCCGCGAAGAGCATCAGCGTGTAGTACTCGCCGAGCGGGATGTCGTCGCGCTCGGCCGCGCCGGCCGACAGCAGCACCGTCAGGATGCCGACGATGCAGATCACGACGTTGAAGAAGAGCGCGAAGTTGTCGGCGCGGATGACGTGGAAGCTGAGCGCGTCGTGATCCCACAGGAACACCGACGACACGAGCGCGCCCGCGAAGCCGATGAGCGCGAGCAGCTCCATCGGCATCCG
>DATKDT010000031.1:0-31943 GCA_035512575.1 Vicinamibacterales bacterium | reverse complement strand
AAGTTCCGCGACGCGATCGCGTCGCGCCTGAAGATCATGGCGAAGCTCGACATCGCCGAGAAGCGCCTGCCGCAGGACGGCCGCATCAAGATCCGGTTCAACGACAACGGCGACTCGCGCGAGATCGACTTCCGCGTCTCGGTGCTGCCGACGCTCTTCGGCGAGAAGATCGTCATGCGCCTGCTCGACAAGACGAAGCTGATGCTCGACATGACGAAGCTGGGCTTCGAGCAGGAGTCGCTGACGCGGTTCGAGACGGCCATCATGAAGCCGTGGGGCATGGTGCTGGTCACGGGCCCGACCGGCAGCGGCAAGACGAACACGCTCTATTCGTCGATCTCGAAGATCAACACGCCCGAGACGAACATCATGACCGCGGAAGACCCGGTCGAGTTCAACCTGCCCGGCATCAACCAGGTGCAGGTCAAGGAGAGCATCGGGCTCAACTTCGCCGCGGCGCTGCGGTCGTTCCTGCGCCAGGATCCGAACATCATCCTCGTCGGCGAAATCCGCGACTTCGAGACGGCCGAAATCGCCGTCAAGGCGGCGCTCACCGGCCACCTCGTGCTGTCGACGCTGCACACCAACGACGCGCCCAGCACGATCAACCGTCTGATGAACATGGGCATTGAGCCGTTTCTCGTGGCGACGGCCGTGAACCTGATCTGCGCGCAGCGCCTGGTGCGGCGCGTCTGTGCGAACTGCACGGTCGACCAGCCGCTGCCGCCGCAGGGGCTCCTCGACGCGGGGTTCAGTGCCGAGGACGCGGAGGCCGTCGTGCCGAAGCGGGGTGAGGGCTGCGACAAGTGCAACCGCACGGGCTACAAGGGACGCGTGGGCCTGTACGAGGTCATGGAAGTCAACGAGCAGCTGCGCGAGATGATCCTGATCGGATCGTCGTCGGCGGAGCTTCGGCGCCGCGCCGTCGAGGACGGCATGCTGACGCTGCGCATGAGCGGGCTGCGCAAGGTCAAGGACGGCTTGACGACGATTGAAGAGGTCGTTCGCGAGACCGTGAAGTAGGCAGTAGGCAGTAGGCGGACTTATGACATTACCCGAGCTTCTGAAACTAACGGTCGAAATGGGCGGGTCTGACCTGCATGTGACGACGAACTCCGCGCCGCTGGTGCGCGTCGACGGCACGCTGAAGCCGCTCGAGGGGCTCGAGCCGCTCGGCGCGGCCGAGACGAAGCAGCTGGCGTACAGCGTGCTCACCGACTCGCAGAAGAAGCGGTTCGAGGAGACGCAGGAGCTCGACCTCGCGTTCGGCATCCGCGGGCTCGCGCGCTTCCGCTGCAACGTCTTCAACCAGCGCGGCGCCGTGGCGGCCGTCTTCCGTCTCATTCCCGAAACCATCAAGGGCTTCGACGAGCTGAACCTCCCGCCGGTCCTCGCGACGCTCTCCGAGCGGCCGCGCGGCCTCGTGCTGGTCACGGGTCCCACCGGCAGCGGCAAGTCGACGACGCTGGCCGCGATGCTCGACAAGATCAACAACGAGCGGCACGCGCACATCCTGACCGTGGAGGACCCGATCGAGTACATCCACCAGCACAAGAAGTGCCTGGTCAACCAGCGCGAGCTGCACAGCGACACGCAGAGCTTCACGGCGGCGCTGCGCGCGGCGCTCCGCGAAGATCCCGACATCGTGCTGATCGGCGAGCTGCGCGACCTCGAGACCATCGAGTCGGCGCTGCGCATCGCCGAGACGGGCCACCTGACGTTCGCGACGCTGCACACCAACTCGGCGGCGCAGACGATCAACCGCATCATCGACGTCTTCCCGGCGCACCAGCAGGGGCAGATTCGCACGCAGCTGTCGCTCGTGCTCGAAGGCGTCGTCTCGCAGACGCTGCTGCCGAAAGCGGGCGGCAGCGGACGTGTCGTCGCGATGGAGATTCTCGTGCCGTCGCCGGCCATCCGCAACCTCATTCGCGACGACAAGGTGCACCAGATCTATTCGACGATGCAGACCGGGCAGGAGAAGCTCGGCATGCAGACGATGAACCAGGCGCTGGCGACGCTGGTGCAGCGCCGGATGATTACGCGCGACGAGGCGCTCAACGCCTCGGCGCTGCGCGACGAGCTGATCGAGATGATGGCCCGCGGCGCCGGCGTGGTGCCGGGCGCGGGATTGAACCGACCAGGCGCTCCCCAGCGACCAGTGAGATAGCGTTATGCCTACATTTGCCTATTCGGGACGCAGCCGCACGGGGCAGGACGTGCGCGGGGAGCGGGTAGCCGATTCGATGGACGCGCTGACGGCCGCGCTTCGGCGCGAGCAGATCAACGTCACGCGCATCGAACCGGTGAAGGCGAAGGCCGACACCGCCAAGACCACGAAGACCGTACCGTCGAAGAATCTGGCGATCTTCACCCGCCAGTTCTCCGTCATGATCGACGCCGGCCTGCCGCTCGTGCAGTGCCTCGAGATCCTCGGCAAGCAGGAGTCCGACAAGAACTTCGCGAAGGTCATCCTGCTCACGCGCGAGGACGTCGAGGGCGGCGCGTCGCTGGCCGACGCGATGAAGAAGTACCCGAAGACGTTCGACCCGCTCTACACGAACATGATCGCGGCCGGCGAGGCGGGCGGCATCCTCGACACGATCCTCAAGCGGCTCGCGACCTACATCGAGAAGAACGTCAAGCTGAAGGGTCAGGTGAAGTCGGCGATGATCTACCCCATCGCCGTCATCGTGATTGCCGCCGTCGTCGTGACGGCGATTCTGTGGAAGGTCATTCCGACCTTCGCGGAACTGTTCTCCGGCCTGGGCGCCGACCTGCCGCTGCCCACCCGCGTGGTCATCTGGTTAAGCAATCAGCTGGTCGCCTTCATGCCGTTCCTGATCGTCGCCATGGTGATCGCGGGCTACCTGTTCAAGCGGTATTACGCCACCTACAAGGGGCGCCGCGTCATCGACGGCATGATGCTGAAGCTGCCGATTCTCGGCATCATCCTGCGCAAGATTGCCGTGGCGCGGTTCTGCCGCACCCTGTCGACCCTCATGGCGTCCGGCGTGCCGATTCTCGACGGGCTCGACATCACGGCCCGGACGGCGGGCAATGCGGTCGTGGAGGACGCCGTGCAGATGACCCGCACGCGCATCGAGCGCGGCGAGACGGTGTCGGTGCCCCTGCGCGAGACGGGCGTGTTTCCGCCCATGGTCACGCAGATGATCAACGTCGGCGAGACCACCGGCGCGCTCGACGCGATGCTGTCGAAGATCGCCGACTTCTATGAGGAGGAAGTGGACACGGCCGTGGCCGGGCTGCTCACACTGCTCGAGCCGGTCATGATCGCGTTCCTCGGCGTGGTCGTCGGCGGCATCGTCATCGCGATGTACCTGCCGATGTTCGATTTGATCAGCAAGCTCTCATGATCGGTAACCGGTTGTCGGTAACCGGTAACCGGTGCGAGCCGGCGCGCACAACGGCGCGCCGGCAACCATGAGCGCTCCCGCGCTCCGCCGCACGCTGCTGTGGCTGCTCGCAATCCGCGCGGGCGCCGTCACGCTGCTGCTCGGCGCGGGCAGCCTCACGGCGATCAGCGCGCCGGGGCGGGGGCCGTTCTTCTTCCTGATCGGCCTGACCTACGCGCTGACGATCGTGTACGTCCTGACGCTGCGGCGCGCCGAGCGCCAGCCCTGGCTGCTCGATCTGCAGTTTGCCGCCGATGCCATCATCGTCTCGGGCATCGTCGCGTCGACCGGCGGCGTGCAGAGCAACTTCTCGCCGCTCTACGCGCTGCCGATCATCGCGGCCAGCAGCGTGCGCTCGCGCGCGGGCGGCATCAGCACGGCGGTGCTCAGCGCCGCGCTGTACATTTCCGTGGTGGCGCTGCAGTACAGCGTGCCGTCGTTCCTGCGGATCCTGACGCCCGACGTAGTCCTGCCGCCCTGGCGCATCGCCCTGCTGACGATCGGCGTCAACGTCTTTGGTTTCGCCGGCGTCGCCATGCTGGCGGGCGAGCTGGCCGAACGGCTGCGGGTCGCCGGTCAGGAGCTGGCGCGCACCTCCAGCGAGCTGGCCGAGCTGCAGGCGTTCAATGCCTACGTCATCGACAGCCTGACGAGCGGGCTGGCCACGGCCGACGAGCAGGGCCGCCTGATTTCCTTCAATCCCGCGGCCGAGCAGATCACCGGCATCCCCACCCCTCGCGCCATCGGCCGCAGCGCCCGCGACGTGCTGCAGCTGCCGGAGGCCTTTGCCGATGCGATGGATGCGGGCGGCACCGGGCCGCGCCGATGCGAGTTCGCCTACGTGCGCGAGGACCGGCGCCAGATCGAGATTGGCCTGAGCAGCACGCCGCTGCTGACGCCGCAGGGGCAGGCCGGACGGCTGCTCACGTTCCAGGACGTCACCGAACAGCGCCGGCGCGATCGCGACGCGCGCATCCAGCAGCGGCTCGCCGCGGTCGGTGAGATGGCGGCCGGCATCGCGCACGAGATCCGCAACCCGCTGGCCTCGATGTCGGGTTCGATTCAGGTGCTCAGGCAGGATCTGCCGCTCAATGCCGAGCAGGAGCAGCTGATGGACATCGTGCTGCGCGAATCGGAGCGGCTCAACGAAACCATCAAGAGCTTCCTCGCGTACACGCGCCCGCAGCGCGCGACGCTGCAGAAGCTCGATCTGCGGCAGGCGCTGCACGACACCGCCGCGCTGCTGCGCAACAGCGCCGAGCTGAAGGACGCGCACCGCGTGGCCGTCGACGTGCCGTCCGAGCCCGTGATGCTCGAGGCCGACGAGGCGCAGGTGAAGCAGATCGTGTGGAACCTCGCCACCAACGGCCTGCGCGCGATGCCCGAAGGCGGCCGCCTGCGCCTGGCCGCGAGCAGCAACGGCCACGGCGCCGTGATTGCCGTGCAGGACGAAGGCGTGGGCATTCCGCGCGAAGAGCTCGACGGCATCTTCCAGCCGTTCCGCGGCGCCTTCTTCAAAGGCTCCGGCCTCGGCCTCTCCATCGTCCACCGCATCGTGAGCGACTACGGCGGCGAGATCCAGGTGACCTCCGAGCGCGGACAGGGCACGACAGTGACAGTACAGTTGCCGGTTGTCGGTAGCCGGTTGCCGGTAGATCAGGGGGCGTAAAGCGTGCCGGTTACCGACTACTCGCAGCTTGAAACGTGGAAACGGGCCATGGATCTGGCTGAGGCGGTCTATGCCGCGACCAGAGGCTATCCCAGGGACGAGATGTACGGGCTGACATCGCAGACGCGCCGCAGTGCCGTTTCAGTGCCGAGCAACATCGCTGAAGGCCAGGGACGAGGCAGCTCTCGCGACTTCGCTCGCTTTCTCGCGGTGGCGAGAGGTTCGTTGTGCGAACTGGAAACACAGCTCCTGCTATGCGCACGATTGAAGTACGTCGATGGCGCGGTCGTTGATTCGCTTCTCAAAGAGTCTGGAACGGTCGGTCGTCTACTGAACGGCCTCATCCGAGCGATTGCGCCCCCCGCAGATCCGTCATGAGAGAACGTACCGAAACTGCGGAGCTCACCGGCAACCGGCAACCGGCAACCGGCTACCGATCGAGAATCCTCATCGTCGACGATGAGCCGTCGATGCGGGAGCTGCTCGACATCGTGCTGCGGCGCGAGGGGTACGAGGTGTTCAAGGCGTCGAACGGGCGGCAGGCCGTCGACATTCTCGAGCGCGAGCCGATCGACCTGCTGATCTCCGACATCAAGATGCCCGACATGAGCGGCGTCGAGGTGCTCAAGGCCGCCAAGTCGCTCGACGCCGACATCGTCGGCATCATGATTACCGCGCACGCGTCGATCGAGAACGCCGTCGAGGCGATGCACCTCGGCGCGTACGACTACCTGAGCAAGCCCTTCAACGTCGAAGAGCTGAAGCTGCGCATCCGCAAGGCGCTCGAGCGCAAGCAGCTGGCGCAGGAAAACGACCTGCTGCGGCGCGCGCTGCAGACCACGCACCGCTTCGCGAACATCATCGGGCGTAGCAGCGCGATGCAGCTGGTGTTCCAGCTGATCGAGACGATCGCTCCGACGACGAGCACGGTGCTCGTGACCGGCGAATCGGGCACGGGCAAGGAGCTGGTCGCGCGCGCCATCCACTTCAACTCGCCGCGGCGCGACCGGCCGTTCGTCGCGCTCAACTGCGGCGCGCTGCCCGAGACGCTGCTCGAGTCGGAGCTGTTCGGGCACATGAAGGGCGCGTTCACCGGCGCCGACAGCAACCGCAAGGGCCTCGTCGAAACCGCCGAGAAGGGGACGATCTTCCTCGACGAGATCGGCGAGATGAGCGCGATGATGCAGGTCAAGCTGCTGCGCGTCCTGCAGGAGCGCACGTTCCGGCGCGTCGGCGGCGGCGAGGAGATCGACGCCGATATCCGCGTGATCACCGCCACCAACCGCGACCTGGGCCGCATGGTCGACGAGGGCGCGTTCCGCGAGGATCTCTATTACCGCATCAACGTCATTCCCGTGCACCTGCCGGCGCTGCGCGAGCGGGAAGGGGACATGCACCTGCTGGCCGAGCATTTCGTCGCGCGCTTCAGCCAGGCCATGGGCAAGAGCATCAGCGCGATTGCCGACGAGGCGCGCGAGCGGCTCGAGGCGTATCCCTGGCCCGGCAACATCCGCGAGCTGGAAAACGCCATGGAGCGCGCCGTCGCGCTCGAGCGATCCGACGTGATCAGTGTCGCGAGCCTGCCGGCGGACGTGCAGCGGGGCGAGGCGCGGCGACCGGGGCAGGCGAGCGCGATGCCGCAGCTGCCCGAGGGCTTCGACCTCGAACAGCACGTGCAGGAGATCGAGCGCGAATACATCGCCGAGGCGCTGCGGCGCGCCGGCGGCGTGAAGGTGAAGGCGGCGGAGCTGCTCGGCATGAGTTTCCGGTCGTTCCGGTACTACACGAAGAAATATAATCTCTGACGTTCCCCGTGCACATCCGCGCGCAGACCGGCATCAGCCGCATCGAGGTCGCCATCATCGTGACGATCGTCGGCATCATCACGATCGTGGCCCTGCCCGGCCTGTGGCGTGCGCGGATGGCGAACAACGAGGCCGCCGCCATCGCCTCGCTGCAGCGGATCGTGAGCGCCGAAATGGCGTACGCGTCGGTCTGCGGCGGCAACCGCTACGCGGACTCGCTGGAGACGCTCGCCGCGCCGCCGCCCGGCAGCGCGGAGGGGTTCCTCCCAGCCGATCTCGCCGGGCCGGCGCCGGACGTGGGCGGCTTTCGTGTCCGCCTGACGCGCGGCGAGGGAGCCGAAGCCGCGGGGGCGGATTGCCACGGAAAACCCACGTACACCGGATACTACGCGTCGGCGGTGCCCGTCCGATTCGGCCGGACCGGGGCGCGCTCATTCGCGGTGAACACCACCGGGACGGTCTGGCAGGACGTCACGGCCGCCGCCCCCCAGGAGCCGTTCGGGGCGCCCGCTTCTCCCATCCGCTAGCCCGTCCGGCCCGCCATTTGTTGTCAGTTCTTGTGACAAAAAACGTCAGTTTCGCAGGGCGCGGCCGTCCAGCTGCGGATCCCTGAAATTCAATAAGTCTCGTACTATCAATGGTTTGAAGCTGCTGAATGCGCCATGGCCGTACTGGCACTCCGGTTGCGATAGGGGAGGCGCCCCTGACAGATAAGGGGAAGGAGCCAATAACAATGAAGATGCGTAATCAGAAGGGTTTCACCCTTATCGAGCTGCTGATCGTCGTGGCGATCATCGGCATCATCGCGGCCATCGCGATTCCGGGGCTGCTGCGCGCCCGGATGTCCGGCAACGAGTCGTCGGCCATCGGATCGCTGCGTTCAGTCAACAGCGCCCAGGTCAGCTACTCCGCGAGCTGCGGCCAGGGCGGCTACGCGACCGGTCTCGCCGTTCTCGGCACGCCGTGCGCGGGCGGCACCGAGGCGTACATTTCGCCCGACATCAATCCGTTGACGGTCAACACCGTGGCATGCGGCGCCTCCGGCGTTCTGAAGAGCGGCTACTGCGTGGACATGGTGGCCAACGGCCCGGCCGGGCCCGTCGATCTGAGCGGCACGCCGACCGTGCTCGACTACCTCGCCACCGCGGTGCCGGGCACCGTCGGCACGACCGGGCAGCGCGGCTTCAACCTCACGGCCCGCGGCACGATCTTCGTCGATCCGGCCGGCGGCCCCGCGGGCACGATCCCGCTTCAGTAGGCGGAGACCGCGCGATCGCGACGGGCGGAGACCTGGCAGGGGTCTCCGCCCGTTTTTCTTTCTGACGCCTCTATAATCAGTCATCATGACAGCCCGTTCGCGCCTGCTGATGATCGTTCTTGCCCTTGGCGGGCTTGCCGCCTCCGGCGCCTCGTCCTGGGTGCACCACCGCCTGCTGACCCAGCCCGGGTACGTGAGTCCGTGCGACGTCAACGCCACCGTCAGCTGCACGCAGGCCTATTTGAGCCCGTACGGCAGCCTCTTCGGCGTGCCCGTCGCCATCCTGGGCGCCATCTGGTTCGCCGTCGTCCTCGCGCTGGTCGTCGCGGCGCCCCGCGGCACACCGGCCTTCCGTGAGAACGTCGGCGCGTACGTCTTCGCGCTCTCGACCGTCGGCCTTGCCGTCGTCCTCTATCTCGCCTATGCGTCGTTTTTCATTCTCAAGGCACTGTGCCTGCTGTGCGTCGCGACGTACGTCGCGGTCGTCGGCCTCTTCATCGTGTCGGGCGCGTCGAGCACCGTGCCGATGCGGCGGCTGCCGTCGCGCATGAAACGCGATATCAGCGCGCTCGCGTCGAGTCCGCTCGCGATCGCGATCGCCCTCGTGCTGCTGGCCGGCGCCGGGTCGCTCGTCATGTTTTTCCCGCGCGAGGGACAGCCGGCCGCGGCCGCCGCCACCGTCGCGCAGGGAAGCCAGCAGGCGGGCCAGGCGGAACCGGACTTCGAGGCGCTGTGGAAGGCCGCCCCGAGAGAGGACATCGGCGTCCCGGCAGACGGGGCAAAGGTCGTGATCGTGAAGTTCAACGACTATCAGTGTCCCGGCTGCGCGCAGGCGCACCGCATGTACAACGACCTGATCAGGACGATGCAGGCGAAGCATCCCGGCCAGATCGTGTCGCTGACGATGGACTATCCGCTCGAGCGCGAGTGCAACGCCAACGTCGGCCGCGACATTCATCCGGCCGCGTGCGACGCGGCCGCCGCGGTGCGCATGGCGCGGCCGCTCGGCAAGGCCGAAGAGGTCGAGGAGTGGCTCTATAACAACCAGGCCGCGATGACGCCGGCGACCGTGCGGGCCGCCGTGCGGCGCATCGCGGGCGTCACCGATTTCGACGCCCGATACCCCGCCGTGCTGCGCGACGTGCAGCTCGACGTCGCTCGCGGCGGCGCGAACCGCGTGATGTCGACGCCGACCTATTTCATCAACGGCGTGCGTGTCGCCGGCCAGCTGATTCCGGCCGAGTGGTTCCAGAAGGCGATCGAGCTCGAACTGGCAAAGAACTGACGCTTGGTCATCCGCACCGAGGCGCTCACCAAGGATTTCACGACCGGCTTCGCGGCACGGCGGCCCTCCCGCGCGCTCGACGCGCTGACCATCGACGTGCGCCCCGGCGAAATCTTCGGGCTGCTCGGGCCGAACGGCGCCGGCAAGACGACGACGCTGAAGCTGCTGCTGCAGCTGCTGTTTCCGACCTCGGGAACGGCCGAGATCCTGGGCCGGCCGGCCGGCGACGTCGACGCCCGGCGGCGCCTCGGCTACCTGCCGGAGCATCCCTATTTCTACGAGTACCTGACGGCCGAGGAGCTGCTCGATTACTTCGGGCGCCTGTTCGGGATCGAGCCGGCCGCGCGCAGGCGCCGCGCGTCGGCGCTGCTCGATGACGTCGGCATCGGCGCCGAACGCCGGCTGCCGCTGCGCAAACTCTCGAAAGGGCTGCTGCAGCGCGTCGGCCTCGCCCAGGCGATGCTCAACGAGCCCGAGCTACTGATTCTCGACGAGCCGATGTCGGGCCTCGACCCTATCGGCCGCCGCGACGTGCGCAATCTGATTGCCCGCCTGCACGGCGAGGGCCGCACGATCCTCTTTTCGTCGCACATCCTTACGGATGCCGAAGCGCTGTGTTCTCGCGTGGCGATTCTCGCGAAAGGCCGTCTGGCCGCCGCCGGGCCGCTGCGCGAGCTCCTCTCCGAACAGGTGCGCGGCTGGGAGATTCTCGTTCGGGGGCTGGATGACGCGGGGCGGGCCGCGCTGTCGGCGCGAGGGCTTCCCGCAGCGCTGCTGCCGGGCGGTCTGTCGCAGATCCTGCTTCCGGCCTCCTCGCGGCCCGAGCCGGTCATTGCCGATCTCGCGGCATCCGGCGCCTCGCTCGTGTCGGCATCGCCGCAGGTCGAAACCCTGGAGGATGTCTTCCTGAGGCGGATTGCGGCGGCCGGCGAGACCGCCCCCGGAGACCTCGCCTGATGCGGCTCGGAACGGTCCACCAGGTCGCCGTGCACGTGTTCAAGGAATCGGTCCGCGACCGCGTCCTGTACAGCGCCGTCCTGTTCGCGGGCCTGCTGATGGCCGCTTCGTTCCTGATCGGCCAGCTCAGCGCGGGTCAGGATCTGAAGATCATCAAGGACCTCGGCCTTGCGGCCATCTCGCTGTTCGGTGTGTTCATCGCCATCTTCATCGGCATCGGGCTCGTGTCGAAGGAAGTGGACAAGCGCAGCATCTATGCGCTGCTGGCCAAGCCGGTCACCCGCCAGGAACTGATCGCGGGCAAGTTCGCGGGGCTCGCCCTCACGCTGGCCGTCAACATCGCCATCATGTCGGCTGTCTTCTTCGTGGTGCTCACGTACCACCACTGGACGGCGGTCGACGCCGTCCGGCGCGGGTGGGAGGCGCCGGCCGTCGATCCGCGGCTGCTCGTCGCCGTCTTCCTGATCTATCTGCAGCTGCTCATCGTCACCGCCCTTGCGCTGTTCTTTTCGACGTTCACGTCGCCTCTGCTGGCGGCCGCCTTCACGCTCGGCGTGTGGGTGGCCGGGCACTTCAGCGCGGACCTCAAGGCGTTCGATGAGATCGTGGAGGCGCCCGCTGCATCGGCGCTGGGCAGAATTCTGTACTACGTGCTGCCCGACTTTTCGGCCTTCGACGTGAAATCGGCCGTCGTCCACGGCCAGCACGTGGCGGCCGGGCTCGTCGGGCTGAACGTGCTGTACGCTGCGGCCGTCATCGGCGTCCTGCTGATTGCGGCGGCGCTCATCTTCTCGCGCCGGGATTTCAAATGACATCCCGGCGCGCCGCCATTGGCGTGCTGGTCCTGCTGGCTGCCGGCTCGGCCGCGCTGCAGGCTGAACGCGATCGGCGCTACGCGCAGACGACCGCCGGCACGCGGATGCTGTACCTGCAGTCGCCTGCGGTGGCCGGCCGGCTGGCGCTCGGCTACGACGCGCTTGCCGCCGACATCTACTGGATTCGCGCCGTGGTGCATTACGGCGGCGATCGACTCGACCGCACAGGCACACGGCGGTACG
The DNA here is from genome assembly GCA_035512575.1 of Vicinamibacterales bacterium. Classification (GTDB taxonomy): domain Bacteria; phylum Acidobacteriota; class Vicinamibacteria; order Vicinamibacterales; family SCN-69-37; genus JALYRV01. Next base: position 20,495 of record DATKDT010000031.1, on the reverse strand, counting down.
AGCTCCTGGCGCCGCTCCTCGATCTCACGACGTCGCTCGATCCGCAGTTCAGAATCGCGTACCGGTTCGGCGCCATCTTTCTCGGCGAGCCGCCGCCCGGCGGGCCCGGCCGCGTCGATCTCGCCGAACGGCTGCTGCTCAAAGGCATGGCCGCCAGCCCCGAGCGCTGGCAGTACCCTCACGATCTGGGCTTCCTGTATTACTGGCGGCTGCAGGATCACCAGGCGGCGGCCAGCTGGTTTCAGCGCGCGTCCGCGCTTCCGGGCGCGCCCGAGTGGCTGGCGCCGCTGGCCGCGAGCATGCTCGCGCGGGGCGGCGATCGGCAGGCGTCGCGCCAGCTGCTCACGCGGATCTTCGAAGACGCGGACGAGGACTGGCTGCGTCAAATCGCACGGCGCTGGCTCCTGCAGCTCGACGCGCTCGATCGGATCGACCAGCTCGAAGCGATGCTCGCGCGTTATCGCGCGCAGGCCGGGCCGCCGGCCTCCTGGGTGGATCTGATTCGCGCGGGATGGATGCCCGGCGTGCCGGTCGATCCCGCCGGCCATCCGTACGTCCTCAGCGCGTTGTGGGGCGAGGTGAGCCTTTCGCCCGAGTCGCCGCTGCACCCGCTGCCCGAGGAGCGCGTGCGGTGACCGGGCTGCCGCCCTGGCTGCTCTGGCCCTTCACGGGCCTCCTCGGTCTCGTCATCGGCAGCTTCCTGAACGTGTGCATCCATCGCCTGCCGCGGCGGATGTCGCTGTCGTCGCCGCCGTCGCGCTGCGGCTCCTGCGAGACGCCCGTGGCCTGGCGCGACAACGTGCCGGTCGTCAGCTACCTGCTGCTCGCCGGCCGCTGCCGCCACTGCCGCGCCGGCATCAGCGTCGTCTATCCGCTCGTCGAGCTGACGACGATGGCGCTGTTTTTCGTGCATCTGGCGGTGTTCGGTCTGACGCCGCTCGGCGCCGTGCGCCTGGTGTTCGCATGCGCCATGCTCGTGCTGTTCTTCATCGATCTCGAGCACCAGATTCTGCCGAACGTGATCACGCTGCCGGGCGTCGCGGCCGGCCTCGCGGCCAGCCTGTTCGTGCCGCCCGGCATCGCGTCGTCGCTGCTCGGCGCGCTGCTCGGCGGCGGCGTGCTCTGGGCCATCGCCGAGGTCTACGTGCGGGTGCGCGGCATCGAGGGCATGGGGATGGGCGACGTCAAGATGCTCGGCATGATTGGCGCGTTCCTCGGCGCGCCCCTGATGGCGCTCACGCTCGTGCTCGCGTCATTCGCCGGCGCGATCGCGGGCGTCGCCCTGATGGTGGCCGGCCGCGGCGACCTGCAGCGCCGCCTGCCGTTCGGCACGTTCCTCGCCGCCGCCGCCGTGTTCGCGAGTTTCCGGGGCCAGCCGATCGTGGACTGGTACGCGGGCTTTTATCGGTAGCGCACGGTGCACATCAACACACTCGCGCTGTTCGTTCTCGTCGCGGTCATCTTCTTCCTGTTCACGCTCATCGTGTTCATCATGCTGCGCCTCATCTCGTCCTCCCGGCGTCTCGCGGCGGCCGAAGAGGGCGGCGGGACGACGGCGTTCATGGCCTCGGCAATGCAGGACGCCGTCGCGCGCATGCGCGCGCACGAGCGCGAGCTCGCGGCCCGCGCGGAAGCCTCGGAGCGGCTGAGCGATCAGATCATCGACAGCCTGCCGTCGGGCCTGCTCGTGACCGGCGCGTCGGCCGAGCCGCGGCGGATCAACCCCGCGGGTGCGCGCATGCTCGGCCTTCCGGACGCGACGGCCGGCGCGGCGGGCGCCGCAGAGATGCCCGCATCGGGATTCTGGGAACAGCTCGGCGACTCAGGCGCCGCCCTGCGGGCGCTCATCGACGAGTGCCTCGCGACCGGCGCCGGCTCATCGCGGCGCACCATCGTCATCGATCGGCCGTCGGCCGGGGGCCGGCGGCATCTCGGCGTCAGCGTCGCCCCCCTCCGCGACGGCAGCGGCGCCGTGACCGGCGCCATCTGCCTGTTCGCCGATCTCACGTCGGTGGTCGAGCTCGAGGATCAACTGCGCCTGAAGGACAGCCTCGCGCGGCTCGGCGAGCTGACGGCCGGTCTCGCCCACGAGTTCCGGAACGGCCTGGCCACCATCCACGGGTACGCGCGGCTGATGAACGCCGAGAAGCTGCCGCCGGAGCATCGCGCCTATGTGGAGAGCCTGCGCGCCGAAACGGACTCGCTGACGGAAATCGTCGCCAACTTCCTGGCGTTCGCCAGACCCGCGTCGCAGACGCTGCTGCCGATCGCGCTCGCGCCGATCGTGGCGCGCGCCGTGGAGGAATCCGCGCCCGACGCGCGCAGGCACGGCGGCACGGTGGACGCGTCCGGAGACTTCGCGGAGGTCGACGGCGACGACGTGATGCTGCGGCAGGCGCTGAGCAATCTGCTCCGCAACGCCGTTGAAGCCTGCGCCGAGGCCCGCACGGCGCCGCTCGTGCGCGTGCACGGCGCGGTCGACCGGGCCGCCGGCCTGCAGCGGCTCGCCGTGTCTGACAACGGACCCGGCGTTGCGGCCGCGGTGGGCGACAAGGTGTTCCAGCCGTTCTTCACGACCCGAGGCCGCGGCACGGGGCTCGGACTCGCCCTCGTGCAGAAGATCATCGTCTCGCACAACGGGCGCGTGACGCTGGGCGCGTCGCCCGACGGGGGTGCTGAATTCACGATCGTCCTGCCTCTGGCGGCTGGCAGTAAGTGAAACGGCGCGGGCCGCCTTTCGCGAAACAGGCCTGAATCCGGCGGGCCTTCCGCTTGCACGATGGGCGCGCATGACCGACCCACGCGCGCCAGGCTTTTCCCTCGTCGAAGCGCTCGTTGCGCTGGCGCTGGTGGCTGGCGTCAGCGCCGCGCTGCTGCCGGCCCTGGCCGGCGCGGCGCGCCTTCAGCGCGACAGCGCGATCGAAACGGAAGCGGCGGTGATCGCCGCGAGCCGCCTCGAATCGTTGAAGGCCGATGTGGCCGCCGGCCGCATCGGCGCCGGCGGCGCGCTCGATGCCGCGCATGACGGCTGGCATGCGCGCATCGATCGCGACGGCAACATCGCGACAGCCGGCACCGCCGCGTACGAATGCCGCTGGCGTGTGGCGTTGGCCGCCGCACCGGCCGGCGCGCTGATGCTCTCGGTGCGAGTCGTCCCGGCTGTAGGCGCACGCCTCGCCGTTACCATTTCCACGGCGGTGCCCGGTGGGTGAGCGCGGCTCGGCGCTGCTCGAGGCATTGATCGCCAGCGCGCTCGTGGCGGTGATCGGGGCCGCCGTGCTTGGCGTGCTTGCCGAGCTGCCGGCGCAGGCGGCCAGATGGGAAGAGGCCGCCGCCGCACGCCAGCGCGTGCGCGCGATCGAGGTCCGTCTGGCGCGGATCGCCGCCGGCGCGAGGCCGATCGAGCTGCAGGTCGACGGCGCGCGCGTGCGCGTGCCGTCGATCTGGCCGCGGCGGCTCGGCTTGTTCCGGCCGGGCGCGCCGGGCGAGGTGTCGCCGGATGCGGCCACGTTTCTGTCGCGCGTGGACGGACACCGGGCCGTCGTGCTCCGAAGTGCATTGGGGTCCGGTTCATCCAGCGTGGCCTTCACGACCGAGCCAGGCTGCGGGACCGCGGCGGCGTGCGGACTGCGCGCGGGCGATCTGCTGCTCGCCGTCTCGCGGGAAGGCGCCTGCGGGCTGTTTCGCGTCAGCGCCGCCGGCGAGCGGCTCGACCTCGCCGCCATCATGGAGCCAGCCGCCGCGGCATTCGAGCCGGGCTCCGTGCTCGTGCCCGTCGTGATCGACGCGATGTCGTTCGACCCCGATGAAGGCGCGCTGCGGCGCTACGACGGCTACCGGTCCGACAGCGTCATGGCCGACGGCCTTCAGCGCGGCGTGTTCGAGCCGTGGCCCGCCGCCGCGCTCGGCGACGGGCCCTTCATCGGCGCCGGGCCGCTGGCGTTCGACGTCGACCAGCTGTCGCTCGAGGGGGTCGGCCTCAGGCTCGCGGCACGGCCCGTGGCGCGGACGCCGCCCGCGCCTGGCGCGTGGCTCCGCTGGAGGGCCGGCCGGTGGCCTTGATTGCCGCGCTCCTCCTCACGATGGTCGTCTCCACGGCCATGGGCGCGATCATGGTCGTGGCGGGCATCGAGAGGCGCGCCTCGGCCGGGTATCGGCTCGCCGTCGATCTGCGCGCCGCGGCAGACGGCATGCTCGCGCTGACCGTGGAGGAACTCGGCGCGTCGGACTGGAGCGCCGTGCTGGCGGGTTCCGGGTCCACCCACTGGCGGGCGCCGCAGCAGGAGCTCGACGTGCCGGCGCTCACGGCGGCCCTCCAGGCCGAGACGATGATGGGGAGCGCGCATGGGGCCGATACACCGGTCTGGCAGGCCTTCTCGCAGGCGAGCTGGGCTGCGGTCACCGGCGAGCCCGGGCCGGCGCGCGTGGCCGCCTGGGTGGCCGACGACTGGAGCGAGCAGGACGGCGACCCGGGGCGCGACAGCAACGGCCTTCTGCTGGTGCGGGCGGTTGCCGCCTCCGGCGTGGCGGCGGCCTGGACCGAGGCCCTGTGCGGGCGCGACGCCGACGGGCGCATACGGCTGAGGCACGCGCGATCGTGGTGATCTACACTAAGCGGAATCCCCGGCGCTCCTGACACAACATGATGACAAAGAAGACCATCGTTTTCTCCGCGCTGGCATTGCTCGTGACCTCCTCGGCCGCCCTCGCGCAGTCTCCGCTCGCGGAAGCCGCGCGGCGGGAGGCCGAGCGGCGCAAGGCGGTCCGCGCCGCGCCGACGACCTACACCAACGAGGACCTCGCGCGCCTGCCCGTGCGCAGCGCGCCCGCGAGGCCGGCGCTGCCGCCCACCACGGTGACCACCATCGGGCCGGCCGGTTCGGCCGCCGCGCCGCCCGCCGCTGCGGAGGCGCCGGCCGGGGCCGCCGAGGCCGCGGGTCCGCGCGACGAAAAGTACTGGCGCGATCGGATGACCGCCGCGCGCACCAGTCTGTCGCGGCTCGAGATGTTCGCCGAGGCGCTCCAGAGCCGCATCAACGCGCTGTCGGCCGATTTCGTCAACCGCGACGACCCGGCCCAGCGCCAGAAAATTGCCGAGGATCGGCAGCGCGCGCTGGACGAGCTCGACCGCGTGGCACGGGAGACCAAGGAAGCCGCGGAGGCGATTACCGCCATTCAGGAGGAGGCGCGCCGTCTCGGCGTGCCTCCAGGATGGGTGCGCTGACCTCATCGACCGTCCTGCTCGTCGAAGACAAAGACTCTCTGCGGACGATGCTGCGGCTCGCCCTCGAGCGCGACGGGCACACCGTCATCGAGGCGGTCGACGAGCGGTCGGCGCGCGCCGCGCTCGCGGGCAAGCTTCCTGGCGTCGTGCTGTCCGACCTGAAGCTCCCTGACGGCGACGGCTTCGGCGTGCTTCGCGCCGCGAAGGAGCTCGACGCCGCGCTGCCGGTCATCGTGATGACGGCGTACGGCCGCATCGAGGATGCCGTGGCGGCCATGCGCGAAGGCGCGCTCGACTTCCTTCCCAAGCCGGTCGACCCCGATCACCTCGCGCTCATCGTCGCGCGCGCGCTCGAGCAGCGGCGGCTCGTCACCGAGAACATCATCCTGCGCGACGAACTGGCGCAGCGCCGCGGCGCGCCCCAGATTGTCGGAGAGGCCGAGTCGCTGCGGCGCGTGCAGACCGCGCTCCACCGCGCGGCGGAGACCGACACCACCGTGCTGCTCGAAGGCGAGAGCGGCACGGGCAAGGAGCTGTTCGCGCGCACGCTGCACGCGCTCGGGTCGCGCGCCGAGGCGCCCTTCGTGGCCATCAACTGCGCGGCCATCCCCGAAAACCTGCTCGAATCGGAGCTGTTCGGCTACGAGAAGGGCGCGTTTACCGGCGCAAACGCGCGCAAGCCCGGCAAGTTCGAGCTGGCGCACACCGGCACCCTGTTTCTCGACGAGATCGGCGACCTGCCGCTCAACCTGCAGGCGAAGCTGCTGCGCGCCCTCGAGGAGCGGCGGTTCGAGCGGCTGGGCGGCACCGCGTCGATACAGGTCGACGTGCGCCTGGTGACGGCCACCAATCGCGGCCTGAAGGCGGCGGTCGGCGCCCGCCGGTTCCGCGAGGACCTCTATTTCCGGCTGTCCGTCTTTCCGATCACCATCCCGCCGCTGCGCGAGCGGCGCGAGGACATCGGCCTGCTGGCGCGCTTCTTCGTGGAGCGCGTCTGCCGCGACATGAAGAAGCCCGTGCTCGGCATCACGCCGGCCGCGCTCGAAGCGCTCGAGCAATATCACTGGCCCGGCAACGTGCGCGAGCTGCAGAACTGCCTCGAGCGCGCCGTGATTCTGTCGGACGGCGATCTGCTGCAGCCGCGCCACCTGAATCTCACGTTTCAGTCGGCCGCGGGCGACGTGGCGCCGGGCGATCCGTGGGATCAGATCGACCTCGCCGGCTCGCTCAGCGACGCGACGCGGCGCGTCGTCGGGGAAGTGGAGCGGCGCAAGCTGCAGGAAGCGCTGCGCGAGACGGCCGGCCATCGCCTGAAGGCGGCCGAGATGCTGGGTCTCACGCCGAAGATGTTCTCGCTGAAGCTGCGCGAATACCGCCTGGACTGAGACGCGTCTCACCGCATCCCGACGGCCTTCATCGCGCGCACCAGCTCGCGCTGCGAGACGTCATCGACGATCTCCACCTGGCCGATGCCTACCGGCAGCACGAAGTGCAGCGTGCCCGCAATCACCTTCTTGTCGCGGCGGATGGCGTCGGCAGCCTGCGACGCCGGGAGATCCGCGATGGCCGGCATCGGGCCCATGTGCGTGATGAGCGACGCGAGCGCGCCGCGGTCCGCCGGGTCGAGCGCCTTGCGCGCGACGGCGAGCTCCGCGGCAATGAGCATGCCGTAGGCGATGGCTTCGCCGTGGCGGAAGCGGCGGTACTTCGTGATGGCCTCGAGCGCATGTCCGGCCGTATGGCCGAAATTCAGCACGCGCCGCGGGCCCGCCTCGCGCTCGTCCGCTCCGACGACCGCCGCCTTGATCTCCGCCGACTGCGCCACCACCGGCTCGAGCGCCGCGGGCTCCCGCGCGAACACCGCGGGCAGCGTCGTCAGCACGCGGTTGAAGAGATCGCGCGACGCGATCATGCCGTACTTCACGACCTCGTACAGCCCGCTCCGGAATTCGCGCCGCGGCAACGTGCCGAGCGGCAGCGGATCGCTGATCACCGCAACCGGCTGATGGAACGCGCCGATCAGGTTTTTGCCGAGCGTATGGTTCACGCCGACCTTGCCGCCAATCGCGCTGTCGACCTGCGCGAGCAGCGTCGTCGGCACCTGCACGCAGGGAATGCCGCGAAGATAGGTGGCGGCGGCGAAGCCGGCCACATCGCCGATCACCCCGCCGCCGAAGGCGATCAGGACCGTCGCGCGGTCGGCTTCGGCGCGCACGAGCCCGTCGTACACCCGCGCGGCGGTCGCCAGCGTCTTGTTCCTCTCGCCGTCGTGGACGAGAATCGCGGGCTCACGCCTGAGCGATTTCGGCAGCGAGGGACCGTGCAGCCGCCAGATCCCCGGCGACGACACGACGATGCGGCGCGCGGGAATGGCGGGGAGAGCGTCGAGCAGCGCGTCGATGCGCGCCAGGAGTCCGGCGCCGATGTGTACCGGGTACGCGCCCCCGGCCGTGCGCACGTCCACCTGCGGCATGGCTGTTACCATAGCAGGTCTCGTGACCACTGGAGCGCGCGCCGACGTCATCGTGATCGGCAGCGGCATCGCGGGCCTGCGCGCCGCGCTGGCCCTGGCCGGCGCGGGCCGCATCGTCGTGCTCACGAAGGCGGAGCCGACGGCCGGCAACACTGGTTACGCGCAGGGCGGCATCGCGGCGGCCGTGGGCGAAGGGGATTCCCCCGACGCGCATCTTGCCGACACGCTGGCGGCGGGCGACGGCCTCTCGGACGAAGCGGCCGCACGCGTCCTGACGGCCGACGGGCCGGCGAGGGTGCGCGAGCTGGTTGACTGGGGCGCGGCGTTCGATCGCGATGCCGAGGGGAACCTGGCTCTCGCGCGCGAGGGCGCGCACGGCGTGAGGCGCGTGCTGCACGCGCGCGACGCGACCGGGCGCGAAATCGGGCGGCTGCTGTGGCAGCGCGCGCAGGGCCGCGCCGACATCCATGTCGAGGCGCACGCGTGCGTCACCGGCACCATCATTGAGGACGGCCGCGTGGCCGGTGTCACGTGGCTCGACCAGAGCGGCGCGCGCCGCGAAACGCGGGGGCGCGCCGTGCTGTTGGCCACGGGCGGCGCCGGCGCGATCTATCGCGAGACGACGAATCCCCCGGTGGCGACCGGCGACGGCATCGCGATTGGGTTCCTCTCGGGCGCGCGCGTGACGGATCTCGAGTTCGTGCAGTTTCATCCGACGGTGCTCGACGCGCCCGGTGCACCCCGCTTCCTGCTGTCGGAGGCGCTGCGCGGCGAAGGGGCGCATCTGGTGAACGCCGCCGGCGAACGGTTCCTCCTCGCCGCGGATCCGGCGGGCGAGCTGGCGCCGCGCGATCGCGTCGCGCGGGCGATGTTCCTGGAGCGTGCGCGGTCGGGCCAGCCGGTGTACCTCACGATGGCGCACCTCCCGCCGTCCTTCGTGCACGAGCGCTTTCCGCTCCTGAGCGCCGTCTGCCGCGAGGCCGGCTTCGATCTCGCCGCGGATCGCATTCCGGTGGCGCCGGCCGCCCACTACATCATGGGCGGCGTCGTCACCGACCTGGACGGCCGGACGAGCGTGCCGGGCCTGTTCGCGGCGGGCGAGGTGGCCTGCACGGGCGTGCACGGCGCGAACCGGCTGGCGAGCAACTCGCTGCTGGAAGGCCTCGTCTTTGGGGCGAGGGCCGGCGAGGCCATGCGGGAGTGGGTGAAGGGCGAGTCGGGCTGGACCGCCGGCCAGACGGAGGGCCGCCCGTGGCCGGCCGCGAACTCCGGCACGGCCGCGCCGGGAGCCTGGTCAACGATGGAGATTGACGAGGAGTTCCTGCGCGACGAGATGTCGCGTGTGGCGGGCGTTTTCAGGGACGGCCCGACCCTTGCGCGCGCGGCGGCCAGCCTGGACGAGTCCTGGCGCCTCGGGCTTGCCCGGCTCGAGCACGGCCTCGAGGTCGATCTGGCCCTCTGGCGCGCGTGGTCGATGCTCACCGTCGCAAGGCTCATCGCGCGGGCCGCGCTCCGCCGCGAGGAATCGCGCGGAGCGCACGCCCGGCAGGACTTTCCCGAGCGCGACGATTTACACTGGAAGCGTCACGTCACCGACGTGATCGATCGAGATTAGCCGCCGGGCCGTTGTGCCCGGCGGCTCACGCCTGAGGCCTGAGGCCTGGGGCCTGGAGCCTTCGTTGTCAGAGAAGAAAGACGCCCTCGTCAAGGAAATCACGCCCCAGTCCGAGGACTTCTCGCGCTGGTATCTCGACGTGGTGCGCCGCGCCGAGCTGGCCGACTATTCCCCTGTCAAGGGCTGCATGGTCATCCGGCCGTACGGGTACGCGATCTGGGAGCTGATTCAGCAGGCGCTCGACAAGCGCTTCAAGGCGACCGGGCACGTGAATGCGTACTTCCCGCTGTTCATTCCCGAAAGCCTGCTCATGAAAGAGAAGGAGCACGTCGAGGGATTCGCGCCGCAGGTGGCATGGGTGACGCGCGGCGGCGACGAGGAGCTCGAAGAAAAGCTGATCGTGCGTCCCACCTCGGAAGCCATCATCGGGACGATGTACGCGAAGTGGATCCAGTCGTGGCGCGATCTGCCCGTGCTCATCAACCAGTGGGCCAACGTCGTCCGCTGGGAGAAAGTCACGCGGCCGTTTCTGCGTACGACGGAGTTTCTTTGGCAGGAAGGGCACACCGCGCACGAGACGGCCGCAGAGGCGGAAGAGGAGACGCTGAAGATTCTGGCGCTCTACAAGGAGTTCTGCGAAACCGAACTCGCCATGCCGGTGGTCGACGGCACGAAGAGCGACAGCGAGAAATTCGCCGGCGCCGCGCGCACCTATTCGATCGAGGCGCTGATGGGCGACGGGCGCGCGCTGCAGGCCGGCACGTCGCACAACCTCGGTCAGAACTTCGCGAAGGCGTTCGAGATTCAGTTCCAGGGGCGCAACAAGACGCTGGAGCACGTGTGGACGACGTCGTGGGGCGTGTCGACGCGGCTGATCGGCGGCGTGATCATGACGCACGGCGACGACAGCGGCCTGATCCTGCCGCCCCGCGTCGCGCCGTATCAGGTGGTGATCGTGCCCATTCCCCGCGGCAACTGGCAGGAGACGATTCTGCCGACGGCGCGCGAGATCAAGGCGGAACTCGAGAAGGCCGGCATGCGCGTGATGCTGGACGATCGCGACGGCTATACACCCGGCTGGAAGTACGCCGAATGGGAACTGCGCGGCGTGCCGCTGCGCTTTGAGATCGGCCCGAAGGATCTCGAGAAAGGCCAGGTGTTCGCGGCCCGGCGCGACACGCGCGAGAAGTTCGCGATTGCGTTCGACGGCCTCGCGGCGGCGACCGCGGCGAAGCTCGACGAGATTCAGGCCGCGCTGCTCGCGCGCGCCCGCGCCTACCGCGACGAGAACACACACGAAGCGGCGACCTGGGAAGACTTCACGAAGCTGATGGAGGGACGTCCCGGCTTCGTGATCGCCTCGTGGTGCGGCAGCGCCGACTGCGAAGCGAAGATCAAGACCGAAACACAGGCGACGCTGCGCAACATCCCGCTCGGATCGCCGCGCGTGGCGGGCACGTGCGTGCACTGCGGCGGGGCCTCGGAGGCGAAAGCATGGTTCGCGAAGGCGTACTGATTCTGTCGATGGCCGCGGCCGGTTTCATCAGCGTTCTCTCCGGCCAGCAGGCGCTCGATCGCGCGCGGGCGACATTTGCCGACGGCACCGTCGTGGCGCTGGAGATTGCCGACACCGAGGCGAAGCGGCAGCGCGGGCTGATGTTCCGCGAGACGCTGGCCGAGCGCGAGGGCATGCTCTTCGTTTTCGAGCGTTCCGGCTTCTATCCCTTCTGGATGCAGAACTGCCGCATCGCGCTCGACATCCTCTGGCTCGACGAGCGGTTTCGCATCGCCTCCATCGCCGAGTCGGTTCCCCCGTGCCGGCTGCCCGGCTGCGAGCCGCCGTGCGCGTCGATGGACTGCCCGCAGGTGGCGCCCGCGGCCGGCACATCCGCCAAATATGTCGTCGAGCTCGCGTCGGGCTTCGCGAAGCGCCACGGCGTGAAGGTCGGCCAGACCCTGTCCGTTCAGCTCCCCGCGCGCTGACTAATCTTCAGTCTTTTTCTTCTTCTTCTTCTTCTTCCCGACGAGCCAGGCGATGCCGATGCTGACGCCGTAGAGCAGCATCATCGGGGCCGCGACCAGCACCTGTGAGACGACATCGGGGCCGGGCGTGATGAGCGCGGCCACGATGAAGATGACGAGGATGGCGTACTTCGTCTTCTTCAGGAGCCAGCCGGCCGTGATCATCCCCATGCGCGCGAGGAAGTACACCACCGTCGGCAGCTGGAACACCACGCCCATGGCCAGCAGCATCTTGACGTAGGCCCCGAAGAGCGGGCCGATCGTCGGCATGAACTGGATGTACGAGCCGGTGCCGAAGAAATTCGCGAAGAAGCCGAAGGCGAAGGGGAACACGAAGTAGTGGGAGAACGCCGCGCCGAGCAGGAAGAACCCCGAGGCCAGGATCACGAACGGAATCGCGAGTTTCTTCTCGTGCGCGTACAGCCCGGGCGCGACGAAGAGCCACAGCTGCGTCATGATCACCGGCGACGCGATCAGGAGCCCACAGAGCGCCGCGATCTTCATGTAGAGCATGAAGCCTTCGGTCATCTCGGTGGACAGGAAGTGGCTGTCGGGCGGCAGCAGCGCCTGGAGCGGGTCCATCACGAACGCCACGATGTAGCGGATGAAGAAGAACGAGATCGCCATACCGGCGACCACGGCGCCGGCGGCAATCATCAGGCGGCGCCTGAGCTCGTCGAGGTGCTCGAGGAAGCTCATGCGCCCGCCGTCCTCGTCCGGATCGCCGTCATCGCCGCCCCCCTCCGCTCGCTGCGCGAGCTTCGGAGGCCGAGCCAGCCGGTCGTCGTCCGCGTCGAAAGGGGCAGGGGCCGGGAGCACGGCGGTCGGTCAGGGCCGCGTGATGCGGTTGATGGTCTCGACGGTCGGCAGCGGATCGCCCTGCGGCGGCGTGGTATCACCGTGCGCATCCGCCTCGCCCGGCGCGTGCGGATCCGGAACGGCCGCGGTCGGAGTTGCCGGCGGCTTCATCGGGTCGGCGCGTGTCTCCTCGAGCCGGATTTCCTCGTCCAGGGTGTGCTTGAGGTCGTTCGAGGCCCGCTTGAACTCGGCAAGGCTCTTGCCGAGCGAGCCCATCAGGCCCGGCAGCTTGCGCGGGCCGAAAATGAACAGCGCGATGATCGCGATGACGATGAGCTCGGGCATTCCGAGCGGGCCAAACATGCGAATATCATATAGCGTAGCGAACGGAGGGGGGCGGCCCGGCCCCCGCGAGTCCCCCGACGCAGAGATGTGACTATGAGTGTGATGCGATCGCGAAAACTCCTTGCCGCCGCCGTCCTGGCCGCCGTCCTGCCCATCGGGCTGGGCGCGCAGGCGCAGCAGAGCGGCCGCCAGCAGACCCCGCGCGAGAAGTTCGCCGACCAGTACCGCGTGTTCACGGCGGCGCTGGCCGCCGTCGAGGAGGAGTACGTCGAGGCGCTCGAGTCCGAGCGGCTGGTCTACGGCGCCATCGAAGGCATGCTGCGCACGCTCGATCCGCACTCCAGTTTCCTCGACCCTAAGGCCTACAAGCAGATGCGCGAGCGGCAGCAGGGTCAGTATTTCGGCATCGGCATCAGCATCGTTTCCATCGACGGCGACGTGACGGTGACCCAGGTCTTCGAGCATTCGCCCGCGCACCGCGGCGGCCTGCGGCGGGGCGACGTCTTCGCGACCATCAAGGGCCAGGACGCGAAGGGCTGGACCAACGACCAGGCGGTGGCGGAGCTCAAGGGGCCGAAGGGCACGACCGTGGAGTTCCAGATACGCCGCCCGGGTTCCGACAAGCTGATCGACTTCACGGTCGAGCGCGATCAGGTCACGATTCCGACCGTGCGCGCGTCGTTCATGCTCCCCGGCGGCGTCGGCTACGTGCGGCTGCAGGATTTTTCCGAGACGTCGAACGACGAGCTGACGGCCGCCCTCACCAAGCTGCGCGGACAGGGCATGCAGAGGCTGATGCTCGACCTGCGCGACAACCCCGGCGGGCCGCTCGACCAGGCGATTGCCGTGTCGAACCAGTTCCTGCCGCGCGGCGACATGATCGTCTACACGCGCGGCAAGACGCCGAACTCGGACCAGGATTTCCACGCCGAGGAGAACGGCGCGTACCAGACGCTGCCGCTCGTCGTGCTCGTCAACCGCCAGAGCGCCAGCGCGTCCGAAATCGTCTCGGGCGCCGTGCAGGATCACGATCGCGGCCTGGTCGTCGGCGAAACTACGTTCGGCAAGGCGCTCGTGCAGTCGCTCTATCGCATCAGCAACGACTCCGGCCTGGCGCTGACCACCGGCCGGTACTACACGCCAAGCGGCCGGCTGATTCAGCGTCCGTGGGACGGCACCTTCGACGAGTACCTGACGTACGCGCTCCGCAGCCAGGAAGCGTCGCGCGACCACGATCCCGCGCAGCTGAAATACACCGACGCCGGGCGCAAGGTGTACGGCGGCGGCGGCATCGAACCGGATCGCTTCTTCGGCGGCCCCGTCGAAGGCTTCGATCCGACACAGTTCGGCCGCATGCTCATGAGCCGCTTGCTGTTCGTCGGGTTCGCCGAAAAGTTCAAGGCGACCGGCGATACCCGCCCGGGCAGCCGCAGCGATCGCCGGAACCTCGCGCGCGGCTTTACCGTCACCGACGAGATGCTCGCCGACTTCAGGAACTACGTGGTCGCCGAACGCGTGCGGATGGACGAGGAGTCGTTCAGCAAGGACGAGGCGTTCATCCGGGCGATGATCCGGTACGAGATCGACGTCGACCTGTTCGGCGTCGAGGAGGCCCGCCGCAATCTGATTGCGGTGGACCCGCAGGCCACCTACGCCAGGACGCTGTTCGATGAGGCCGTGAAGCTGACCCAGCTCAGCCGAACGAAGAACTCCGGCGGGGGGCGTTAACGCTATATTTTGGGGTAGGACTTCGTTCTTGCCCCTAGGGAATGGGCCTGCTAGACTGACGCCGTTCGCGCGTCAAACCGGCCGTTGACCCCTGATTTCCCAGGCACCGGAGGTCTTCTCGGCCTTCGCTGAAGCTACGGCCGACCCGCCGCAGCCCTTCGGGCGGAGGCGGGCCAGCCGCTTTCTGGCCCTTGGCGCGCGTCGTTCGCCACGGCCCGTTGCGGCTGTTTGTCTGTACGCCATATGAAACTTTCTCGTCTTCAGATTTCCGGGTTCAAGAGTTTTCCCGATCGGTCCGAGCTCTCGTTCGACCATGGCGTCACCGCCATCGTCGGCCCGAACGGCTGCGGCAAGAGCAACGTCGTCGACGCCATCACGTGGGTGCTGGGCGAGCAGAGCGCCAAGAGCCTGCGCGGCGCGAGCATGGAGGACGTCATTTTCGCGGGCAGCGACGGGCGCAAGCCGACCGCGGCCGCGGAGGTGCGGCTCAAGCTGGCGAACGTGCCGCTGCAGGCGCCCGAGCTGCGCGCGGCGCACGAGGCCGCCGTCGCGGGCGTCGAACCGGGCAACGGCAACGGGCATCACGGCAACGGCCATGGCAACGGCCACCATGCGGCCGCGGCGGCGGTGCTGGCGGCGGAGGCGCTGCTCGACGAGGCGCCGACCATCGTGCGCGACGTGGAAATCGGCCGGCGGCTCTACCGGTCGGGCGAGAGCGAATATCTGATCGACGGCGAAGTGTGCCGGCTGCGCGACGTGCACGACCTGCTGATGGACTCCGGCCTGGGCGTGAAGGCCTACGCCGTGATCGAGCAGGGCAAGATCGGGCAGATTCTGAGCTCGCGGCCGGCCGATCGGCGGCAGCTGATCGAGGAGGCGGCGGGCGTCACGAAGTACAAGAACCGCCGCCGGTCGGCCGAACTCAAGCTCGAGGCCGCCGAGCAGAACCTCACGCGCGTCGACGACATCATCTTCGAGGTCGAGAAGCAGCGCGGCGCGCTCAAGCGCCAGGCCGCGCGCGCACGGCGCTACCGCGCGCTGCGTGAGGAGCTGCGCAAGTGGGAGCAGGTGCAGTACGCGAAGCGCTACCGCACGCTCGCGGCCGACATCGACGCCGCCTCGTCGCGGCTCACTGATGCGCGCGCCCGAGAGGCCGCGGCGTCTGCGCGGCTCGCCGAAGTGGAATCCACCGCCGAGCGGATCCGCATCGAGCTGGCCGAGGCCGAGGCGCGCGCGACGAGCGCGCGCGAGCAGGCGCACGCGCGCGAGCTCGACATCGAGCGGCGGCAGCAGCAGATTGCGTTCGACCGGCAGCAGATCGAGACGCTGCAGCAGGCCGCCTCCGCCGTTTCGGCCGAGCTCGAGACGCTCGCCGAGCGACGCGAGCCCGCGCGGGTCGAGCTCGCCTCGCGCCGCGAGGCGGCCGCGCGCGCCGAGGCCGAGCGCAACGGCGCCACCGCGGCGCTGGACGCGCTGGAGCAGGCGTATCGCTCCGCCTATCGCGAAATCGAAGGCACCGAAAGCGACGTCGAGGCGGCGCGCAGCGAGGTGTTCTCGGCCATGAACGCGGCAACCGCGCTGCGGCACGCGCTCGAAACGGCGAACGCCTCCCGCGAGCGCCTCTCGTCAGAGCTCTCGCGGCTCGATGTCGAGCGCCGCGATGTGGAGGCCGAATCGGGGCGCGCCGAGGCGGCGCGCGCGGCCGCCGCGGGCGATCTCGCGCGCGCGCGTGAGGCGCTCGGCGGCATCGGCCTCGACCGCGCCGCGCGCGAGTCGGAGCTGACCACCTGGCGCGGCGAGCGCGAGCGGCAGGGCGCCGACGCCCGCGCCCTGGAGCACGAACTGGCAGGCATGACCGCGCGCCTCTCGTCGCTCGAACAGCTCGAGCGCCAGCGCGCCGAGTACGGCGACGCCGCCCGGCTGCTGCTCGCCGACACGGGCACGGACTTCTCGCATCGCGGGTCGGTCGCCGACTGGCTCGACGTCGACGACACCGCCGTCCGGGCCGTCGAGGCGCTGCTCGGCGATCTCGTCGAGTTCATCGTCGTCGAGTCGCAGGCGCAGGCGGAGACGGGACTGCGCATCGCGCACGAGCGCGGCGCGGGCCGCGTCGGCTTCCTCGTGCTGGGCGAGGCCGGCGCCGCCGGCCTGCCGGCGCCCTCGCCGGACGTCAGGCCGCTCGCCAGCGTGGTCTGCACGACGGATCCGGCCGGCGCGTCGGTCGTCCAGGCGCTGGGCGGGGCCTGGATTGCGGATTCGCGTGCCGCGGCGATGCAGGCCTCGGCGCGCACGACCGCTCCTGTCGCCACGTGGAGCGGGGACGTGTGCCGCAACGGCCGGCTCATTCAGGGAGGCGCGCGGCAGGACGCCCGCGGCATTCTCGAGACGAAGCGCGAGATTCGCGAGCTGCGCGACCGCGCGGCCGAGGCGCGCGCCGCGGTGGATCGGCTGCGCGAGGATCTCCTTGGCCTCGACACACGCATCGCCGCGTCGGAGGCTGCGGTTGTCGCGCTCACGGCCGAGCAGCACAACCGCGAGAAATCGATCGTGGGCCTCGAGCTGCAGGCGGCCGGCGCCGGCGAGGCCGTCGAGCGGTTCGCGCGGCGTCTCTCGCTGATCGACGCGGAGCATCACCGGGCCGAAGAGGAGCGCAGGGCGCTCGAGCTGCGCGAGGAAGAGGCGCGCGCATCGATCGCGCGCATCGAAGGCGATCAGAAGGCGGCCGACACGCGGCTGAGCGAGGCGCAGCGGCGCCTGTTCGGCGTGCGCGAAAGCGCGGAAGCGCACGCGCGCGAGGTCGCCGAAGGCAAGGCGCGTGAAGCGGCGCTGATCGAGCGCGCGTCGGCGCTCTCGGCCGAAGTGCAGCGGCTCGTCGAGGCGGGCGCCGAGCTCGAGACGCGCATGGCCGCGCGGCAGGACGATCTGGCCCGCAACGGATCGCGGCGCGAGGAGCTGCGGCTCGGCATCATCGAATCCGAGCGCCTGCTCGACGACGACGTCCGCGCGTTCACATCGCTCAAGGACGACGTGCGGTCCGCCGATGACGACTCCTCGGCGCTCAGAATCCGGTTCGACGCCGAAGAGCAGGACATCCGCGCCGCGCGCCGGACCCAGGAAGCAGTGCGCGGCGAAGCGACGCAGTACGAAGTCGCGGACGCCAAGGCCCAGGCCGATCTGCAGCACCTCTCCGACCTCTGCTTCGAGACGCTCGCCGCGAGCATCGCCGACGTGACGGCCGACGTCGACCGCCTGGAAGCCGACGGCGCCCTCGTGCTGCCGCTCAAGCGCCAGCCGAAGGAAGCCGCGGCCGACGGCGAACAGGAACCGGAACAGGACCTCGAGGAACAGGGAACCGAACCCGCGGAACCGATGGAACCTGCGGAACCGGTGGAACCCGGTTCCGAGGCGCGCATGACCCTGGACGAGGCGCTGTCGGTGTATCGGCAGCGGATCGAGCGGCTGGGGCCGGTGAACATGATGGCGATCGAGCAGTTCGACGAGCTCGAGACGCGCCACACGTTTCTCACCACACAGCGCAAGGACCTCATCGACTCGATCCGGACCACCAACGAGGCGATCAAGCGCATCGACAAGACCACGAAGGAGCGGTTCCGCGAGGCGTTCGAGACGATCAACACCAACTTCGAGCGCACGTTCTCGACGCTCTTCGGCGGCGGCCGTGCCGGCCTGACGCTGCTCGACAGCGACGAACAGACCGAGGCGGGCATCGACATCCACGCGCAGCCGCCGGGCAAGCGCCTGCAGAACGTGCAGCTGCTGTCGGGCGGCGAGAAGGCCATGACCGCCATGGCCCTCATGTTCGCCATCTTCCGCTACCGTCCGAGCCCGTTCTGCCTGCTCGACGAGATCGACGCGCCGCTCGACGACGCGAACATCGGCCGGTTCGTCGAGATGCTGCAGGGGATGCAGGATCACACGCAGTTCATCCTCATCACGCACAACCGCAAGACCATGGAGATTGCGGACCGCCTGTACGGCGTGACGATGGAGGAGCCCGGCGTCTCGAAGCTGATCTCCGTGAATCTGAATTGACGCAGGCCTGAAGGCCTGCGCTACCGGATTGCCGAACGAAGACAAGAGTACCCGCTACCACCGGCTGCGGCGGCGAGCGTCCGTACTGAGCACCGGCGCCGCCGCCGTCGCGCTTCTGGCGCTCGCGCTCACGCCCGGCGCGCGCTGGCTGGCCGATCTCTCTCTCGGCTACGCCGCGCTCTACGTCGTCCTGCTGGCCGTCATCCTGGAAATCGTCACGCTGCCGTTTGCCTTCGAGGCCGGCTGGAGGCTCGAGCGGAAGTACGGCCTCTCGCGCGAATCGGCGGGCGGGTGGGGGCGCGATCGGCTGAAAGGCTTCGCGATCGGCCTGCCGATTGCGATCGTGGCGGCGGAGATCGTGTACCGGGCCGCGCGCGCGTGGCCCGACTGGTGGTGGCTGCCGGCGGCGGCGATGCTCACGGCGGGGATGGTCGCGCTCGCGCACCTTGCGCCGGTGCTGCTGATGCCGCTGCTCGTCCGTGTGAAGCCTCTGGCGAATCCGGCGCTGTCCAGGCGGCTCGCGGCGCTGACAGAGCGTGCCGGGGTGCCGATCATCGGCGTCTTCGAGTGGGCGCTGGGCGCGCGGACGTCGAAGGCGAACGCGGCGCTGACCGGCTTCGGATCGACGCGGCGGATCCTCGTCTCCGACACCCTGCTTGCGTCATATTCCGATGACGAGATCGAGGTCATCCTCGCGCACGAACTCTCGCATCATGTGCATCACGACCTGTGGTCGGCGATTGGGGTCGAGGCCGGGATGCTGTTCGCTGGAGGGTTCGCGGCGCACGTGGTGATTACCGTCGCCGGGCCGTGGCTTGGCATTCGCGGTCCCGGGGACGTCGCCGGCCTGCCGCTGCTGCTGCTGGCGGCCGGGGCGCTGTCGCTGGTCCTGGCGCCGGCGGCGCGCGCCGTCTCGCGCCGCCACGAGCGGCGCGCGGACGCGTATGCCCTCAGGATGACGGGTGCGCCGGACGCGTTCATTTCGGCGATGAAGCGGCTGGGCGCGCAGAATCTGGCGGAGGAGCGGACATCGGGCCTGGCCCGGCTGTTTCAGAGCCACCCGCCGCTGGCGGAGCGCATCGAGCGCGCGCGGGCGTTGACCGAGGCCTGACGCGCTACCGGCCTTTGACAACGAGCTCGCCGTGCATGCGGCGGCAGCCCTCGTCGTTCGTCAGGTTGCAGTAGATGGCGTGCGTGCCCGGCGTGTCGGCGCGGAACTCGAAGCTGACGGTCTGGCCGGCTTCCGCGCGCTTGGCGATGCGGTACTCGTCGACGGTGAAGCTGTGGGCGATGTCGTCGGCGGTGAAGGTGATCTTCACCATGTCGTCCTGCGCCACCTCGATGCGGGCCGGCGTGAACTGGAAGCGCTTCGCGTGCACGCTGAACTCGCGCTTGCTCTGGGCCGCCAGCGCCGCCGCGAGGACGAGGATGAGAAGGACTCCCGCCGTCAGTGCGCGTTTCATGCTTCCTCCTGCCTGCGCTGTTAGACGTTGCCGGGGAGTCAACGGTCGCTAGTATAGTACGGCCCGTCACATTTTCGTCCCCACCGGCAAACGCTCGGACGAGCAAGCCCTTCGACGACCCTTTTCGCGGAGAGCTCATGCGCCTGTACGCCGCCGTTCTTGTCATCCTCGCCCTCTGTCCGGATCCGGCCGCTGCCGGGCCGGCGCCCGCGCGGCCGCCCGCGGCCGCGTCGATCGTGGCCGTGCCGCTGCCGCCGTCCGCCACGGCGATGCAGATCGACGGCGAGCTGACCGAAGCCATCTGGGCGACGGCGCCCGCCGTCAGCGGGTTCGTGCAGCGCGATCCGACGGAAGGCGCGCCCGCCACGTTCGCCACGGAAGTGCGGGTGGCGTTCGACGCGACGGCGCTGTATGTCGCCGTCAGCGCCCTCGATCCGGATCCGTCGAAGATCGTGGGCATCCTCACGCGGCGCGACGAGGGATCGCCGTCCGACTGGGTACGTGTGTACATCGACTCGTTCCGCGATCGGCGCACCGCGGCACTGAAGCGGCAGCGATAGCTCGATGGGCAATGCTATTTACAATTTACAATTTACATTGCCCTCAAACACAAAAGGCCGGCATGTGCCGGCCCTTCGTGCTGTGGTTGTCGTCCGATCAAGCCTTGTCAGCGGTCTCGGTCGGTGCGGCGGGCGCCGTCTCGGTGAGCAGCACCTTCCGGCTCAGGCGAATCTTGCCCGAGGGGTCGATGTTGATGACCTTCACCATCACCTG
>DATKDT010000030.1:0-27583 GCA_035512575.1 Vicinamibacterales bacterium | reverse complement strand
AAAGATCAAAGGGCGCGTCTGATCTCGTCTTCCGTAAGCACGGTCGGCGACCTCTTCGCTTTCTCGAAGATGCGATCGACGCGCTCGTCATCCGCCTCGAGGCCGCGCGATTCGAGCCAGTAGATCACGTTCGACTTGCCCGACATCGGGCCAATCTCGATCTCCTGGACGCGCCCGACCATGCTGGCCGGAATGCCGGAGTACACGGCATCCACCAGCGCGGCGTCGTTCTTCTTGAATGCCTTGATCACGGCCGCGGCGTGGACGCCCGTGGCCGTGCGGAACGCATCGCGCCCGATCACCGGATAGTTCGCCGGCACCGGCACGCCGCAGGAGGCCGAGACCTCCTGGACGTACTCGCCCAGACGCGTCAGGTCGCGTTCCAGGTATCCCATCAGCACGAGGTTGACCAGCAGCAGGTCCATCGGCGTGTTGCCGACGCGCTCGCCGATGCCGAGGCCGGCGCCGTGCACGCGCGTCGCGCCCGCATCGATCGCGGCGATGGAATTGGCGATGGCGAAGTCGCGGTCGCGATGGCCGTGCCAGTCGATGCCGACCCCTCCTCCGCATTCCTCGACAATGCGTCCGATGAAGCGCGTGACGGCTGCCGCGCCGTGCGGCGTGGCATGGCCGACCGTGTCGGCAATGCACACGCGCGTCGCGCCTGCGCGAATGGCCGTCGAATACAGAGCGCGCAGCGAATCCGGGTCGGCGCGCGTCGTGTCTTCGGTGACGTACATGACGTCCAGGCCTTCCTTCACGGCAAACCTGACGGCCTCCTCCGTCAGCCGCTGCAGCTTCTCGATCGTCCAGTCCTCGGCGTACTGGCGGATCGGACTCGACCCGATGAAGGTGCAGGCCTCGATCCTGAGGCCGGTGCGCTGCGACACCTCGGCGATGGGCGCGATGTCGGCAATCACGGTGCGCGCGGCGCAGTTGGCCGCCACGTTCAGCTTCCCGTCGACGATCTCGCGCGCGAGCCGCTCGACGTCGCGGACGACGTGCGGGCCGGCGCCGGGCAGGCCGATGTCGGCGGTGTCGATCCCGAGCGCGTCGATCAGATGCAGGATGCGGATCTTCTGATCGATGTCCGGACACCGCACCGACGGCGACTGCAGCCCGTCGCGCAGCGTCTCATCGTCCAGCATGACGCGCGGCCCCGACGGCGCCGGCCGCTCGAGCGTGTTCCAGTCGTAAATCAGCGGATGAATCATTTCCTGAGCACCCAGACGGTCGTCCAGCCGGCGGCGACGATGAAGACGGCCCAGCCGGTGGCCTGGATCAGCGCGTGGCGGCCTTCGACGGCCATGACCTCGCGCAGGTCGGCGGACTTGCCAGGCGGCGGCTGAATACCGAGCCGCAGCTCCGCGCTCCTGTACAGGTATTCCTTGTGGCCGCGCGTGCTGATGTAGTCGTAGACGCCGAGCCAGACGATCGCGCCGATCACCGCCCACATCAGCAGCAGCGCGCGGGCCCGCGTCACGCCTTCTCCGGCGTCCGGTACCGCACCACCACCATCGTCACGTCGTCGCTCTGCGGCGCGCCGTGCGTGAAGGCGCGGAGCGCCTCGAGCACCGTGTCGACGACGTGCTGCGCGCTGCCCGGCCCGGCTGCCTTCACCGCTTCGATGAGCCGTTCGTCGCCAAACTCGTCCTCGGACGCCGAGAGCGCCTCCGACACGCCGTCGCTGAAGATCACCAGCATGTCGCCGTCAGACATCTGCACCGTTTCCTCGCCGTAGTTGGCGCTTTCGAAGAGCCCCACCGGCATGCCGCCTTCGTTGAGCCGGGCGACACCGGATCGCGACACGAGCAGCGGCGCGTTGTGGCCCGCGTTGCACGTCATCAGCGTGCCGTCCGGCTCGAGATGGCCCGCGAAGAGCGTCGCGTAGCGCGACTCGATGCAGCGGCGCGCCAGCGCGGTGTTCATGCGCGAGACCGCCTGCGCCGGACCGTCGGCGCTTGCGACCTGGGCTGAAAACAGCCCCTGGAGCAGGGCGCTCAGCAGCGCGGCGGGCGGGCCCTTGCCCGCGACGTCTCCGAGTGTGAAGGCGAACGACCCGTTCGGCCGCATCATCCAGTCGAAGAAGTCGCCCCCGATCGAACGGCACGGCACCGCCGCCGCGGCCGTCTCGCAGAACGGCAGCAGATTGCCCGTCTGCGGCAGCAGCGCCTGCTGGATCTGCCCGGCAATCCGGATCTCCTGGTCGGTGCGCGCCTTTTCAAGCGTCTGCCGGTACAGCCGCGCGTTTTCGATCGCGACGGCCGCTTCCGTCGCGAGCGTCTCGAGGGCCGCGCGGGTGGCCGACGACAGCAGATCGCCCTTCTCACGGCTGTCGAGATACAGCACGCCGATGCGCGTCTGCGCCTCGCCCGGGCCGCGCCCGGCTTCGGAGCGGTCGACGTAGCGCACCAGGTTCAGCGGGACGCACAGGACGTGACGGATGCCGAGCGCCACGGTGCCCGCGTGCACGTCGGCGAGGTCGCCGTCGAGCAGGTCGGCCACGAGCCGCGGCTCGCCCGTGCGGAAGACCTCCTCGGGAATCTTGCGGCTGGTGTTGAAGCTCGCGTCGCTCAGCGTGTGGCGGTCGCGCCCGCGGGCGAGCTTGAAGGCGAGCGTGCCGCTGTCTTCACCGAGCATGATGAAGCCGCGGTCGGCGCGCGCGATCTCGATGGCGGTGTCGAGGACCAGCGCCAGCACCTCGTCGAGGATGCGGCCCGAGCCGAGCGCGCGGAGGCCCTCGAGCAGCGCCGCCACCTGGCGCAGGTCGTTGACGCCGCCGGTGCCGGAGGTGCCGAGGTTCGTGCCGAGCTCGTCGCCCACCACCAGTTCGGCGCCGCCGCCGCGCCCGAGCCTCACGCGATCGCCCGGCTTCAGCACATGCTCGGTGACCTGGCCGCCGTTGACGTAGGTGCCGTAGCGCGACGCCTTGTCGCGCAGCACCCAGTCGTCATCCCTGCGGACGATCTCGGCATGGTCGCGCGACACTTCGGTGCCGGCCAGCTGCAGGTCGTTGCCCTCGCGGCGGCCGATCCGGAAGATGTCGGCCGTGCCGTCGGTCAGATCGATGTGGCGGCGGCCCTGCGCGTCGATGACTTCGAGATGCATGGCCTGGATCAGCGCTTCCTGAACCAGGCGGCACCCATCGTGCCGAGTCCAACGGCGGCAATGCCGGCCGCCGCGGCGTCCACCGGCGTCACGCCGGGGGTGACCACGGCGACGGCGATGCCCGCTCCGGTGAGCAGCAGGCCAAAGAGGGCAAGGGGCAGCGAGGGCTTCTTCGCGACATACGGCTGCCGCACCGGATCGGACGTGGCTGTGCCGCAGCGGAAACAAATGAGGGCCTTGTCGGCAATCTCGGTGCCGCAGGAACGGCATTGCATGATGGCAAGGATATCCTACGTCCGGGCGCGGATGTCGCGCGAGACGAGCGCGAGATCGATCAGCAGCTTCTCGAGCAGGCCGTCGTACTCGAGCGGCGGCATCATCAGGCGCCGCTTCTTCAGCTCCTCGAGCTCCAGCAGCAGCCCGTCGCGGCGCTGCATGAGGCGCAACAGGTCTGGATCCGTGACAATCGCGGCGCGGTCGGCGTCGAGATAGGCCAGGCTCGCCCGCTCGCCGTCGGTGCCTTCGCCGCCCGACTCCCGCCCCTTGCCGTCGCCGTCATCATCGAGCAGCGCCCGCTCGGTGGCGAGCTGGCCGCGCTGCTCGTAATGCTGCCGCACGCGGAGTGACGCGTACGCGAACGCCTCGAAGACCGAGCGCCGGCCGTTGCGGTCGATGTCCGCATCACTCTGCGCGAGACCATCGATGAAGTACTCCGCGAACGTCGTGTGGAAGCGCTGCGCCGGAATCGCGGTCGCGGTGATGACGACGCGGCGCGGGCCGGCGAGCGCCGCAATGAACGGCGAGCTGGCGCTGGCGGTGTTGACGAACACGACCTCACCCGGCAGCGTGTCGATCAGCGCCTTCCATTCGCGCGCGGACAGATCCGGCCCGACGAGATTGAACTTCGCGTCCTGGCCGTCGAACGTGCCGTGGCCGATCAGCACGATCAGCGCGATGTCGGCGGGCCGCATCGCCGCGCTGAAGCGCTGCAGCGCGGCGCGGACGGCGCCGGCGGTGGCAGGCGCCTCCCTTCCCGATCCCTCGAGCACGACCAGCTGCTGCTCGGGAATCTTGTACGTCTCGCGCAGAATCTTCGCGAGCTTCTCGCGCCACGCCGCGTGCTGCTCGGCATACTTCGCCTCGCCCGGCGCGCCCTCCACAACAAGCGCGAACCGCTCCTGCGCGAGCGCAGGAGACACGGCGGCCAGGGCGAGCCCGGCCGCCAGGGCGAGACGATGACAGCAATTCAGCGGAGCCCCCACCGGCGCCTCAGGCTCCATTCGGCGCCAAGCAGGGCGATCAGCATCATGAACACGAGCGGATGATGCCAGAGCTCCTTCTCGCGCAGCTCGGGCGCGCCCGCGGCCTTTTCGAGGAGCGCGGGCAGCGTGTCGAGATCGGCCTCGGCGACGAGGGCGCCGCCCGATTCCTCGGCGATACGCGCGAGCGCGGCGTCGTGGCGCCAGGGCTCGGCCATCTCCGCGTCGGTGCCGCCGATGAGCACCGACGTCGATGCCGACTCGGCGCGGCCGTCCGGCCAGCGGACCCGCGCGGTGACGCGGTACACGCCGTCCTGCGCCGGCGTGAACACGGCCGTCCTCAGTGCCGGGTCGTCGGCGGCGGCCGGCACCGGCGACTCGCGCTCGCCGGCCGGGCCCTCGACGGCGACGCTGACCACCGCGCCCGGCGCGGGCGCGAACGCGGCATTGCGCACCCGGATGTTGACTCTGACCGGTTCGCCGGGCATCGCGTCGACAGGCCCATGCACTTCGATCGCGCGCGGGCTCGCGCCGGCGAGCCATCGCATGCTCTGCCGCCAGAAGCTGTCGTACGTGCCGTCGGTGGCCGGCATCATCATTCGCCAGCGCCATGCGGCTTCACCGCCGAAGATCATCGACCGGCCTTCGCCGTAGCGCTGCACCGCGACGAGCGGACGTCCGAGACCGCCGGAGCTGCCGGCGGTGGCCAGCACCACGGCGCCCGGACGCGGGCCGCCGAGACCGGCGGTCGACGCCAGACTCGGCGCGGCGAGCCACTGCTCGCGCGACGCCTCGCCGCCGGCCGCCACGCGCATGATGGGATGCAGCAGGCCGTCGGCCGTCAGCGTGAGGCGGTTCGCATCCGCCCGCCCGCCGCCCGCTCCCGCATCGTCCCCTCGATCGGTGAGCGACACCGGCAGCGCGGCTTCGATCGGCGTGTCGCGGAGGCCGTTGCGGTCGAACGAGCGCGCGCCGAGCACGAGCAGCCCGCCGCCCCGCTTCGCGACGAACGCCTCGACGAGCGCGAGCTGCGCCGTCGAGAGCGTGTCGGCCTCGACGTTGGCGAGCACCAGCGCGTCGTACCGGAACAGGTCCTCGACGCGGACTGGAAGGCCGGAGGCCAGCGCCGGCGCGCGGTCGGCCGTGGCCTGCACGTAGAACGTCTGTTCCCCTTCCTCGTTCTGTCCCTTGCGCACCACCGCATCGACTTCGAGCGCCGGATCGCCCGACAGCGCGCGCTTGAGGAAGCTGTGCTCGAACCCCGGGGCGCCTTCGACCAGTAGCACCGTGCGGCGCCGCTCGGCAGGCCGCACGAGCACGGCCCGCCGGTTGTTGGTCCGCACGCGCTCTTCCGGATGCTCGTCCACTTCGACGCTGTAGACGGCGGGGGCATCCCGCGGCGGCGCCACCGGCACGACGAATCGAATCGGCCCTGCGGCGCTCGACGGCTCGACGCGGCGGCTGTGCACCGCGCGGCCGTTCTCGAGCACGCGCAGTGTGAACGGATCGCGCGTGCCGCGGGCCGCGACGATGATGGAGAGATCGATGAGGGACTGGAGCTGCGCTTCCTCATCGACCGAGAGTGAGACGACCTCGCGATCGAGCGCCGGCTCCGGCGCGCCGATCGGCACGGCGAACACCGGCGCGCCGCCGGCGGCCGAGGCGGTCAGACCGCCGGTGTCGGCGCCATCCGAGAGCACCACGGTGCCCGCCAGGCGGCGATCGCGATAGCGGCTGCGCACGTCGGCGATGGCGCCGCGCAAATCGCTGCGCCGCTCGATCGCGGCGGTTTCGGCAAGCGGATGATCGCTGACGCTGCCGCCGAACGTGAACACGCTGACGTCGAACGCCGTGGCGAGCGCCGGCTGGATGCGCTCGCCGACGAGCGCGCGGGCGCGCGCGAGACGCGATTCGCCGGTGTCGTCGATACCCATGCTGCGCGACGCGTCGACGAGCACCGCCACGGCGGTGCCGCCGGGCGGCAGCGGCTCGAGCATGACGGGCCGGAGCAGCAGCAGGAGCAGCGTGACGAGCGACAGCGTCCGGAGCGCCACGAGCGTGGCCGCGCGACGCCGCGACAGCGCCAGCCAGTCGTGGCGGTACGCCGCGAAAGCCGCGGCGGTGAACGCGGCAACGGCGGCGGCAAGCGCCCAGAGCGGGATGGGTGAGGCGAAGGACATCGCGCGCTAGCGATCCCTCCGTTTGGCGATGGCTTCGTAGTAATCGGCGACGAGCTTGCGCCAGGCTTCCGGCGTGCGCGCGTCGTAGCCGGCGTGCAGGCGCTCGGCCGCGAGCGTTTCGGCCAGCTTCGCGGTAACCGACGCCTCGTACGCCTCGAGCGCCTGCGCGACGTCGCGGCGCATCGACTCCCACTTCGAGAAATCCTGCTTCCACTGCTCGGTGCCGGGCGCCGAGCGGCTCGGCGACCATGCCGCCTCGGGCGTGCCCGCGCGTCCGGCTCCATCGCCCCGCTCCGCTCCCTCGCGCCGCCCGTCGGCGCGTCCCTGGGCGTTCTGCCCGCCTCGGTTCGCCAGCTCCTGCGCGCGCTGCGCTTCGCGGCCGAACTGCCGCTGCAGATCCTCGAGCCGACGTGACGCGTTCTCACCCTGGCCGCGCGCGCCCGCTTCGGCCTGGCGGCGCATCTCGTTGATCTGGCGCTCGAGATCGGCGATCCGCTCGCGCGTGGCGCGGGCCTCGTCCAGCTCGTTGGCGAGCCGGCGCGCGTCGGCTTCGCCGGCTCCTGACGGCGGCGCCCCGAGCCGCCGCGCCAGCTGTTCGAGATCCGCGGCCGCGCGCGCCTCGCCTTCGGCGAGTGTGCCCGCGGCGCCGGGCTGGCCGCGCCAACTCTCGGCCGCGGCGCGCTGATCGCGGGCGAGCCGCCGTGACGAGGCCGCCGCGTCGCGCGCGAGCTGGTCCGCCTGATTCGTGCCGGCCTGGCGGCCCTGCGATCCCTGCGCGCCCTGCCTGCCCTGCTGGCCGCCTTCGAGCCTGCGGCCGAGCGCGTCGAGCCGCTCGGCGAGTCGCTCCTTCTCGCCCGCGAGACGGCGCGCCGCGTCGGGGTTCGCGCCGTCGCGCGCGACGCGCGCGGCATCCTCGGCGAGGCGCCGCTGCGCCTCGGCAAGCTGCTGCGCCTCCAGCCTCGCGTCGTTCATTGCCCGGGACTGCCCGCCCTGCTCCCGATCGCGCAGCTCGCGCTCCAGATTGCGCAGCGCCTCGGCCGCGCGCGCGCTCTGCTGTCCCGCGCGCTCGAGATCCTCGCGCCCGAGACTTCCGGCGGCCTCCGACATTGCCCGCGAGGCTTCGCTCGCGTTGGCCTGCGACGCGTCGCGCGCGCCCTGCCCCTGTCCCGCCTGCCCCGGCTGGCCGGACTGTCCCTGCTGGCCCTGCTGGCCCTGTTGGCCTTGCTGTCCCTGCTGGCCCTGCTGGCCCTGCTGGCCCTGCTGGCCCTGCTCGCCCTGCTGGCCGCGTTGCTGATCCAGCTGCCGCGCGAGCTGCTCGACCTGCCGCTGCAGCTGCTCCTGATCGCGGCGCAGCCGCTCGAGCCGTCGCGTGCGCTCCTCGGCCGTCATATTCGCGCGCGCCAGTTCCTCCTGCTCACGTCGCAGCGCCTCCTGCCGCTGCGCCATCTCGCGCACGCGGCGCAGCGCCTCGCTTTCCTGCTCCTGCTGCTGTTGCGGCTCCGCGGGGGCGTTCGCGCGGTTCTCGTAGTTGGTGCGCTGCTGCCGCTGCAGCTCGCGATCGAACAGCGCCGACAGATCCTGATTGCCCGTCTGACGGCCTCCGCCGCCTCCGGCAGCCTGATTCTGCGCCTGCATGATCTCGCGGCGCCGCACCTGCGCCTCGATGCGCAGCAGCTCGTTGAGCGCGGCGTTCTCATGATCGAGCGCGGGCTTCGGCCGGCTCGCGTCGAGCTCCGCCGTCGCGCGCTCCATGGCGTCGCCGGCGCGCACCAGCAGCACGGCCGGATCCTCTTCCTCGTGGGCCGCCGGCTGCGGCGGCTCGGGCTCACCACGCCTGCCGCGGCGCGGCCGCGGGACCTCCGGCGCACCGGCCTGGGCCGCCGCCTGCGCCGTGCGCTGCCGCAGCTCGCGCTGCGCCTGCGCCACCGCTTTCAGGTCGGCGGCGGATCGTCCCGCTCCTGTTCGCCGCTCCAGCTTCCACGTGGCGACGATGATGTCTTTCTGGGCGGCGGCAAGTCCCTGCAGCTGGCGCGACGCGGCGCCGGCGCCGGCCTGCGCCATGCTCTGCGCGGCGGCGAACTCCTCCTCGAACGGCTTGATCTCGAGAAAGAAGATGTCGCTGCGGCCTTCAGTGGACTGCTTTCCGCGCGCCACGTCGCGCGCGCGCGCATGGAACGACACGAAGTCGCCCGGCTTCACGTCGAGATCCTCGAGATAGATCAGATGCCGGCCCGAGGCGCTGCGGCTGCCGTCTCCGCCGATCGGGACGACCCGCTCGTCCTGTCCCCGTACGGCGTAGACCAGCTCCAGGCTGCGCACGCCATGGTCGTCGTCGGCCCGCGCCTCGACGGCGACCTCGGCGAGCGCCGTCACGCGCTGGTCGCCCGACGGCCGGACGATCCGCACGTCGGGCGGCGCATCGTCCATCACGCGGATGAAGTATTCGGTGTCGTCGGCAGCCTGGAGGCCGTCGGTGTCGGTGACTTCGATGCGGTACGAGCTGTCTTTCGCGAGGGTGAGGGCGGTCTCGGAGATTGCCGGATTAGTCGAGATCGCGAGCGGCACGCGCGTGCCGTCGCCCATGACGAGCGCCGCCTCGCGCGCCGGCTTGTCGAAGCGCACCTGCATCCGCACCTGTGTGCCTTCGGGGCCGTAGACGTCGCCGCTGTCCTTGTCCTCCCGCGGCTCGAGACCGCTCCACGCCGGGTAGCGGTACGAGAGATCGATGGCTTCGACGTTCGGGTACGGAAGCGCCTCGACGCGGTACTCGCGCGTCGACACGCGGCCGAACGCCACCTTGTACGTGAAGCTTTCGGTCACGGGCGGCGTAACGTGCATGAAGTCGGCATTCGTGAGCGCCGGCGCCCTCAGCATGGCGCCCGACGCCGAGGCGAATTCGGTGGTGAGGATGAGTGTCGGCACCTCTCGCAGGTTCGCCCGGGGCAGGCCCGCGGCCGTGACGGCAATCGTCACGGGCTTCCCAATCGGCACGCGCACGTCGCCCGGCTCCACCGACAGCGCAAGCGAGCCGGGGAACATCAGCACGCCGGCGGTCGTGCCGGCATCGCGCAGCGTCGGCCACGCGGCGGCCATCGCGATGACGAGCGCAAGCGCGGACGCGGCGGCCAGCCGCATGCCGCGGCGCGCGCCGGACTCGTCGTTGGTCACGGGCAGATCCGCGACAGCCACGTGCCTCGTCGTCTGCGACAGCACGAGATCGTCGAAGACGCCCGGCGCCGGACGCTGGATCAGATCGACGGCCGTCTTGACGCGGTCCTCGAAGTCGGGACGCTCCTGATCGGCAAGCGCGGCCACGCGCGCGTGCGGATCGCGCGCCGACGCGCGCAGCAGCAGCACGCCGAAGATGGCCGCCGCCAGGATCAGCGACGCGAACGCGAGCGCGACAAGGGCCCAGCCCGACGGCGCCAGCACGCGGTCGGCCGTCGCCGCCAGCGCCAGCGCCGCGGCCACCGCAACCGCGCCCGCGGCGCCCGCGCGCCACAGCGCCGCCCGCCGTCTGCGGCCCGACGTCGCCGACAGCCACGTTTCGAACTCGCTACGTCCCGACATACGACCTCCGCGTTCCAGTTCCCGCCGCCGATGGCGCGGCACGCCGCCCGGCCAGTCCCTCGATCAGCAGCATCGCGAGCATCGCCGCGATCGCGTAGCGCCACAATGGATGCTCGGCTTCGCGCTCCCGCCGCGCGAGCGCGGCCCGCTGCTCCACGCCGTCATCCACCACGATGCGGCTTTCGGCCTCCGCGTCGAGGAACATGGCGCTGTCGCTTTCGGCCGCGTCCACGTTCACGGCCATGCGCCAGCCGTCGCGGCCCGGCAGCATGACAATGCCGGGGCGGACCGACGGCGCGTCGGGCGACCCGATGACGTACTCGCGCGCGCGCTTCGGCCGGCCGTCGACGTGCGCCGTCATCTCATGGATCAACGGCACGAACGCCGGATGCAGCGCGAGATCGTTCCACGCGTTCGAGACGTCCGTGGTCAGCACGAGCGTCCGGCCTTCCCGGCCCGTGCGCCGGCGCTCCGCGAGGGCGGCCGATCCACTTGTGTAGCGGGCCAGCACCGCGAGCCGGTCCGACTCCAGGAACATCGCGCGCGTCACGCGCGCCGAACCGAGCGCGCCGGCCAGGGGCCCGAGCGAGGCAAACACCGGATGCCGCGCATCCGACAGCGCCAGCGCCTCGGCGCCGGCCGTGCCGGGCACCGCGCGCGTGTCACCCGCGTCCAGCATCTCCGCCAGCACGGCGGGCTCGGACGTCGGCCCGGCCACCAGCACGACTCCGCCGCCCGCTTCGCGGAAGGCGCGAATCGCCGGCGGCCCGCTGCGCTCGATGCCGCGCGTCGACAGCACCAGCGCGACGTCGGCGTCCGCCAGCATCGCGGGCAGCCGATCGCGCACGGCCGTGCCGCCGGCAATCCTGACGTCGATGCGCTGCCCGCCTGGTGCCGCGGCCAGCGCGTGCCGCACGTAATAGGCTTCACGATCCTCGTCGAGGCCCGACGTCACAATCAGCACGCGCCGCGCCGGCGCCTCATCCAGCACCAGATGCCGCGCATCGTCGGCCGGCACGCCGCCGGTGTCGGCCAGCGTCGCAGTCAGGTCGCCCGACCCCGGCAGCGGCTCCCTGAACTCGATCTCCTGCGTCTCGCCCGCCCCTATCGAGAGCTCCCGCGCGCCCAGCCGCGAGCCCGCGGCGCTTCCCGGGACGCGCGCCTCGAGTGCCAGCGTGGCCGAGGCCGGCTCCCTGCCGCCGTTCACCACCGTCACGCGCGCCCTGCCGCCGCGCACCGCGAGGGCCGTCACCGCAAGGTTTCGAGCCGGCGGATCCACGGCCATCCAGACGACCTCGACGCCCGGCGGCACTCTGGCGGCGGCTGCGCCGGCCCATCCGGCACGCTGCCGGTCCGTGACCACGATCAACCGGCCGGGCGCGAGGCCGAACGCATCGGCCGCCGACGCGATGGCCGCGGCGTACCGCGTGGCGCCGAACCCAGGCTGCAGCCGGTCGACCGCCGCGCGCGCCGCGCCGCGATCCGACTGCGGCAGCAGCACCGTGCGGCCGGTGTGATCGAATGCCGCAACACCGACGCGGTGATCGGCGGGCGCCTCGTCGATCGCGGCCCGCGCGGCGGCTCTCGCGGCTTCGAACCGCGTCTCGCCGCTCATGCTCGCCGACACATCGACCGCCACCATGGTCACCGGCACGGGCGCGGAAGCCGACGCGAAGAACGGCCGCGCGAACGCCAGCGCGAGCAGCGCGACGGCGGCGGCGCGAAGGATCAGCAGAAGGATGTCTCTCAGGCGGCGCATCGACTGCTGCTCGATGGGCGCGGGCTGAATCAGCTTCACCGCGGAAAACGGCATCACGGCCGCGCGGTGCTGGCGCACCAGGTGCAGCCACACCGGTATCGCGACGGCCGCCAGACCCACGAGGAACAGCGGAGCCAGCAGCTGCATCAGCGACGCCTCGCGCGCGCGCCCAGCCACGCCGACAGCGCCGCGTCGAGCGGCTCGTGCGTGTCGAGCCGCACGTATTCGATGCCCGCGGCGCCGAACGCTTCCGTGTAGCGCGCGAAGATGTCGCCGAGCGACGCCAGATACGCGTCGCGGACGTCAGCCGGGCGCGTCAGCACTTCACGCCCCGTCTCCAGATCCTGAAACTGCGTCGCGTCCTCGAAGGGAAACGTGAGCTCGGCGCGGTCGAGGACCTGGAACACGACGACGTCGGATCCGCGCGCGCGCAGCAGCTCGAGACCCTTGATCACTTTCGCCGGATCGTCGAGCAGATCGGAGATCAACACGATGATGCCGCGCCGGATCAGCGCCGCCGCCAGCCGCTCGAGCGGCTTCGCGACATCCGACTCGCGTCCCTCGGGCAGCCGATCGAGCTCGGCCAGAATCACGCGCAGGTGCCCCGGCCGCGCGCTCGACGGCACGCGGCGCACGATGTCATTGTCGAACGCGAGCAGACCGGCCGCGTCGCGCTGACGCTGCATCAGGTACGCCAGGGACGCGGCCAGTGTCGCCGCGTACTCCCGCTTGGTCATCGCGCCGGTGCCGTAGTTCATCGATCGGCTCACGTCCACGAGCAGGTGGCACTCGACGTTCGTTTCTTCCTCGAACTTCTTGACGAAGTGCCGGTCGCTGCGCGCGTACACCTTCCAGTCGAGCGTCGTCAGATCGTCGCCGGGCAGATATGGCCGGTACTCGGCGAACTCCACGCTGAAGCCGCGGAACGGGCTGCGGTGCAGCCCGGAAATGAAGCCTTCCACGATGGCGCGCGCCTTCAGCTCGAGCGAGCCCAGCCGCGCGATGACCGCCGGGTCGATGTGGCTGAGACCCGGGGCTTCGATCACGGGGCCGGCACCATGTCGAGCAGACGGGTGACGATGTCGTCGGCGCTGATGCGCTCGGATTCCGCGTAGAAATTCGGGACGATGCGATGGCGCAGCACGGGATGCGCGAGCGCGCGGATGTCGTCGGCCGACACGTGATAGCGCCCGTTCATCAGCGCGCGCGCCTTGGCGCCGAGCACCATGGCCTGCGACGCGCGCAGGCCGCCGCCCCACTTCACCCACTTCGTGACGAACTCCGGCGCCGACGGCGACGGCCGCGACATCGCCGAGATGCGCACCGCGTAGCGCGCGATCTCGTCGGCCACGACCACCTCCCGTACCAGTTCCTGCGCCTCGAGAATCTCGGCCGCCGACATCGCGCGCTCGGTCTTCGGGCGGTTTGTGCCGGTCGTCGACGTCGCCACCCGCACCTCGTCGTCTTCCGAGAGGTACGTCATGACGAGGTTGAACATGAAGCGATCGAGCTGCGCCTCGGGAAGCGGGTACGTGCCCTCGAGCTCGATGGGGTTCTGCGTCGCGAGCACGAAGAACGGCCGCTCGAGGCTCATGGTGTGGCCGGCGGCCGTCACGTGGTACTCCTGCATCGCCTCGAGCAGCGCCGCCTGCGTCTTGGGCGGCGTCCGGTTGATCTCGTCGGCCAGAATGATGTTCGCGAAGATCGGCCCGTGCACGAAGCGCATGGCTCGCGTGCCGCCCTGCTCGTCGAGAATCTCGGTGCCCGTGATGTCGGCCGGCATCAGGTCGGGCGTGAACTGAATGCGCTTGAACGACAGATCCAGAATCGACGCCAGCGTCTTGATGAGCAGCGTCTTGGCCAGCCCGGGCACGCCGGTGATGAGGCAGTGCCCGCCCGTGAAGAGCGCAATCAGCACCTGTTCGATGACGTCGTCCTGTCCGACGATGACCTTGCGGACTTCGGCAAGGATGCGGGCGCGGCCGGCCGCGAGCGCTTCCGCTCTCGCCGCCACGTTCTCTGCAGTGGGCGTCATGAGGCTCCGGTCTAATGCGTCAGCGCGTAAATGATTTCGTTGATCTGCATACGGTAGGACTCGGCCGTGTATTTCAGATAGCCCGGATAGTCCTGGGCGTTCGACCACTCCCACGCGTCGGCCATGTCGGTGTTCCAGTTGATCAGCACCATCGCCCGGCCGCGGTCGTCGACGATGGCGCGCAGCTTGGCCTCGTAGCCGCCCTTTTCCCACGTGCGGCCGTTCATGAACGAGCCGATGCCGGGAATCTGCGGATAGACGTCGATCTGGTAGAAGCAGCTGAAGATCGGATGGTCGGGCGGCAGATCGACGATCGGCCGGTCGGGAAACACCTTCCGCAGCTCGTTCTCGAGGTTGGCCCACTCGTACGGGCCATGGAAGTCGTCGAAGGTCAGCGTGCCGCCGCGCAGCAGGAACTCGCGAAGGTTCGCCGCCTCCGTATCGCTGAGCGCAAGATTGCCCGGCTCCACGATGTAGAGCCAGGGGTGCTGCCACAGGTGCTCGTCCTCGAGACCGACGACGATGGGATCGTTGACCTTGATGGTCGTCACGGTGCGCAGACGGCGCGAGAGGTTCTGCTCGGCCGCCGGCATGTCGATGGCCCAGGGATTGTCGAAATCGCCGCGGCCGTAGAAGCCGCGACGTCCGCCGCCCATCTGCGAGGAATAGCGCACGCGCGCGAACGTCCACTCGAGGCCGGCAAACCGCGGATCGGGCGCGGCGCCTTCCTGCGCGCCGGCCGGAGACATGCGCAGGAGGACGGCGGGCGCGGCAAGCAGCGCGGCAATCGCGGCGGCGAGCAGGATCTTTGTCCGAATCATTTGGCTTTCCCGACGGTCTTCAGCAGCAGCGTCTGGGCCCGCTCGTACGTAGGCGCGTTCTCGAGCGCCCGTACCGCGTGCCGGCGCGCGTCGTCGTTGCGGCCCAGCGCGAGCAGGGCTTCGCCGAGGTCGGTGTGCGCGTCGGGCAGGTTCACGGCGCCGGCGGCAATCGCGGCGCGGAACTCGCGCTCGGCGACGTCGTAGCGGCCCTCGGCCATGGCCGCGCGCCCCTCGTGCGCGTGCGCGGCCGGGTCGAACGGATCGATCTCGATGATGCGCGCCCAGGCGGCGCGCGAGGCGTCGGCGTCGCCGTCCTCGCCGGCCATCGCCGCGAGGCGGCGCGCGAGGTCGACGTTGGCGTAGTCGGCGTCGAGCGCCGCGCGCAGGGCGGCGCGGGCGCGCACGCGATCGCCGGCCTTCAGCGCGAGATTGGCGAGGCGGATGTGCGGGCTGGCGTCGCCGGCCGCATGCGGCACGAGCGCGGCGGCCCGCTCGTACGCCTCGCGCGCGCCCTCCGCGTTGCCGTCGGCCAGCATCGCATCGCCCATCGCCAGCAGGCCGCCCAGGGTGTCGCCGGCGGCCCCGGATTCCATCGCAGGCGCAAGCGCGCGCATCAGGGGCGCGTAGCGCGCGCCGACGTCCGCGAAGAAGCGGCTGTCGAGCGCGGCCAGGTCCATGCCCAGCACGCGCGTGACCACCGCCTCGGTCGACAGCCCTTCCCCATAGGCCAGCAGCAGCGCGCGGATCGCGCCGATGCCTTCGTTGCGCTCGATGTGCTCGACCAGCAACGACGCCTCGTAGTAGGCGAGGCCCACGGTGTCGGGCCGCATGAAGCCGCCCTCGAGATCGGTCAGGCGCAGCGCCTTGCCCGATGCCAGCGCCTGCGCGAACGGCAGATCGCCTTCGCGCCCCCAGCCCTGGCGCGCGCGGCGTTCTTCGTAGACCGAAATACCTTCCGTGAGCCAGCGCGGCACGCGCTGATTCGACAGCTGCAGCGTCACGACGTGCGCCAGCTCGTGCCACAGCGTTTCCTGCCACGAGAATGAGCCCGGCGTGCGCGCCTTTGGCGACACCATCGCCACCACGCGGCCGAAGCAGACGCCGAGCGCGTTCATCAGCACGCCCGGCAGCGCCGCCGTGCGCACGGCGAAGTCGTCATGGTCGTTGAAGATCTGCACGTGCAGCGGCGCGGCGGGACGATGGCCGTAGCGCTGCTCGAAGCTGTCGAGCGCCGCGGTGACGAGTTGCTTCACGTAGGGCTCGAGCAGCGCCTGCTCGTTCGGGTGCAGGCGGATCGTCGCGACGTCGTGCGACACGCTGGCAAACGTGCCGAGCGTCTCGAGCATGTTCAGAAGGTTGTACGTGATCGGATCGTACGGGTCTGCGCGGAACGCGCGCGACAGCGCCTCGTACGCCGCGGTTTCGTCGCCGGCCCGCGACAGGTGCATGCCGAGCTCGGCCCACGCGCGGATGTCCTGTTCGTTGGCGGCAACCGCCTTCCGTCCCAGCGCCACCGCGTCGTCGAACCGGTACTGCCGCGCCGCGGCCTTCGCGGCAACGCGGAAGACTTCGCCGCTGCCGGGCCGGCGCGCCATCAGCGCCGCGACGGCCGCGTCGAAGTCGGCGCTGCGATCGTCGAGCAGCGCTATGACGGCGCGGCGCACCTGGACGTCGTAGCGCGCGGCGCCGGACGCCGCGGCGTTGTCGAGCGCCGCGGCCGCGTCGGCGCGCCGATCGGCGTCGAGCGCGCGATCGACCAGCATCAGATGCGCCTCGACCAGGGACGGATCGATCTCCAGGGCGCGCGTCAGCGCCGCGCTCGCGGCTTCGCGATCGGTGTCTTCGAGTCCGCGCGCGAGGCCGAGATGCGCGGGCGCCCATTTCGCATCGCGCTCGAGCGCGTCACGATACGTGCGCGCGATATCGGCAGGGGCCGCGTGCCGCGCGAGAAAGAGATCGCCCCACCACGCGTAGATCAGCGGCTCTCCCGGCGAGCGCGTCGCGGCGGCGCGGAAGAGCGCGTCGGCCTGCCGGGGATCGCCAATCGCGGCAACGGCGCGCGCCACGCGCGCATAGGCCATCCCGCTGTCGGTGGGCCCGAGCGCGCCGCCGACGCCGCCGAGCGCCGCGCGCGCCTCCGCGGGCTGCCCGAGTTCCAGCAGCAGCAGCCCGAGCTCGAGAGAGGCGTCGGCCTGGCCGGCGGCCGCCGACGGCCCTAGATACTCGAGCGCGGCCTCGTCGTCTCCGCGCATGCGCGCGAGCGCGGCGAGGGCGACCGGCACGTCTGGATGATTCGGATTGGCGGCGGCAAACGCCTCGACCGCCGCGCGGTCGCCGTGGGCGAGATGCGTGCGCCAGGCGAACGGCGCCGGCGCTTGTGTGGAAGCGGGTGCGTGTGTGCGAGCCGGTGCCTGTGCGGGAACTGGCGCCTGTGCGAATGCGGGAGTGAGGGCGGCCACACACACGGCCATGACGGAGAGCAGCGCCGGCCGCCGCGCCCCACGCAGGCGCCGCGCCCCTGGTCGCACCTCCATGGAACCCATTCGCGATTATAGCGTTAGGACGCAGGGCAACCCCGCGCGGACGGGCCCGCACGACGCCCAGCTCAGGCGGTGTTGGCCACGGCTCACATGCCGCGAAGCCCCAGCGCGCGCTCCTCGACCTGCACCCGCCGCCGCATGATCTCCACGAACAGCGCCGTGAACACTACACCCATGTATGGCGCGGCCAGCATCACGGCGGCGCCGATCAATTCCCCGGCCACCGCGACGTAATTCGGGTGTCTCATCCACTTGTAGGGACCGCGCGTCACGAGCGGCTCGCCCGGAAGCACCAGCACGCGGAAAGACCACCGGTCGCCGAGCGTCACAACCGCCCAGCCTTTGAGCAGTTTGGCCAGGGTCCAGATGCCGAGGCCGGCGGCGAACCAGCCCGCCGAAGGCCCGCCGCGCACCCGGCTTTCCACAACCATCGCGATGAACGCGGCGGGATACGCGATCGACATGATCCGCCAGACATCGTCTGCCGGCTCGATTGCGCCGCGCGCGCGGAGGCGGCGCTCGTTGCGGGTCGAGACGATGAGCTCGATCAGGAGGAACGCCGCGATCAGGGCGCCGGCCGCCCAGAGAAGGCTCACGCCGCGTCACCCGCCATCGCGATCAGGCGCCGCACCAGCGAGGGCGCGAGCCGCGCGCCCGCGCTCGCAAGACCGACACCCGCCGGATGATCGACCAGCGCGGCCAGCGTGCGGTTGAAACGCCATTTGGGGGAGAACAGCGCGCGGCGCCGCGCGGTCAGCTCCTGCCAGGCGGTGACGATGTCGCCGCCGTCGAGCGCGGCAAGCGCGGAATCGGCCGCGAGCCGCGCACCGGCGAAGGCGAAGCGCAGACCGTCGCCGGTCATCGGATCGATGAAGCCGGCGGCGTCGCCCGCGAGCAGCAGGCCCGGCGCGCCGGCGACCGGCGCGTCGACGGCAAGCGGGCCCAGCACCGAGACGGCCGAGACGCGCCGCGCGTCGGCGAACCGCTCCCAAATGCCGGGCGTCGTTTCAATCGCGCCGAGCAGCTGCCCCTCCGGGTCGCGCCAGCCCGAGCGCCGGCTGGTGACGAAGCAGACATTCGCGACACCGCCGGGAAGCGGCGCGATGCCGAGGTACGCGCCGCCGCGAATGTGCATCTCACCCGATGCCGACATCCCGTGCACGTCCTCGAAGTACGCGCCAACGGCCCACCGCCGCCGCTGCGGATGGCGCGCCAGACCCAGGCGCATGCCAATCGCCGATCGCCGGCCGTCGGCCGCAATCGTCAGGCGCGCCGGCACCGGCACCGCTTCGCGCTTCGACGCGCACATGACGGAAACGCCCGCGACGCGGCCGCGCGCGTCGACCAGCGGGCCCGTCACGCGCGCGCCGAACTCCACGCGGGCGCCCGCCGCGCGCGCGGCGTCTGCCAGGATCGTATCGAGCGCGTCGCGCGGGATCGCGAGCCCTTCGGCGCCTCCCGGGTACGCGCCGTCGACGCTGACGCCGCGCTCGCCGGTGACCCGCATGCCGTCGATCGCAATCGCGCGCGGGCGCACGCAGCCGGCGACGCCGGCCGCTTCGAGCTCGCGCACCGCGCCGGGATTGATCGTGTCGCCGCAGAGTTTGTGGCGCGGGAAGCGCGCGCGCTCCAGCACCAGCACGCGCGCCCCCGCGCGCGCCAGCCCCAGCGCGGCCAGCGAGCCCGCGGGTCCGGCGCCGACGATCAGGACGTCGATCATGGGGTTCGGGGGTTCGTGAGTTCGTGGGTTCGGAGGTTCGTTGATCCGGTTCGGCCAGGAGCAGCAGGCGGTCGGCGAGAGCCGCCACAAGCGAACCCCCGAACCTCCGAACCTCCAAACCCCCGAACGACCCGCATCAGATTCTCCCCAACACAACCGCCGAGTTCTTCGACCCGAACCCGAGGCAGTTGCACAGCGCCGCTTCGACTTCCGCGGCGCGGCCGCGGTTGGGAATGACGTCGAGGCCGCATGCGGGATCCGGGTCGTCCTGATTGATCGTCGGCGGCAGGAAGTTGTGCCGCAGCGCGAGCGCGGCGGCGGCCATGCCGGCCGCGCCGCTCGCGCCCTGCGGATGGCCGATCATCGACTTGGTGGAGGATCCCGGCACGCGCTCCGCGCGGCTGCCGAACAGCTGACGCACGCACCGCGCCTCCACCGCGTCGTTCAGCTGCGTCGACGTGCCGTGATAGTTGACGTAGCCGATGTCCTCGATCGCGCGCCCCGACCGCTGGATGGCGAGCGACATCGCGCGCACGATCTCGGCGCCGTCCGGATCCATCTGCACGCGGTGGTACGCATCGCACGTCGATCCATAGCCGTCGACGCTCGCGTAGGGCACCGCGCCCCGCGCGCGCGCGCGCGACTCGCGCTCGAGCACGAACATCCATGCGCCCTCGCCGAGCACGAACCCGTCGCGCCCGCGGTCGAAGGGCCGCGACGCCTTCGACGGCGTGTCGTTGTAGCCGGTCGACACCGCCCGCATCCGCGAGAACCCGAAGATCATCCCCGACGTCACGCAGGCGTCGGCGCCGCCGGTGACGAGCACGTCGGCGTCGCCGCTCCTGATGAGCGACGCGGCATAGCCCATGGCGTCGGTGGAACTGGTGCAGCCGGTCGACAGCACATGACTGATGCCGTGCAGGCCGAGGGCGATCGAGATTTCCGAGGAGACCATGCCGACGATCGACACGGGTATGGCATAGGGCGACACGCGGTTCCACGCCTCGGAGAAAAACTCGCGATACTGCCGCTCCGCCACGTCGACGCCGCCCGCGCCGCTGCCGACAATGACGCCGGCCGCGCGGTCGGCTCCGTTCAGCCCGGCGTCGGCCCACGCCTCGCGCGCGGCCCGCACCGCGATGCGCGAGGCCTTCGAATACCGCCGCGGATCGGCGCGCCCCGCGCCATCCTCGTCCCGCGCCTCCGCCTCCGACGCGTCACGTGCGCGCGCCTCGTCATCCTCGTCGGGCACCGGCGCGGCAACCCGGCACGCATACCGCGACGCGTCAAAGGCGGTAATCTCGCGCACGCCGCTTTCGCCGCCGCGGATCGCCGACCAGTACCGATCGCGGCCCGGCCCGAACGGCGATACGGCGCCGAGGCCGGAAATCACGACCCGATCGGAATCATCGCGCGCCATCCTTCCTATAATATGCGCCTGTGATCGGCCGTGCCTTCTCGATCGCCGGCGGCGGGCTGTTCGCCGCCTCGATCGGCTACTTCCTCTGGTTCTACCTCTTCGGGCTCGATCGCAGAGCGCCGGATCCCGCGCTGTGGGCGCCGCTTACGTTTAACGTCGCGCTCTTTTCGATTTTCGCGCTGCATCACTCCGTCTTCGCGCGCACCGGCGCGCGGGCCTGGATGGCGCGCAACATTTCGCCGCGCCTCGAGCGCGCGATCTATGTCTGGGTTGCGAGCGTGAGCTTCCTGGCCGTCTGCGCCTGGTGGCGCGCGGCCGGCGATCCGCTGTGGCACGCCGGCGGCGCCGCCCGCATCGCGCTGCGCGCGCTGCAGGCCGCGGGCATCGTCTTCACGATGTGGGCCGCGCGGGCGCTCGACGCCCTCGCGCTTGCCGGCATCCGGCAGCTCGACGCGCCGCTGCCCCGCTCCGGCATCGAGTCGTCATCCGCGGCGCTGCAGCATCACGGCCCCTACGGCATCGTCCGCCATCCCATCTACTTCGGCTGGCTGCTGATCGTGTGGGCGGCCCCGACGATGACACCGTCGCATCTGGCGTTCGCCGCCGTCAGCACGGTGTACGTCGTCATTGCGACGTTCTATGAGGAACGCACCCTGCACGAGACCTTCGGCCCGGCGTACGCGGACTACGCGCGGAAAGTGCGGCGGAAGATGGTGCCGGGGGTGTACTGAGTCTTGTCGTTCGGAGGTTCGGAGGTTCGGAGGTTCGGAGGTTCGGGGGTTCGGGGGTTCGGGGTGAACCTCCGAACTGCCGAACTTCCGAACCCCCGAACCTCCATTACACTGAAATGAATGGCCGCCGCTGATTCCGATCCCGAGACGCTCCCCGCCCTGCCCGCCGAGCTTCCCATCGTCCCGCTTCGGAACGCCGTCGTGCTGCCGCTGACGGCGGCGCCGCTGTCGGTCAGCCGGCCGATGTCGGTCGAGGCGGTCAACCGGTCGCTGTCGGGCGATCGTCTCGTGCTGCTGCTGCTCCAGAAGAACGACGTCGACGAGCCGTCGCCCGACGATCTGCACCGCGTCGGCACGGCCGCCATCGTGCGGCAGATGGCGAAGGGGCCGAACGGCCTCCGCATTCTGGTCGAAGGCGTGGGACGCGTGCGCGCCGAGTTCATCTCGCAGGCCGACAACCTGACGCGCGCGCTGATCAAGCCGCTGCCCGAGCCGTACCAGCGCACCATCGAGTCCGACGCGCACGTCCGGCGCATGCAGGAACTGGTCGACCGCGCGCTGTCGCTCGCCACGGGCCTCTCGCCCGACGTGCGCACGCTCGTCGCCAGCCTCGAAGATCCGCTGCGCATCGCCTACCTCGTGGCGAGCCTGCTCGACATGAAGGCCGAGGACAAGCAGCTGCTGCTTGAGGAAGACTCGCTGTCGGTCAAGCTCAATGCCGTGAATACCGCGCTGGCGCACGAGATCGAGATTCTCGCGCTGAAGGGCAAGATCGAATCGCAGGCGCAGCAGGACATGAGCGACGCGCAGCGGCAGTACATGCTGCGCCAGCAGCTCAAGGCCATCCAGGCCGAGCTCGGCGAGGGCGACACGGAAATCGAGTCGCTGCGGGAGCGCGCCGGAAAGCTGGACCTGCCCGAGCGCGTGACCGAGACGCTCACGCGCGAGATCGGCCGCCTCGAGAAGATGACGTCGGCGTCGCCTGAGCACCAGATGCTCCGCACGTACCTGGACTGGGTGATGGAGCTGCCCTGGTCGACGTCGACCGAGGACCGGCTCGACCCGATCGAGGCGCGCACAGTGCTCGACGAGGACCACTACGATCTGGACAAGGTCAAGGAGCGCATCGTCGAATATCTCGCCGTCAGGAAGCTGAAGGGCGACATGAAGGGGCCGATTCTCTGCTTCGTCGGCCCGCCGGGCGTGGGCAAGACGTCGCTCGGCCAGTCGATCGCGCGCGCGATGAACCGCAAGTTCGTGCGCATCTCGCTCGGCGGCGTGCGCGACGAGGCCGAGATCCGCGGCCACCGCCGCACCTACATCGGCTCGATGCCGGGGCGCATCGTGCAGGCGGTCAAGCAGGCCGGCTCGATCAATCCCGTCTTCATGCTCGACGAGATCGACAAGATGTCGGCCGGGTTCCAGGGCGATCCGGCGGCGGCGCTGCTGGAGGTGCTCGACCCGGCGCAGAACCACACCTTCCGCGATCACTATCTGGAGATTCCGCTCGACCTGTCGCGCGTGCTGTTCATTGCCACCGCCAACTCGCTGGGGCCGGTGCATGCCGCGCTGCTCGACCGGATGGAAATCATCTACCTCGGCGGCTACACCGAGGAGGACAAGCTGCACATCGCGCGGATCTACCTGATTCCGCGGCAGGAATCGGATCACGGCCTGGCCAAAGGCCACCTGCAGCTCACCGAAAAGGCGCTGCGGCGCGTGATCACCGAGTACACGCGCGAAGCCGGCGTCCGCACGCTCGAGCGCCAGATCGGCGCCATCGCGCGCAAGGTCGCGGCGCGGGTGGCCGTGGCCACCGTGAAGGACGAGTCGACGCAGCCGAAGGCAATCGACGTCGACGACCTGCGCGAGTATCTCGGCCTTCCCCGCTTCCGGCCC
Source organism: Vicinamibacterales bacterium (assembly GCA_035512575.1). GTDB lineage: Bacteria > Acidobacteriota > Vicinamibacteria > Vicinamibacterales > SCN-69-37 > JALYRV01. Next base: position 4,541 of record DATKDT010000030.1, on the reverse strand, counting down.
GACGGCAACTTCCGCCTGTCGCGCCCGGGCGTCGTCACCGGCGTGGCGTGGACCGAAAGCGGCGGCGACGTGCTCTTCATCGAAGCGCTGATGCTGCCGGGCGGCAAGGGCCAGCTCACGCTGACCGGCCAGCTCGGTAACGTGATGCAGGAGTCGGCGCGCGCGGCGGTGAGCCACATCCGGCAGCAGGCGCAGGCGCTCGGCATCGATCCGGGCTTCATGAACCAGTACGACCTGCACGTGCACGTGCCGGCCGGCGCCATTCCCAAGGACGGCCCCTCCGCCGGCATCACGATGGCCACCGCGATCGTCTCCGCGCTGCGCAATCAGAAGGTGCGGGCCGACGTGGCGATGACGGGCGAAATCACCCTGTCGGGTCTCGTGTTGCCGGTCGGCGGCATCCGCGAAAAGTCGCTCGCCGCGCGCCGCATGGGCGTGACGACGTTCATTCTGCCGGAGCAGAACATGATGGACGTCGAAGACCTGCCGGCGGAGGTCACGAAGGGCATGACGTTCATGCCGGTGAAGACGCTCGAGGAAGTGCTCGCCATCGCGCTGCCGGAAGTGATCGACGTCGCCCTGGCCGACGCGACATCGCCGCCGCCCGATGCCGGCGGCGCGAAGCCGGACGAGCGCGCAGCCTCACGGGCGCAGTGAGCGCCATCGTCTTCTACATCTCGGGTCACGGTTTCGGCCATGCGTCGCGCGAAGTCGAAGTGATCAACCAGCTCGAGCCGGTGCTGCGCGCCTCCGGCAGCGCCCACGACATCATCATCCGCACGTCGGCCGATCCCTGGCTGCTCGATCGCACGCTGCGGGTGCCGGTGGAGCGGATGCCGGCGCAGGTTGACACCGGCATCGTGCAGCTCGACAGCCTGCAGCTCGACGAAGCCGCGACGTTCCGTGAAGCGCGCGAGTTCTATGGATCGTTCGACGACAGGGCCCGCGACGAGGCCGACCTGCTGCGCGCGCTCGAGGCCCGGCTGGTGGTCTCGGACATCGCGCCGCTCGGGTTCGAGGCCGCGCACCGGGCCAAGATCCCCTCGCTCGGCATCAGCAACTTCACGTGGGACTGGATTTACGAAGGCTATCCGGCGCACGCGCCGCATGCCGGCATGATCATCAGCACGATTCGCGTGGCGTACCGCAGGGCGACACGGGCGCTGCGTCTTCCGCTGCACGGCGGCTTCGACACGTTCCCGGTCATCGAGGACGTCCCGTTCATCGCCCGGCACGCGGCGCACGGCCGCGACGAGGTGCGGCAGGCCCTGGGAATCCCGCTCGACAAGCCGGCGGCGCTCGCCTCATTCGGCGCCTACGGCGTCAGCGAGCTGTCCAGCGCCCCGCCCGACTGTCTTCCCGACTGGAGTGTCGTCGTGTCGGATCGGACGATGCAGACTCGCGGACGTCAGAACGAGCCCGCGCAGGAGCCGTCAGGGCTGTTGCATGTCCACGAAGACGCCATCTTCGAGCGGGGCTTCCGATACGAGGATGTGGTGGCGGCGGTGGATGTCGTGCTGACGAAGCCCGGGTACGGCATCGTATCGGAATGCGTGGCCAACGACACGGCCCTGGTCTACACCTCACGCGGGCGGTTCGCGGAATACGACGTGTTCGTGGAGGAGATGCCGCGCTACCTGCGCTGTGCGTTCATCCCGCCTGAGGATTTGAAAGCCGGCCGCTGGCGCGCGTCGCTCGAGGATGCGCGCTCGCAGCCGCAGCCGCCGCGCGTGCCGACCGACGGCGCGGATGTGGCCGTCGCGCGGATAGTCGAAATGTCGGGATAATACGCCCCAGTGCGTTCCGCCGGCCGCGCCGCCGTGTTCACCCTGCTCTACGCCGCGGAAGGCGCGCCCATCGGCTTCATCTGGTGGACGCTGCCCGCGCTGCTGCGGGCGGAGGGCCTGCCGCTCGAGCAGATTACCGGCCTGACCGCGCTGCTGCTCCTGCCCTGGATCTTCAAGTTCGCGTGGGCGCCGCTGGTCGACGCGCTGCGTTCCCGCTGGTGGGGATTCCGCGCGTGGATCGTCACGGCCCAGGCTCTGATGGGCCTCAGCCTCGTACCCCTGGTCTGGCTGCATCCGGCCGAACACTTTCACGTCTGGCGGTGGCTCCTGCTCGCTCACGCCTTCTGCGCGGCCACGCAGGATGTCGCCATCGACGCGCTGGCGATCAACAGCGTGCCGCCCGGCGAGCGGGGCTTCCTCAACGGATGCATGCAGGCAGGCATGCTCACGGGCCGGAGCGTGTTCGGCGGCGGAGCCCTGTTCGCCGCGGCCTGGCTCGGCCGCGACTGGATGATCGCCATGCTCGTCGCGTGGATCTGGATCTCGCTGCCCGTCGCGCTGTTCCTGAAGGAGCCGGCGGCCCGCGAGCCGGTCGCGGCGCGCGCCCGCGAACTGCGCCGCGTCCTCGCATCAATCGCGCAAAGCAAGACGCTGTGGATGGGCGTGGCGTTCGCGCTGACGTCGGCGGCCGCGTTCGAGGCCACGGGCCAGCTCGCGGGCCCGTTCCTCATCGATCGCGGCGTGCCCGCGTCGACCATCGGAGTGTTTTTCGGTGTCTTCGTGGTGGGCGCGATGCTGGTGGGCGGGCTGATTGGCGGACGGCTGTCGGACCGCTGGGGCCGGCTCCGATCCGTTGCCGTGTTCCTCGCCGGCTTCGTCGGCGTGATCGTGGCGCTCGCGGCGGCCGATCTCGGCGGCGGCCGGCACCCGATCGTGCTGATGGCGCTGCTCACCGCCATGTACTTCTTCATCGGCCTGTTCACGGCCGCGTCCTATGCCCTGTTCATGGATCTCACGGACCCGCGCCTGGCCGGCACGCAGTTCAGCACGTTCATGGCGGCCACGAACGGGTGCGAGTCGTGGTCGGCGCTCGCGGGCGGACGGATCGCCGGCGGCGCGGGCTACCCGGCGGCGTTTCTTGTGATGAGTGCGGTGTCGCTGCTGAGCCTGGGACTGCTCGGAGCGCTGCGTCCGAGGCCTACGCCTTCGGCTCGTCCTTGATCGCCGTCACGAGCGACCACCAGCGCGGGATGTTGACCTTCTCGATCGACACCGGCTCGAGCTCGGCCTGCGCGAGGAACGCGGGCAGGTCGAGATCCGACTTGAAGCCGATGTGAATGGTCGCGGGCGAGATCAGCCGCTCGATGCGCGACATGATCGGATTCGGGCTGAGGAAGTGATTCAGGATGATCACGCGGCCGCCGGGCCGGCACACGCGGCGCATCTCGCGCGCGACGCTGACCGGATCGGGCACCACGCTGATCACGTACGGCGCATAGACGATGTCGAAGGCGTTGTCGGCGAACTTGAGATCGGCCGCGTCCATCTGCAGCAGGCGCGCGTTCCTGATGCCCTTGCGGATGACGCGCTCGCGCGCGATCTCGAGCATCGATTCCGAGAAGTCGATGCCGGTGACTTCGCAGTCCTTCGGATACAGCCCGAGATTGATGCCCGTGCCGACGCCCACTTCCAGGATCCGAACGCCGGGCTGGATGCCCATGCGCTGGATGGCGGTCAGCCGGCCGGGATGCAGCGTCGGGCCGAAGAACCAGTCGTAGCCTTTCGCCAGTTTGTCGTAGGTGGACTCGACGAATTGATTCTCGACCGCTGCGACCGACAGCTCGCGGCTGGCCAGATCGCTGGCCGGGGATCCTCCCGCCTGATCGTTACGGCGGTTCGGGGTCAGTATGGTCATGCGTTCTCCACTCTACAGCACTTCTAACCGGATGGCGTCAGCCGCCTCGGCGGGCGCCGCGCCGCTGAGAATGACCCCCGACACCCGGCCGGCGAGCAAACCCGCAAGTTCGACCGCTATGCGGAGGCCTTCCTCCGCGGCGCGTCCTTCCGCCTCGGCCGCCCGCATCCGGACAACCACGGGCTCCGGAATCCGGACACCCGGGACTTCGTTTGCAAGGAACTCCGCCTCCCGCGTATCGGCCAGTACATGCAGACCCACGAGCAGCGGCCTGCCGGCGGCTTCCAGCTCAGGGAGGGCCGCCTCGAACCCCGCGAAATCGAAAACGGGAGGCATCACGACGAACTCCGCCCCCGCCTCGCGCTTGAAGGCGAAACGGCGCTGTTCCTGGTCGGGACTCGCCGCGAACGGGTTGAAGGCGACGCCCACGTGGAACGCCGTCGGCCGCCCGATGCTCTGCCCGCCGACGTCCAGGCCGTGATTGAGCCGCGTCACCATGTTGGTGAGGCCGATGGAGTCCACGTCGAACACCGACGTCGCGTCGGCATAGTCCCCCGCGCGCGCGGGCTCGCCCGTCACCAGCAGCACGTTGCGCAGGCCGAGGGCGTGCGCGCCGAGCAGATCGGCCTGCATCCCGATCAGGTTCCGATCGCGGCAGGTGTAGTGCAGCAGCGACTCGGTCCCGGCCCGCTGTTCGATCAGCGCGGCGGCCAGCAGCGCGCTCATGCGCGCGCCGCCGGCGTGATAGTCCGGCACCGCGATCAAATCGACGCCGCGCGCCTTGAGCTCCTTCGCCGTCGCGACGAAATCCTCGGTCTCGTGGCCGCGCGGCGGCATCA
>DATKDT010000029.1:0-19595 GCA_035512575.1 Vicinamibacterales bacterium | reverse complement strand
GTCGCGCTCGCGCCGGCCGATCAGGCGCGCGTGTCGTTCGACGCCTTCTTCACGCACATCCTGATGCACGAGATGCTGCACGGCCTCGGCCCGCACGTCGTGCACGGCACGACGACGCCGCTGCGGCAGGCGCTCAAGGAGCACTACTCGTCGATCGAAGAGGCGAAGGCCGATATTTCGGGGTTGTGGGCGCTCGAGCGGCTCGCGTCCCAGAACGCGATCGACCCGGCCATCGCAAAGAACATGTACGTGACGTTCCTGGCGTCGATGTTCCGGTCGATCCGCTTTGGTGTGAACGAGGCGCACGGCCGCGGCATCGCGATGCAGCTGAACTGGATGCTCGACAACGGCGCGATCACGGTTGCCGACGACGGCACCTTCTCGGTGGACGACACGAAGATCCGAGACGCGGTGGCGACGCTCACCGGCGAGTTCCTGACGATCGAGGCAGAGGGGAATTACGACAAGGCCGCCGACTACGTGAAGCGCCTCGGTGTGGTGCGCCCGGAAGTGCAGCGCGTGCTCGACAGGCTGAAGGACGTGCCGGTGGACATCGAGCCGAAGTTCGTGGCCGTGAAAAGCTGACGGATGGAGCAGGCCTTTAGGCCGGGCGCATAATAGGCGCATGCGACGGCTGGCTGTGGCGTTCACGGTCGTGGTGCTGGCGGGGTGCGGCGCGTCTCCAACGACGCCCGGCCCAGGCGCGCCGTCCGCTCCGGCATCCCTGGGCTTCGAAGGGGTCTGGCAGTTCGACTACCGCGTCGAGACCTGCCACGGTCTCCGTCACTGCTTCGCCTACCTCAACACCACGCGAACCATCACGCTTCGTGCGATCCGCGGAACGAGCGGTTTTGACGGCGTGGTGACTGTCTTTTCCGACAACGTCGACGTCGGCGGGCGGATCGCCGGCGGCACTCTCAGTCTGCGAGGTGTCAGACGACCGGCAATCGCGAACGACTACGAAGTCGAGGTCACACAACTCGACCTGCGTCACGAGCGCTCGGAGGTCATGGGCACGTTCGAGTACACCGTCAAGGGCCCGTCAAACTCGGTTTTCTTTGGCAGCTCGCGCGTGGGAGGCCCGGTGACGGCCGCGAGACTGTTGGCCCCCGTGGGCCCAGCGGGCTTCGCGGGAACATGGAAGGGGCGGGTTGCCGTGCGCGACTGTTCGTCGGTCGGCTGGCAGAACTGCTATCCCCTCGAACCGCACGAGCTCTGGAACTTCGAACTGTCGGTCGCCGAGAGCGGCGGGCGCGTCACCGGCCTGTTCCAGCGGCCCGCGCGCGCCGACGTGGAAGGGACGATTTCGGGCGCCACGATGCAGCTGCAGGGGACCGGTGAGGGCGCCGGCAGCAGCCACACGAGCGTTGTTACCGTGCGTCCTTCCACTTTCACTCGCGACGCCGTCGGCCGGTTGCGCGGCACCATGAGTCTCGACATGCGCTGGCTGTGGACCGACGGCCGGGTTTCGACATCGGACTTCCGCGTCATCGAACTCGTCGGCGTCGTCCTGATGCCCCCTTCTTAGCGGTCGAGGCCTTTCAGGAGCGGCACGGCAATGTCGGGCCGATCCGTGATCACGCCCGTGACGCCCCAGTCGAGAAGCCGGCGCATGTGGGCTTCGTCATCGACGACCCAGACGGCGACCGAGAGGCCCGCGCGCGACACGCAGCGGACGAAGCGGCGCGACACGATGCGCAGGCGGCCTGCCCGCTCGGGAATCTGGAAGCCGAAGTACGCGGGCTTGCGCGGCGACAGGCCGCACCAGGCGGCATACAGGGCCGCGCGCACTTCCTGCTGCGAGGCGCCCGTGCGCACGCCGCCGCCCAGCCGGCGCGCCTCGAGCACGGGGCGCGCGTAGAACGACGCGATGTCGGCGCGATCGAGCGCGTCCGCCTTGCGCAGGACGTTGACGACGGCGTCGGCAATCGCCTCCGTGTCGTCCTTCATCTCGACGATCAGCCGCGCGCTGGGAAACCGGCGCACGACCTCGTCGAGCGTCGGCACGCCGATGCCCTGGCCGCGAAACACGAAGCGGCCCGCGTCGTCAGTGAACCTGCTGCCCGCGTCGACGCGCGCAAGTTCATCCGCCGTCAGCGCCGACACAGGCCCGCGCGCGTCCGTGGTCCGCTCGAGCGTGGGGTCGTGATGCACCACCGGCACGCCGTCGCGCGAGAGCCGCACGTCGAATTCCAGGCCATCGGCGCCTTCCGCCATGCCGCGCTCGAACGCCGCCATGGTGTTTTCCGGGGCGAGCGCGGCCCCACCCCGATGTGCGTACACGAAACGGCTCATTCTGTATTCTGTGTCCTGCGTCTGTGTTCTGCGTTCTGTGTCCTGTATTCTGTCTTACATGGCATTGCCCGCGACTGTTGCTGAGCTCCGCCGCGCCAAGCTCCCCCGGCGCTCCGTCAAAGACGAGGTCCGCGACAATCTCATTCAGAAGCTGAAATCCGGCGAGCCGCTCTTCCCCGGCATCGTCGGCTACGAAGAGACGGTCATCCCGCAGATCGTCAACGCGATTCTGTCACGGCACAACTTCATCCTGCTCGGCCTGCGCGGCCAGGCGAAGAGCCGCATCCTGCGCGCGCTGACGTCGCTGCTCGACGAACAGCTGCCCATGATGCCGGGATGCGAAATCCATGACGACCCGCTCGCGCCGATCTGCGCGGCGTGCCGCTCGCGGCTGACGCTCGAAGGCGACGCCACGCCAATCGCGTGGCTGCCGCGCGAGGATCGCTACGTCGAAAAGCTCGCAACGCCGGACGTGACCATCGCCGACATGATCGGCGACATCGACCCGATCAAGGCCGCGCGCTCCGGGCTGCATCTCTCGGACGAACTCACGATGCACTACGGGCTGCTGCCGCGGGCGAACCGCGGCATCTTCGCGATCAACGAGCTGCCCGATCTCGCCGGCCGCATTCAGGTGGGATTGTTCAACATCCTCCAGGAAGGCGACGTCCAGATCAAAGGGTTCCCCGTGCGCCTGCCGCTCGACCTCATGATGGTCTTCAGCGCCAACCCCGAGGACTACACGGCGCGCGGCAAGATCATCACGCCGCTCAAGGACCGCATCGGCAGCGAAGTGCGCACGCACTATCCGCGCTCGCGCGCCGAGGGCGTGACCATCACGACGCAGGAGGCCTGGACCGATCGGCACGCGCTGCCGGTGGACGTGCCGCCGTTCGTGCGCGAGGTCGTCGAGGAAATCGCGTTCCAGGCCCGCGGCGATCAGAAGGTCGATAAACGCTCCGGCGTCAGCCAGCGCCTGCCCATCACCGTGCTCGAAAACGCCGTCTCCAACGCCGAGCGCCGCGCGCTCGCGGCCGGCGAGGCCCTCGTCGTCCCCCGCATCACCGACATCTTCGCCGCGCTGCCCTCGCTGACCGGCAAGATCGAGCTCGAGTACGAAGGCGAGCTGCGCGGCGCCGAACAGGTCGCCCGCGAGCTGGTGCGCGGCGCCGTCGCGTCGGTCTTCGACGGCATCTACGCGTCGGTGGACACGAAGGCGATCGTCGACTGGTTCGACATGGGCGGCGAGCTGGACTTGGGGGACATGCTCAGTGCCGCGGAACTGTTGGAGAAAGCCCAAGCCGTTTCCGGTCTCACGGAAACAGCTGAACGTGGAGCGGGACAGGGGTTGCGTTCGCAAACCCCGCAGACGGGAAAACGCGGCAAAGCAAGCCCTGTCGCGCCGCTCGCGGACGCGCCGCATCGCGCCGCCGCCATCGACTTCGTCCTCGAAGGCCTGTGTGCACTCAAGCGGATCAGCCGCGCCGAGTCGGGCAAGCTCACCGCGAGTGAACCGAGACGCCAGCGCGTGCCCGGCCCGCAGCCGGCCGCGGCCGCCGATCACGGCATCTTCGACGAAGAAGAAATCATGCCGCGCGGCCGCAAGAAGTACTACAACTGATGAAATACAAGTACCGGAAGTACGAGCCGGACGAGTTCGAGGGCATCGACCTTCAGGACCTCGTGTCGGCGCTTTCGGATCTGCTGCTGTCGAGCGGCTTCCAGAATCCCTGGGATCCGGACGATGACAGTGCGCAGTCGATGCAGGCGCTGCATGATGCGATTCTGGATGCGCTGCTCAATGGCGGGATGCTGGATCCGGAAGCCATGCAGCGGCTGTTCGGGGATCCCGGCGAAGGCGATCCGAGCGAGGCGCAGGAGCGGCTCGAGAAGCTGGTGCAGAAGCTGATGGAGGGCCTGCAGCAGCAGGGCTACATCACGCAGGCGCCGCAGCCCGGGCAGCTGGCGCAGCCGGGGCCCGGCACGGGAGGCGCCGAGCAGGGCGACATCCGGTTCGAGATCACTGACAAGAGCATCGACTTTCTCGGCTACCGCGCCTTGCGCGATCTGCTCGGCTCGATGGGCCGCGGCGTGACCGGAAGGCACGACACGCGCGAGCTGGCGACAGGCATCGAGGCCGGCGGCGCGCCGAAGCCGTACGAGTTCGGCGACACGATGAACCTCGATGCCGCCTCGACGCTGCTGAACGCCGTGCAGCGAAAAATGGGGACAGACCCAATTTTTCGTGGATCGGACCAGAAAAATAGGGTCTGTCCCCATTTTTCGCTGGATGTCGACTATGAGGACCTCATGGTCACCCAGGGCGAGTATCAGAGCACATGCGCGACGGTGCTGATGCTCGACTGCAGCCACAGCATGATTCTGTACGGGGAGGATCGCTTCACGCCGGCCAAGCGCGTGGCCATGGCGCTGGCGACGCTGATCCGCACGCAGTATCCGGGCGACTCGCTCAACGTGGTGCTCTTCCACGACTCGGCCGAGGAAATTCCGATCGGCCATCTCGCGCGCGCGCGGGTCGGCCCGCACTACACGAACACGCGCGAGGGGCTGAAGCTCGCGCGGCGCATTCTCGAGCGGCAGCGCACGGACATGCGCCAGATCATCATGATCACGGACGGCAAGCCGTCGGCCCTCACCCGCCCCGACGGACACATCTACCGCAACGCCTTCGGCCTCGACCCGTACGTGGTCGCGCAGACGTTCGCGGAGGTGGCAGCGTGCCGGCGGGCGGGCATCATGATCAACACGTTCATGCTGGCGCGCGACTACGACCTCGTGGCATTCGTGCGCCGCGTGGCGCAGATCTGCCGCGGCAAGGCGTACTTCACGACGCCCTACACGCTGGGACAGTACGTGCTGATGGACTACATGGATCGCAAGACGCGGACCGTGCACTGAGATGCTGCCGGAAACGATCCCGCTTTTCCCGTTGCCCAACGCCGTGCTGTTCCCGCATGTGTTCCTGCCGCTGCACATCTTCGAGCCGCGGTATCGGGCGATGGTCGCCGACGCGCTCGAGGGCGATCGCATCATCGGCATGATGCTGCTCAAGCCGGGATGGGAGGCGGATTACGACGGACGGCCCGATGTCTACCCGATCGGCTGCGCCGGGCTGGTCACGCATGCGGAGCGGATGCCCGACGGCCGCTTCAACATCGTGTTGCGCGGGCTCGAGAAGTTCCGCGTACTGGGCGAGGATGCCTCGAAGCCGTACCGGCTGGCGCAGGTCGAGCCGCTCGACGAGCCGGCCTGCCGGGACATCGCGGTGATGCGGAGCGAGCGGCGCAAGCTCGAACACCTGATTCTGGCAGCCGGTCCGGCCCACGAAACGATCACGCCGCCGTCGATGCCGGACGAGGACTTCGTGAACGCGCTCGCGCAGTACCTGAACTTCGACCCGGTCGAAAAGCAGGCGCTGCTCGAGGTGCCCGACGCCCTCACCCGGTGCCGGTCGGTGATCGACCTGCTGGAGATGAAGAACCTGGTCGGCCGCCGCGCCTGGGTCAGCGACTAGGCTTCCCCGCCCTCTTGGCGATCTCCCTGATCACCTGCTCGCCGTGGAAGCGGCCGTTCTCGATGAAGATGCGGCCGCTCTGGCGTCCGGCGATGACGGCGCCCGCGAGAAACAGGCCCGGCACGTTCGTTTCGTACGTCTCGGGATCGTGGCGGGGATATTCGCCGTCGTTGAGAATCTCGACGCCGGCCGAGCCGAGCAGCTGGTTGTCCGATCGATAGCCCGTCAGCAGGAAGACGCCGTCCGCCGGGAGGCGCTCGATGCCCTCCGGCGTCCGGATGACGACCGTGTCGCGGGTGATCTCCTGCACGCTGGCGCTGAACCGCGCCCGGATGCTGCCTTCGGCGATCCGGTTCTCGATGTCGGGCTTCACCCAGTATTTGATGCTGTCGGCGAGCGCCGCCTGCCGGTGCACGAGCGTCACGCGCGCGCCGTTGCGGAACAGCTCGAGCGCGGTTTCGGCCGCCGAGTTCTTGCCGCCGACGACCACGACCTGTTTGCGGTACCAGGGGAACGGCTCGCCGTAGTAGTGCGAGACGTGCGGCAGATCCTCGCCGGGCACGCCCAGGCGGTTCGGGAAGTCGTACGCGCCGGTGGCCATGACCAGGAACCGCGCGCGCGTCGTACCGGCCTGCCGGCCCGCCGTCTCGACCACGAACCCGCCGTCTTCGCGCGCGATGCGCGTCACGGGCGTCTCGAAGGCGATGTCGAGGTCGTACGTCTCGGCGACGCGCCGGTAGTAGCGCAGCGCCTCGGCGCGCGTCGGCTTGTCGTGGGGGCTGACGAACGGCAGGTTGCCGATCTCCATCAACTCCGGCGTCGTGAAAAAGACCATGCCGGCCGGATAGTGCAGCAGCGAGTTGACGAGCGAGCCTTTCTCGAAGACGCGGTACGTGAGGCCGCGCTGTTTCGCGGCAATGGCGGCGGCAAGGCCGGCGGGACCGGCGCCCGCGATGGCAACGTCAATCATCGGCGCGCGGGTGAGTAGCTGATCTCGAAGTTGCTGACGAGGGCGATGGGACGGCCCGCGGTGTCGAAGGTGTCGAGGCGGTCGCGCAGCTGGACCTCCTGGCGCAGGCCCACGAGCGACACGAAGGCCAGGCCCGCCGGAATCGTGACGCGCACCTGCTGCGGCCGGCCGGGCGCCGTGGCGATCGTGCCGCGGCCGCCCGCGCCCCTGAGGCGGTCGAACAGGTCCTTTTCGGTGCGCAGCTCGCCGCGCACGAGCGCGCGCTCGACGATCTTGCCGTCGGGCCCCACCAGGGCGACGAGCGCGTCCTGGCGCGACGGCTGCACGGCGCGCCCCGACACGGTGAAGCGGTTGTGCAGGTCGAACTGCAGCGTCGCCGCGCCGGTGCGCGCGGGAATCTCGATGCGGATGCCGTCCTCGACGATCTCGGCCACGCGCACGTCGCAATAGCGCCGTTTGGTGTTCGCGCCGACGCCGGCCACGGCCGGGCACGCCGTCTTCGGCGTCTCGCGCCGGACGGCCGGCTGCGCCGGCGCCGTGCCGCCGCGCCGCTGGGCTTCGAGTCCAACGGCCGCGCTTCCAACGAGCAGCGCACAGATTCCGGCAATCGCGCGTCGACGCATCATCTCAGTGTAACCTCTCATTCCCGCATGTATCCGAGCCGTATCGTCTGTCTGACTGAAGAGACGACCGAGACGCTCTTTTTGTTGGGGGAGCAGGATCGCATCGTCGGCGTCTCGGGATTCACGGTGCGGCCGCCCGAGGCGCGCCGCAAGCCGCGCGTGTCGGCGTTTCTCTCGGCCGACTACGACAAGATCGAGGCGCTCGAACCGGATCTCATCCTGGCGTTCTCCGATCTGCAGGCCGATCTTGCGAGCGAGCTCGTCCGGCGCGGCCACGCCGTCTTCACCTTCAACCAGCGGTCGGTCGAGGAGATCCTCGACGCGATTCGCGTCATCGGCGGCATCGTCGGGGCGGGCGATCGGGCCGAGAAGCTGGCGCAGGAGCTCGAGCGCGGGCTCGAGGACATCCGGACGTCCGCCGCGCGGTTCTCGCCGCGCCCACGCGTGTTCTTCGAGGAGTGGAACGACCCGCTCATTTCAGGGATCCAGTGGGTCGAGGAGCTGATCGAGGCTGCCGGCGGCGACCCGATTTTCCCCGGCCTCCGCACGGCCTCGCTCGCGAAGGACCGGATCGTCGACCCGGCGGCCGTCATCGAGCGCGACCCCGAAGTCATTATCGGCTCGTGGTGCGGCAAGGGCGTGAACTTCGGGAAGATCCGCGCGCGCGAGGGCTGGAGCGGCGTGACGGCCGTCCGCGACAACGCGCTGTATGAGATCCGATCGAGCTACATCCTGCAGCCGGGCCCGGCCGCCCTCACCGAAGGCGTGCGCCAGCTGCACGCGATCCTGTGCGAGGTGAGCGGCACGCCGATGCCGGACGCGTTGAGGCCCGAAACGGCGCCAAAGCGCGCGGCCGCAACGACTTAGGGCACACCCCAGAGGGTCGCAGAAATCTCGTCGTTCTAGAACGACGAGAAAACGGCCAACTCAGTCGTCGCCGCAGGCGGCAATTCCTGCCACCCGCGCGGCCTCGTCGAATGCCGCGGCCCCTGCAGACGGGCCCGCGCCCGACGCCACCCCGATCCCTGGCCGCCGGATCAGCTCCAGAAACTCCATGCGCGTGCGCGCGTTGTCGCGGAAGATGCCGTGCATGGCGCTCGTCACGGCGAACGAGTTCTGCTTCTCGACGCCGCGCATCGACATGCACAGATGCGTGCCCTCGCAGACCACCGCGACGCCCATCGGCTGCACCTTGTCGCGCAGCGTCTCGGCAATCTGGTTGGTCATCCGTTCCTGCAGCTGCAGGCGCCGCGAGAAGACGTCCACCAGGCGCGGGATCTTGCTCAACCCCACGACCTTCCCCTTCGGGATGTAGGCGACATGGCACTTGCCGAAGAACGGCAGCAGGTGATGCTCGCAGAGGCTGTAGAAGTCGATGTCCTTCACGATCACCATTTCGTTGTAGTCGACCGTGAACAGGGCGTCGTTGATGATGGCGTCGACGTCGGCCTGGTAGCCCGACGTCAGAAATGTCATCGCCTTTTCGACACGCCGGGGCGTGTTCTTCAGACCTTCCCTGTCGGGATCCTCACCGAGCTCCGCGAGCAACTGCCGGATGATGGGCTGCATCCGCCTATCTTATCGGGCCGGCCGCGCGCGGCACAGCTTCTGCTTAGGGAACGTCCGGAGGAAAGCACATGCGCGGCGGACGTCTGCTCATCGGCGTGGTCATTGCCATCTTCTCGATCATCAGCTACTACGCGATGAAGGAGGAAAACCCCATCACCGGCGAGAACCAGGCCGTCGGGATGACCACCGACCAGGAGCTGGCGCTCGGTCAGCAGGCCGCGCCCCGGATGGCGCAGGAGTTCGGCGGGCTCGACCCGAGCCCCGAGCTGCAGGCCTTCATCGACGAGGTCGGCAGCCGGCTCGTGCAGTCGAGCGACGCGCGCAACACCGACTGGAAGTTCGACTTCAACCTGCTCGGCGACACACAGACCGTCAACGCCTTCGCGCTGCCCGGCGGCCCGATCTTCATCACCAGGGCGCTGCTCGCGCGCATGACCGACGAGGCGCAGCTGGCCGGCGTCCTGGGCCACGAAATCGGCCACGTCGTGGCGCGCCACGCCGCCGAACAGGCCGCGAAAACGCAGCTCGGCCAGGGCCTGGTGGGCGCGGTTGCCGTCGGCACGGCCAACGACGCCGGCTACTCAGCCGGCGGCCAGATGGCGCAGTTCGTGGCGCAGATGACGCTGATGCGGTACGGGCGGGAAGACGAACTGCAGTCGGATCAGCTGGGCGTGCGCTTCATGGCCGACGCGGGCTACGACCCGCGCGCACTGATCGACGTCATGGAGATCCTCGCGCAGGCCAGCGGCGGCCAGCCGCGCGGCCCCGAGTTCTCGAGCACGCACCCGGACCCCGGCAACCGCAAGGCGGTCATAGAAAAGGCCATCCGGGAGCGCTTCCCGAATGGCGTTGAAGGGACGCGAGGCCGGACGATAGCCCGGAATTAATACTTGTAGAAGCCTTCTCCGCTCTTGCGACCCAGCTTCCCGGCGAGCACCATGCGCTTGAGCAGCACGGGCGCGGCGAACATCGGCTCCTTGAACTCGTCGAACATGATGTTCGCGATGTAGTACGTCGTGTCGAGCCCGACGAAATCGAGCAGCGTGAGCGGCCCCATCGGATAGCCGCACCCCAGCTTCATGCCGTTGTCGATGTCTTCCTTCGTGCCCAATCCATGTTCGTAGCACCGGATGGCGTCGAGCAGGTACGGCACGAGCAGGCGGTTGACGATGAAGCCCGGTTTGTCGGGCGCGGTGATCGGTTCCTTGCCGATTGACTTCGAGAATGCGAGCAGCGTCTGGTGCGTCTCCTCGCTCGTCGTCAGCGACTTGATCACTTCCACCAGCTTCATCAGCGGCACCGGATTGAAGAAGTGGAGACCTCCAAACCTGTCCGGCCGCTTCGTCTTCGCCGCCAGCTCGGTGATGCAGAGCGACGAGGTGTTCGACGCGTAGATCGTGTGGTCCTTCACGAGCGCGTCGAGCGCCGCAAAGGCCTTCGTCTTCTCGTCGACGTTCTCGATGATGGCTTCAATCACCAGATCGCAGCCCGCCAGATCGTCGAATGTCGTGGTGCCCGACAGATTCGCGAGCGTCCTGTCGCGCTGCTCGGCGGTGAGCTTGCCCTTCTCGACGCTGCCGCTCAGGAACTTGTCGATGCGGCCGAGGCCCTTGTCGACGGCGCCCTGCGCCACCTCGCGGACGATCGTCCTGTAGCCGGCGGCCGCCGACACCTGCGCAATCCCCGCGCCCATCAGGCCGCAGCCAAGGACGCCAACAGTTTTGATTTCCATCTACACGGTCTCCACGAGCGCGGCAATTCCCTGCCCGCCGCCGATACAAGCGGTCGCGAGACCGCGTTTCAGACCACGGCGCCGAAGCTCCAGCAGCAACGTGAGCAGCAGCCGCGTGCCGGTCATGCCGAGCGGATGACCGAGCGCGATGGCGCCGCCGTTGACGTTCACCCTGTCGCGATCGAGGGCGAGCTCCTTCTCCACCGCCAGATACTGCGCGGCGAACGCTTCGTTGACCTCGATCAGATCGATGTCCTTCAGGCTCAGGCCCGCGCGATCCAGCACCTTCCGCGTCGCCGGCGCGGGGCCCATGCCCATCAGCGCCGGCTCGACACCGACGTAGGCCCAGTTCGTGATCTTGCCGATCGGCTTCAGCCCGCGCTCCGTCACGGCCTTCTGCGACGCGAGAATCAGCGCCGCGCCGCCGTCGACGATGCCGCTGGCGTTGCCGGCGGTGACGCACCCGTTCTTCGAGAAGGCGGCCGGAAGCTTCGCCAGCACGGCCATCGTCGTCTCGGGCCGCATGTGGTCGTCCCTCGCGAACGACGTCACGCCCTTGCGCGTCTTGATCTCGACCGGCACGACCTCGTCGGCGAACCGGCCAGATTCCCACGCGGCGTGCGCCGCCTGCTGGCTGCGGATGGCGTATTCATCCTGCGCCTGGCGCGAGACGCCGTACTGGGCGGCACAGTTCTCGGCCGTCACGGCCATCGAGCAGCCGCAGTGCGTGTCGACGAGCCCTTCCCACAGGAAGTCCTCGAGCTGGCCCTGCCCGAGCTTCAACCCGCCGCGCAGTCCGCGGATGACGTGCGGCGCCTGACTCATGTTCTCCATGCCGCCGGTGAGCACGATGTCGGCCTCGCCGAGCTGAATCAGCTGGCCGCCGCTGGCGGCCGCCTGGATGCCCGAGCCGCACAGCCGGTTGACCGTGAGCGCGGGCACCTCGATCGGCACGCCCGCCTTGAGCGCGACGTGGCGGGCGCCGTAGATGGCGTCCTTGCTCGTCTGCATGACGTTGCCGAACACGGCGTGATCGACCCACTCGGGCTTCACGCCGGTCTTCTCCATCGCCGCGCGCGACGCAATCGCGCCGAGCTCCAGCGCCGAGATGTCCTTGAGCGCACCGACGTAATCGGCCATGGGCGTACGTGCGCCACCTACTACGTAAACTTCGTTTGACATTTATGATTTGTTGATTTAGCGGTCCGCCGCCTTGAGCGCTTCGCACACGGCGGCGCCCGTCTCCTTCGTTCCCAGGTTGCCGCCGGCATCCGCCGTGACCTTCCCCTCGACCACGCACGCGCGCACGGCCTCTTCGATCGCCCGCGCCTCGCGCGCCAACCCCACATGTTCGCACATCAGGGCCGTCGAGAGCATGGCGCCCACCGGATTGGCGACGTTGCGCCCGGCCATCGGCGGCGCCGAGCCGTGCACCGGCTCGAACATCGACGTGCGCCCGGGGTGGATGTTGCCCGAGGCGGCGAGGCCCAGCCCGCCCTGCAGCTGTGCGCCGAGATCCGTGACGATGTCACCGAACAGGTTGTTGGTGACGATGACCTCGAATTCAGACGGATCGCGGACGAGGTACATCGCGAGCGCGTCGATGTAATAGTGGTTGGCCTCCACGTCGGCGTACTCCGACGCGACCTGCTTGAACACGCGCTGCCAGAGCGCGTGGCCCTGCTGCATGGCGTTGCTCTTGTCGGCCATGCACACCTTGCGGCGCCCGCTCGAGCGGGCGTACTCGAACGCATGCCGGATGATCCGGTTGACGCCCTTGAAGGTGTTGATCTCCTCCTGAATCGCCACCTCATCGTCGGTGCCCGGCTTGAACCGGCCGCCGATGTTCACGTACACGCCTTCGGTGTTTTCGCGAAAGACCACGAAGTCGACGTCGTCGACGCCGCGATCCTTCAGGGGACAGAGGCGATCGTGGAGCAGCTTGACCGGGCGGTAGTTGACGTAGAGATCGAGCTCGAAGCGCGTGCCGAGCAGGATGTCGCGCGCGTGGCGGTTGTCCGTGACGCGCGGATCGCCCACGGCGCCGATGAAGATCGCCTGGAACTGGTCGCGCAGCATCGCGTAGCCGCCCTCGGGCACGGTGATGCCGGTCTCGAGGAAGTAGTCGGCGCCCCAGGGCAGGTGCTCGAACGTGAGCTTCGCGCCAAAGACGTCGCGAACCGTGTCGAGCACGCGGACGGCTTCAGCCGTGACGTCTTTGCCGATCCCGTCGCCGGCAATGATGGCGATGTTCATACTGCCTCCACCGCCAGGGCCATGCCGAGGCCTCCCGAGACACACAGTGTCGCCAGACCGCGCTTCGCGCCGCGGCGTTTCATTTCGTGGACGAGCGTCACGAGGATCCGCGCGCCGGTGGCGCCAATCGGGTGGCCCAGCGCGATCGCGCCGCCGTTGACGTTGAGGCGATCGGGCGCAATCGGCACGTCGCGCAACACCGCGAGCACCTGCGGCGCGAAGGCTTCATTCAACTCGACGAGATCGAAATCGTCCATCGAGAGGCCGGTCTTCTCGAGCAGCGCCTGCACGGCCGGTACCGGGCCGATGCCCATGATCCGCGGATCCACGCCGGCTGTCGCCCACCCGATGATGCGCGCCATGGGCGTGAGACCGCGCGACGTCACGGCGTCGCCGGACGCCAGGACAACGGCCGCGCCGCCGTCAGTGATGCCCGACGAGGAGCCCGCGGTGATGATGCCCGGCTGCCCGTCGACGTCGGGAAACACGGGCGGCAGCTTGCGCAGCCCCTCGACCGTCGCGCCCGCCCGCGGGTGCTCGTCGGCCGCGAAGAAGACCTTTTCGCCTTTCCTGCCTTCGATCGCGACCGGCGCAATCTCCCCGGCGAATCGTCCCGCCTTGATGGCGGCCTCGGCCTTCAGCTGACTGCCGAGCGCGTACTCGTCCGACTGATCCCGCGTAATGCCGTAGTCGCGCGCCAGGATCTCCGCGGTCTGCCCCAAGATCAGGCCAGAAATCGAACAGGTGAAGCCGTCGCGGTACATCGCGTCGACCAGCGTGAAGTTGCCCATCCTGTGGCCCCAGCGCGCATCGTCGCTGTCGACCAGGTAGGGCATGCGGCTCATCGACTCGATGCCGCCGCTCAGCACGACGTCCGACTGTCCGAGCTCGATGGCCTGCGCGCCGAGCGCCACGGCCTGCAGGCTCGACGCGCAGGCCTGATTGATGGTTTGCGCGGGCGCGGTGACGGGGATGCCGGCGCGCGAGGCCACCTGACGCCCAGTGTTCGGCCCGGATCCGGCCTGCCGCCCGTGGCCGATGAACACCTCGTCGACGTCGTCAGGCGCGATCGTGGCACGCTCGAGGGCAGCCTTCGCGGCCACCGCGCCGAGCTCCGCCGGATGCATGGATTTCAGCGTGCCGCCGTAGCGGCCGATCGGGGTGCGGGCGGCGCCGACGATGAACACGTCGCGCCCGGTGACGTGCACGCGGGCAGGCATATCCTGTCAAGAATACACGCAGGCAGGCTATCCCAGCCTCGCCAGCGCCTCGCCGAGCTCCTTCGCGGTGAACGGCTTGGTCAGCAGCGCCACGCCGCGCTCGGCGGAAAACTCGGCCACGTCGGCGCTGAGCGTGTCGCCCGTCATGAGGATGAACCTGCGGGCAAGCGCCGGCTGCCGGGCTTCCACTTCCGAGAACAGCCTCCGCCCGTTGAGCCGCGGCATGCGCACGTCGCAGAGCACGAGGTCGAACACCTCGCGATCGAAATGCCGCAACGCGGCTTCGCCATCCTCGGCCTGCGTCACGCGGTACCCGCGCCGCGCCAGCAGCCGCGCCACCAGGCTTCTCACGCCCGCCTCATCGTCGACGACGAGCGCGTGGAGGTCGACGCCTGCGGCTGCCGGTTCGGCCGCCTCCGTTCCGGCGCGCGCGGGCGGCCGCGGCGCGGGCTGTGCGGGCGCCGGCGGGGCCACGGGAAGGACGAGCCTGAAGCAGGCGCCCGGGCCGCCGCGCAGCAGCTCGAGCCGCCCCCCGTGCGCCTGCGCAATCCCGTGCGAGATGGACAGGCCGAGGCCGGTGCCCTGTCCCACGTCTTTCGTCGTGAAGAACGGCTCGAAAATCCGGTGGCGCAGCTGCTCCGGCACGCCGGGCCCGGAATCGCGAACCTCGAGGTAGACAGCGTCGCCATCGGCGCGCCTCGTCGTGAGTGTGATGCGCCGCGGCGGCTCCGACGCCGCGACGGCATGCTCGGCATTGAGCAGCAGGTTCAGCACGAGCTGCCGGATCTCGTCGGGACTCGCCAGCGCGGGCGGCAGGCCGGCTGCGCGGTCCGCCACGAGCGCGATGCCCTCCTGTTTGAGGTGGTACCCGCGCAGGGCCATGGCCTCCTGAATGATCTCGTTGAAGTCCGTCGCCACGCGCTGGGTCGGCCGCCGGTGCACGAACGAGAGGAGGCTGCGCACGATCTCGCGCGCGCGCCCCGCTTCGGCCCGGATGATCGCGACGTCGCGCTGCAGATCGGGATCCGTGACGCCCTCGGCGAGAATCTCCGCGCAGCCGACGATTGACTGCAGCGGGTTGTTGATCTCGTGCGCGACGCCGGCGACCAGCTCGCCCACGGCCGACAGCCGCTCCGCGCGCACCAGCTCGTCGCGTACGCGCAGGTCGTCGCTGATGTCGCGCTCGACGCCGACGAAGTGCGACACGCCGCCTGAGCTGTCCACGAGCGGCACGACGGTCGCCGCCACGGGAAACACGGTGCCATCGCGGCGGCGCCGGCTGAAGGTGCCGCGCCAGATGCCGGTCTGCCGGACGGCCCGCTCGACGCGCTCGCCCAGGCGATCGAGCGGACTGGTGATCGTTTCGGCAAACTCCCTGGTGCCCAGCGAATCGCGGTCGTACCCGAGCGCGCGCAGCATGGCCGCGTTCGCGTGCTCGATGGTGCCGTCCTCCCGCACGACCATGACGAGGCTGTCGGTCTGCTCGACGGCCGCGGCCAGCAGGCGCGCGCGCGCGTCGGCGCGCCGCACTTCGCCGCGCTGCGACGCCAGCCGCGCCGAAAGCAGCACGACGCCGACGACCGTCGCAAAGGCCGTGAGCAGGTCGCGCAGGTCGTCGACGGGCGTGCCGAGGGGCATGCCGAACCGGACGCTGTAGCCGACCGCCGGAATGATCGCGACCGCCAGCGCGCTCGGCCACCACGGCACATCGTCGGCGACGGCCGGCTCGACACCGTCGGTTGACGCCGGCGCCACGGACGCCGCCCACGCCCACCCGAAGTAGGGAATGACCCACGCCAGATTGAGCACACCGCGCCAGACGCCGTCGCGCGGAAGCGTCCCCTGCAGGATCTCCAGACTCAGGACGGTGCGAAACGCGAAGCCGGCTGCGAGCGCGACGAGCAGGCCGATGAAAATCCGGCCGTACGCGGTGCCGCGCGCCGCCCAAGCCGCATACGCGACGACGGCCAGAACCAGGAGACGCTGAAGGAGAATCACGATCTGCAGCGACTGTTCCGCCAGCGACGCGGTGGCGCCGATGTTCGGGGCGAGGATGAAGAACGCGTAGACGAACAGCAGCAGCACGGACAGCGACGCGACATCGAGCGTGATGGCAGGGACGGCGAACGGCCGCGCGCCGCGGTGGGGCCGCGCGAGAAACGCCAGCAGCGGCGCGGCGCCGCCGCCGACCAGGCTGAACGTCGTGTGCCAGTCGAGCCAGCTGGGCCGCGTGCCGGTGAGCAGGTTGGCGCGCACGAAGCCCACCTGCCCGATGCTCCAGATGACGAGTCCGGCCGCAATCACGCCCCAGAAGACGGCGTGCGCGCCGTCCCAGTCGTGGCGGCGGGCCACGATGATGCCCATCGCCGCCAGCGCCGGCAGCAGCGGCCCGAGCGCGTCGATCCAGATGGCGGCGCGCGTGCCGTCGCCAAGCCAGGCGGCCAGCAGGTACACCGCGATGTAGGCGCCGGCGGCCTGGATGACGCGCATACTAGTCTCTGGCGCTCATAGCTGCTCGGTGTCGATCTGCGCCCGCTGCAGCTTCGCGCTGAAGTCGACGTAGATCGACTTCCACTCCGAGAACACCTCGAGCGCCGCGATGCCCGCCTCGCGGTGCCCGTTGCCGGTGGCCTTCGTGCCGCCGAACGGCAGGTGCACTTCGGCGCCAATCGTCGGCGCGTTGACGTAGAAGATGCCCGTGTCGAGATCCCGCATGGCCGTGAACGCGCGGTTGATGTCGCGCGTGTAGATCGAGGCCGACAGGCCGTAGATGACGCCGTTGCCGATGGCCACGGCCTCCTCGAGCGACCCGCACGTCATCACGGAGACCACCGGGCCGAAGATCTCCTCCTGGGCGATACGCATGTCCGGCTTCACGCCGGTGAAGATCGTCGGCTCGTGGAAGAAGCCCTTCGCGTGCGCACCTGACGTGAGCCGGCTGCCGCCGCACGCCAGCGTCGCGCCTTCCTTCCGGCCGATCGTGACGTACTCCATCACGGTGCCGAGCTGCCCCTCGTTCACCGACGGGCCCATCTGGATCTGCTCGTCGAGGCCGTCGCCGACGCGCAGCGCCTTCGTCTGCTTCACGAACTCCGCGACGAACGCGTCGTGCACCTTTTCGTGCACGACCACGCGGCTCGCCGCCGTGCACCGCTGCCCGGTGGTCCCGAACCCGCCCCAGACGCAGCCCTCGACGGCAAGATCGAGATCGGCGTCGTCCATGATCATGATGATGTTCTTGCCGCCCATCTCGAGGTGCACCTTCTTGAACGACGGCGCGGCGCGCATCGACACCTCGCGCCCGACGTCGGTCGACCCCGTGAACGAAACCACGCGTACGCGCGGATCCTCCACGATGGCGTTGCCCACGTCGCCGCCGCCGCCCGTCACCAGGTTGACCACGCCCTTCGGCACGCCTGCGTCGATGAGGGCCGTCACGAAGTTGAGCGAGGAGAGCGGCGTGAGCGTGGCCGGCTTCAGCACCACGGTGTTCCCCGCGACCAGCGCCGGGATGATCTTCCACGAGGGAATCGCCATCGGGAAATTCCATGGCGTGACGATGCCGCAGACGCCGAGCGGCACGCGGGTGGACATGGCGAACTTGTTGCGCAGCTCCGACGGCGTGGTCTGGCCGTGCAGGCGGCGCCCCTCGCCGGCGAGGAAGAAGCTCATATCGACGGCTTCCTGCACGTCGCCGCGCGTTTCGGCCAGCACCTTCCCCATCTCGCGCGTCATGTCGCGCGCGAACTGCTCTTTCCGGTCGGCGATGATCTGCGCCGCGCGAAACAGCATCTCGCCGCGCTTCGGGGCGGGCACCAGCCGCCAGTCCTCGTACGCCCGCGCCGCCGCGTCCACCGCCCGCTTCGCATCGTCGGCCGTCGATTTCTGGAAGAGGCCGATCAGGTCGCCGGTGTTGGCGGGATTGCGGTTCTCGAACGTCCTGCCCGAGGCCGACGGCACCCATTCGCCGTCGATGTAGTTCATGTAGGTGGTCACGGTGGTGGAAAGTGCGGAAGAAAGCATGCCGGTATTGTATAGTTCGCTCGTGAGCCGAGACGAGCGCCGGGACGGCGATCGGATTCCCATCCTGGGGGAACTGACGGGGGGCGTCATGGTGTTCCAGCCCATGACCGTGACCGAGATCGGCGTCGGCGGCATGCAGATCGAGATGCGGTCGCCGCTGCAGCTCGACTCGCTGCACGACTTCCGGCTGCCGCTCGACGACCGTCCGGTGGTGCTCAAGGGCCGGGTGGTGCACTGCCGGATCAGCGACGTCGACACCAACCAGGTGCTCTACCGCACCGGCATCGAGTTCATCGACCCGCCCGAGCACGCCCGGAAGGCCATCGAGAAGTACATCAAGACGATGAAGAGCGCGCGGCGTTCATCGTAAGGGGATCGATTTACAACTTACCTGCCCGTGACGTGGGCGAGGTAGTCGCCCGACTCGATGCGGAGCGCCTGGCCGAGCGGCGCGTTGTAGAAGTACACCCAGGCCTCGTCGGCCTGCCCGCCAGGCAGGATCACCGTCGCCTGCTGGCGCGCATACAGGCTCTTGTCGGGATCGTCCACGCGATAGCCTTCGATGTCGTCGAGCGCGGCCAGCACGGCGGCCGGCGACTCGGTGCGATAGACCTCGCCCCAGACCTGCCCGTCGGGCGCCGGCACGGCGGCCGGGTACAGCCCCAGATCGAACAGGTGCCCGCGGATGTGCGCGCGTCCGACGTACGACAGCTTGTCGTCGATGCCGGCGCGCCGCCGCCGGTCGAAGCCGGCCATCAGCGTTCCATAGAAGAAGATCAACTCTGACACCGCGCGAAGTGTAGCTTAAATGCGAAGGGCAGCCAGTAACCCGGCTGCCCTTCTGCGTCCTGTGTTCTACGTCCTGTGTTCTCAGTTCCTGACGAGCGCCTTCGGTCCGTTGGCGATGAGCAGGTCGATGAGCTCGGCCGGGATGCTGAAGCTGACCGCGACCGTCTTGCCGGTGCCTTCGAGCCGGATGCTGTTGGCGAGCGAGGCCATCTTCGGGTCGCCGCTCTGCATCTTCACCAGCGCGAGCGCGCCGCGGACGACGTCGCGGAGATTCTCAGCCGCCTGGTCGTCGCGCGCTTCGGCGCGGAGGCTGGCGACGATGCCGCCGTTGACGCGGCCGCTGGCCGCGAACCATTCGATCGGAGGCATGCGCGACGCCACTTCCTGCGGCAGGCGGCTCATGAAGTTGTCCATGCGGCCGACGGCCCACACGTTGTTGCCAGACGACACGCTGCCGATGATCTTCATCAGGTCGGCGTTGTTCGTGATGCTCTGGCCCGATGCCTGTGTGTCGATGGCCTTGCGGACGGCCGATTCCGTGCCGATGGCGAGCACGTTGGGCTCGATGAAGGCCAGGGCGGGC
>DATKDT010000028.1:0-12643 GCA_035512575.1 Vicinamibacterales bacterium | reverse complement strand
CGCCGCCCTGCGAGCTGCAGACCTGACGGCAGCGCGGAGCCGGGCGTGGCGATCGGCAGCGTGATCGCCGGATGGCCCGTGATGTCGAACAGCTGTGTGAGCCGCAGCATCACCGCGCGCACGGGCTCGAGCCGATCGCCGAACCGGATTTCCGTCGTGCCCAGCCGAGGCGCAAGCACCGCCATGGTCGGCAGCGCGAGCGCGTCGGCGTTCGCCAGCGCGGCTTCCACGCCGGCCGTCAGCGCCCCGCGCCCCGCCATCGCGCGGGCATAGTCTTCCGGCCCGACCGCTCGTCCCATTTCGAGCCGCGTCCTTACCGCCGCGGTGTAGCCGTCGGGCCGCTCTTCGATGTGGCGCTGATGCCACGCCCACGATTCGTAGAAGACAATCGGCACGTATGTTTCGGATGTCGTTGCGACGCGCGGAATGGAGACGCGGGTGATGACGGCGCCCTCGCGCGCGAGGCGATCGACGGCCTGCTGCCACGCGGCGCGCACCTCGTCTTCGAGCAGATCGAAGAAATACTCTTCCGGCACGCCGAGCCGCAGGCCGCGCACCGGCGTCTGCGACTGCGCCTCGCTCGCCCCGGCCATCACGCTCCACATCGTCCACGCGTCGCCGACCGAGCGCGCAAGCGGCCCCACGTGATCGAACGTCGTCGACAGCGGGACGACGGCGTCGACCGGCACTTCGCCGGACGTCGGCTTCAGACCGACGAGGCCGCAGAGCGCTGCCGGAATGCGGACCGAGCCTCCCGTGTCGGTGCCGACCGAGGCGAAGCCGATGCCGGTGGCAACGGCCGCGGCGGAGCCGCCGCTCGATCCGCCCGCCATGCGCGTGAGGTCGAGCGGATTGCGGACCGCGCCGAAGGCCGAGTCTTCGCCGGTCGTGCCGAATGCGAACTCATGGAGATTGGTCTTGCCGAGGCTGATCGCGCCGGCCGCGCGCAGCCGGCTGACGACGTCGGCGTCGCGCACGGCCGGCTCCGGCGGCAGCACGCGCGAGCCGGCGGTTGTCACCGTGCCTTCGACGTCGATCAGGTCCTTGTACGAGATGGGGATGCCGTGCAGCGGACCGCGCCAGCGCCCGCGGGCCGCGTCGGCGTCCGAGGCGCGCGCCTCGGCAAGGGCGGCCTCGGGTGTGAAGGTGATGAAGGCGTTAGTGTCAGCGCCGTGCCGGGCGTGCTGCGCCAGTGCCTCCTGGACGAGCTCGACCGCACTGACGCGTCCGCCGCGAAGCGCGGCGGCGGCTGACGCAATGGTCACGGGGGAGAATATAGAACACAGAACACTCTAGAACCCGATCGTCGCTCTCACCGACACCGGCACGGTGTAAAAGCTGTGTTCGATCGGATTCGCGAGCGTGTTCTTCGCGAACTTCACGGAGAGTTCGACGCCGATCGGGCCGACACTGAGGCCGCCGCCGCCCTCGCCGAAGATGCGCGAGCCCCGGCCGTGCGCCGAATCGAGCCGGCCCGCGCCGCCGACGATGTAGGCGTGGCTGCCGAGGCCCCAGCCTGGCGATCGATCGGCCACGATGACGCCGATGCCGGCGTCGTACGCGCGCGCGTCGATGAGCTCGTAGCTGCTGACGTTGGACGGGCCCTCGAACCGCGCACGGAACCTCGGGAGGTTCTCCACCGCGCCCTTGAGCATCAGCGACGGGCCCACGGACGAGCCGAACGGATAGACGGCGAGGCCGAATCCGCGCGCGCGGCGCTGATACTCGAGCACGTCGACCTGCGTGAGGCCGCCGTCGCCGCGGCTCTCATAGTCCCAGTCCTTGCGCTGCGACGTGCCGAGCTCGCGGCCGGTCAGCTGTTCGAACGGCGCTTCCTTCAGATGCAGCGGCATCAGGTTGAGCCAGTCGGTGCTGACGGCGAAGTACTGTTTGCGCGATTCCGGCTTGAACTGCCGGTAGGTCTGCGCCGACGCGTCGGGGACGGACGCGCCGAGCATGGCCGCGCCGAGGAGATACACGGAGATGTTCTTCATGTGCGTGGAAGCTGCCGGGGAGCAGGTTTCACTGCGCGTATGGCTGAGATAAGCTGTCGCCGGAGACTGGATTTTACCACGTGCCGGAACAGATTCTCGCCGCGGTGATGACGGCGCCCCGCGCGCCGATCGAAGTGCGCGCGTTCCGCGCGCCCGAGCTTCCGCCGGGCGGCGCGCTGCTGCGCACCGCGTTCTCGGAGGTGTGCGGCACCGACGTGCATCTGTGGCACGGCCGGCTGTCGGGCGTGCCGTATCCGATCATTCCCGGCCACATCACCGCGGGCATTCTCGATCGCGCGCGCGGACCGCTGACCGCCATCGACGGATCGCCGGTCCGCGAAGGCGACCGCGTCGTGTTCTTCGACGTGCATCGCACGTGCGGCCGCTGCATGGCCTGCACCGTCAACCGCACGCCGACGCGCTGTGCGTCGCGCCGCGTCTACGGCATCACCGACTCGGCCGACGAGGGGCTGTTCGGCGGATGGTCGCAGGCGGTGTACCTGGAGCCTGGGGTCGTGCTGGCGGCACTGCCGGCCGCCGTGACGTTCGAGGCCTACATCGGCGGCGGTTGCGGCCTGCTCACGGCGGTGCACGGCATCGAGCGCGCGGCCATCCAGCTCGGCGACACGGTCGTCGTGCAGGGTACCGGCGCGGTGGGTCTCAGCCTCGTGGCGCTCGCGCGCATTGCGGGCGCCGGCGCCATCATCGCCATCGGCGCGCCCGCCGATCGCCTCGCGCTGGCCGGACGCATGGGGGCGGACGTCACGCTCGATCTCGACGCGACCTCGCGCGAGGAGCGGCGCGAACGCGTCGCGGCGCTCACCCAGGGGCAGCTGGCCGACGTCGTGATCGAGGCAGCCGGATCGGCCGCGGCCGTGGAGGAAGGTCCTGACCTCGCGCGCAACGGCGGCCGCTACGTCATCGTCGGGCACTACACGAACGTGGGCGACAGCCGCATCAACGCGCACGAGCAGATCAACCGCAAGCACCTCGACATCCGCGGCTGCTGGGGCAGCGAAGCCGGCCACTTCCTGCGCGCCCTGCGCATCCTCGAGCGCCACGCCGGTCATGTGCCGTGGCACGAAATCGGCGCGAAGACCTACGCCCTCGACGAGTTGAACACCGCCCTCGCCGAAGCCGAAGCCTTCAAAGTGCCGAAAGCGCTCGTCAAGCCGAATTAGAGTGCTGCTCAAGGCGGCGATGCTCGGCGCTGGTCCAGTGAGGCCGCGCGAAAAGGGGCGCTCGGGTAGGTCCGCCGCCGCGCTGAGGCTCCGGTGCGGTGTCCGGCATTCCGTCGCGCCGGCGGGGCGAGTCGAGCCAAAGAGCGCTGAAGCGCGAGGTGTAGGTCTGACGCGGCGCCGTGCTTGTACATGCGAGCAGAGATCGTCGAGCTCCGCGGCGCGACGGCAGACCTACCCGAGCGCCTTATCGCGCGGCCGTTCAGCGCGGCCGTTCAAGCGCGGCCGCTCAACGCGCGGCGAGCAGCCCGTCGATGAGCGGTTTCAGCTGCTGGTAGGGCACCGCGCCGCGGATCGAGCGCAGGATGCGGAAGGTGCCCGACGCGTCGGCGACGCCGAGGTACATTTGCGGCGTGCCGTCGGCGCCGAGCTGGGCGGCGCGATCGACGCTGGAGCGCACCGGCGCCTGCATGCGGCCGCTGTCGAGGCACGCGTCGAACGTCGCGCGGTCGAGGCCGAGCTCGGACGCGAGCGCCTTGAGCCGGTCGACGCCGTGCGTGCCGGCCGGCGTAAACAGGCGCTGGTGCATCTCCCAGTACTTGCCCTGCTCGGCGCTGCAGCGCGCCGCTTCATGCGCCTTCATCGCGGCCGGGTGCAGCTGGTCGATCGGGAAATCCATGAAGACGTAGCGCAGCTTGCCCGTCGCGATGTATTCGCGCTCGAGCTCGGGCATCGTCTGCGTGAAATGGCGGATGCAGAAGGGACACTCGTAGTCGGAGAACTCGACCAGCACGAGGGGCGCGTCGGCGCTGCCGCGCGACGGCGCGCCGGTGAGCGAGACCGAGGCGGGGCGCACGCCCATGGCCTGCTGCAGCCGCCGCAGATCCTCGGCCATCTGCGCCTGCTGCAGCTTGAGCGCCTCGATCTCGCGCCGCAGCGCCTCGACGTCCTGGCCCTGGGCGCAGGCAGGAGCCGCGAACGCAAGCGCGAGGGCGGCGATGGCGGGGGCAAGTCTCAGACGCATGGCGCGATCCTATCAGCCTTCGGCCGGCGTGCCGGCCTCATGCGCGGGCGTCTCCCCGGTTTGTGGCACGACTCGCCACGATTGTAAGCTGTGATGTTGTCGATGCGTCACACTCGCATAATCGCCACCCTCGGGCCCTCGACCAGCACGCCCGAGTCGATCCAGGCGCTCGTCGACGCCGGCGTCGACATCTTCCGTCTCAATTTTTCCCACGGCACCCACGACACGCACGCGGCGCTGGTCACCGAGGTGCGCAGGGCGGCGCAGGCGGCGGGCCGCTACGTGGCCGTCATGCAGGACCTGCCGGGGCCGAAGATCCGCATCGGCCGCCTCGCCGAGCCGGCGCTGCTGCTGCCGGGCGCGGCGCTGCGGCTCGAGCACGGCGACTTCGACGGCGACGCGTCGCGCGTCTCGGTCGCGTACGCCGGCCTCATCGACGCCGCGCGGCCCGGCGACCGCCTGCTGCTCGACGACGGGCGGATCGAGCTCCTGGTGGTCGATCGTGCGCCCGGCGCCCTGATCACGAAAGTCACCAACGGCGGCATGCTCACGGCGAAGAAGGGCATCAACGCGCCGGGCATTTCGCTGCCGCCGTCCGCCGTCACGGCCCGCGACGCGGCCAACCTCCGCTTCGGCCTCTCGATCGGCATCGACATCGTCGCGGTCAGCTTCGTGCAGACGGCTGACGACGTGCTGGCGGCGCGCGCGATTCTCGTCGAGGAGGGCAAGCCGCACGTGCCGATCGTCGCGAAGATCGAGCGGCCGCAGGCGCTGCTGGCCATCGACGCCATTCTCGACGCGGCGGACGGCCTGATGGTGGCGCGCGGCGATCTCGGTCTGGAGATGCCGCTCGAGCGCGTGCCGACCGTGCAGAAGGATCTGGTGCGGCGCGCGCGCCGCGAGGGCCTGCCGGTCATCGTGGCGACGCAGGTGTTCGACTCGATGCGCGGCGAGCCGCGCCCCACGCGCGCGGAGGTCAGCGACGCGGCCAACGCCGTCGCCGACGGCGCCGACGGGATCATGCTCTCGGACGAGACCGCCGCCGGCGCCTATCCGATCCGCGCCGTGGAGATGCTCGACGCGGTCATCCGCGAGGCCGAGGCGATGCCGCCGCGCGTGTTTCAGCAGCGCGAATCGCCCGCGCTCGACGATCCGATCTTTTCGCTCCACGGGCGCGCGCTGTGCGAGGCGGCGGTGACGCTGGCCGACAGCGGCCAGGCCGACGCGCTCGTGGCCGTCACGCACCACGGCAAGACCGCGCGGATGCTGTCGGCCTTCCGGCCGCGCGCGCCGATTCTTGCCGTGACGTCCACCGAGGCCACCGCCGCGCGGCTGTCGCTGCTCTGGGGCGTGATGCCCATCGTTTGCGGCACCGACGCGATCGCCGGTGTGGGCGCGGCGCTGATCGAGCGCGGCCTGCTCGCGGCCGATGCCGTCGTCGTATTCGTGCGCGTGAGCGCCGATCGCCGCCACCCGGACGCCAATTTCCTCCACATTCAGCAGATGGGGCCCTCGTGAAGTACTGGCGCCTGGTCATCGACAATTCGCTGCTGCTCGTGATCGGCGCGGTGGGGGCGCTCGTCTGGGCCAATCTGGACCTCGAGTCGTACGAGCAGTACGCGCACGCCATCCACTTCGCCGTCAACGACATCGGCATGGTGTTCTTCTTCGCGCTGGCGGCCAAGGAGGTCTTCGAGGCGACGCTGCCGGGCGGCGCGCTGGCGTCGCCGCGGAAGGCCGCCACGCCCGTGCTCGCCGCCATCGGCGGCATGATCGCGCCGGCGGCGATCTACATCGGCATTGTGTCGTTCACGGGCCACCCGGAGTTGTCGCGCGGGTGGGCGATTCCGTGCGCCACCGACATCGCGTTCTCGTATCTCGCCATCGTCGCGGTGTTCAACCGCACGCACCCGGCGGTGCCGTTCCTGCTGCTGCTGGCCATTGCCGACGATGCGATGGGGCTTGTCATCCTGGCGGTGTTCTATCCGAGCGGCGAGCTGTCGCCGGGCAGCCTCGTGATGTACCTGCTGCCGGCGATGGCCTTCGCGGAGCTGATGCGCCGCCGGAAAATCGAGACCTACTGGGCCTATCTCGCCTGCGGCGCGCTGGCCTGGACGGGGCTGTACATGGGCGGCCTGCATCCGGCGCTGGCGCTCGTGCCCATCGTGCCGCTCATGCCGCACGCCAGGCGCGATCTCGGCATCTTCGACGATCGCGAGCCGGCCCGTCCCGACACGCTGAGCCAGTTCGAGCACGCGTTCAGGGTGCCCGTCCAGTTCGTGCTGTTCTTCTTCGGCTTCGCCAACGCGGGCGTGCCGTTGTCCGCCGTCGCCCCGGTGACGTGGGCGGTGCTGATCGCGCTTGTCGTCGGTAAGCCGGCCGGCATCGTGCTGTTCACGTGGTTCGGGCAGCTGCTGGGATTCGAGCGCGCGCCCGCGCTCAACTACCGCGTGATTACGGTGCTCGGCATTGCGGCCGGCATCGGGTTCACGGTGGCGCTGTTCTTCACGACGGCGGCGTTCCAGCCCGGCGCCGTGCTGAACGCGGCAAAGATGGGCGCGCTTCTCAGCTTCGCGGCGCTGCCGCTCACGATCCTGATCGCCCGTGTGCTGCGGGTGGCCGACGCGCCAGCCACTTCAGCGCGTAGCCGACGCTGAGAATGGCGGCCGCCTGGCCGGCCAGGCTGATCTCGTAGGCCAGGGCGTCCGCCTGCGGCGGCGGCACGAAGACGAGCGCCAGCGACGCCGACGTGGCGAGCAGGCCGCATGCCGCCCACGCGTGCGAGCCGCCCGTCAGCTTCGGCAGCGCGGCGAACAAGTACAGGTAGGGCACGAAGTAGATCAGGATCGTC
The DNA here is from genome assembly GCA_035512575.1 of Vicinamibacterales bacterium. Lineage (GTDB taxonomy): Bacteria > Acidobacteriota > Vicinamibacteria > Vicinamibacterales > SCN-69-37 > JALYRV01. The sequence continues at coordinate 5,596 of DATKDT010000028.1, read as the reverse complement.
AGGTTGACGAGGATGTCGTAGGCGTCCTGCACCGATGTGGCGCCGCCGGCCGACACGTACACGCTCGCGAGAAAAATGAGGCTCGAGACGACGCCCTGGGTCACGAGCGCGAACACCGGCGTCTGCCAGCGCGGATGCAGGCGGCTGAACGCGGCCGGCAGCGCGCGATCGGCGCCGGCCGCGAACGGCACGCGCGCGGCGCCGGCCATCCAGGCCACGGTTCCGGCCACCGCGGCCAGGGCGAGCATCGCGCCGGTCAGGCCTCCGAAAGCCCCGAGGCCCGCGCGGCTGGTGACGAGCGCGACCGCATCGGCCAGGCCGCTCCGCTCGCGCAGCGCATCGGCGGGAATCGCCACGAGCACGGCGGCCGTCCCGGCCAGATAGACCAGGGCCACGAGCGCGCCGGCAATCAGGATGCCGCGCGGAATCGCGCGCTCGGCGTGCTTCACCTCGCGGCCCACCAGCGAGGTGATCTCCATTCCGGAAAACGCGAAGCACATCGCGGACCACAGCGCGATCACGCTCAGCGTGTCGCCGCGCGGCACGAGCGCGGCCGGCGCGAACGACGTCGCGGATCCCCAGCGCGCGAGCGCGAAGGCGCCCGCGCCGATCACGAGCGCCGCCGGAATCCAGATCCCGAGGCTGCCGGCGTTGTGCACCCACCGGCCGAGCCGCAGCCCGATCACGTTGACGCCGACAGCCGCCCACAGGGCGATGAGCACGAACGCCGTCGAGTAGCCGCGATCGTCGGCCAGGTGCGCGTACCGGTCGCCGAACGGCGCGAGGGCGTTGGCCGCGCCGAACAGCAGCAGCGACGGAAAGTAGAAGAGGTTGTTGACCCAGAGGCACCAGCCGCAGAGGAACGCGTGCGACGGGCCGAAGGCCGTGCGGGCCCACACGTAGATGCCGCCCTGCGCCGGATGGCGGCTCGCCAGCTTCGACGTCGCGATCGCGAGCGGCACGAAGAACAGGAGCGCGGCCGCAATCCAGAGTGGAATGGCCGCGGCGCCGGCGAGCGCGCCGCGCGCGATCCAGCGCAGGCTCACGACCGACACGACGGTCATGAGCACCACGTCGATCAGGCTCAGGGAGCGGATGAGGGCGGCCATGATTCCACGAGGCGCTTGAGCGCCGACAGCGACGAGTGCCAGCCGCGCGCGATCAGCTCGTAGTAGCGGTCCCACCGGGGCGAGGCCTCATGCCCGCGCTGCCGCACGGTCAGGGTGCATCCGTCGCCCGCAGGCTCGCAGGTGACGTGCAGGCTCATGGGCCCGATCGGATCGCCCGAAGGCGGCAGCCACCAGCACTCGGCGACGGTGAATTCGCGTCCCTCGCGCACGTCGATGACCGTCCCGTGGAACACGCCGCCCAGCGGACCCAGGCGATCGTCGGCCCACTCGCTGGTCTTCCACTCGATCGCGTACACGCCGAGCGCCACCGGCGTCGTCACCGACCGCGCCGCCTGCCACCAGATCGCCAGCGCCCGCGGGTCGAAGAAGGCCCGAAAGGCCGCCGCGGGCGGCGCGGCAATCGAGAGCGTGTGCTCGAACGTTCTAGGATGTTTCACGCAGCGACTGCACGAAGGCCACGAGCGTCCACACCTGCTCCTTCGTCAGCGTGTCCTTGTGTGCCGGCATCTTCGGCCGGTCGCGGCCGCTCCAGATCTTGTGGAACACGATGCCGTCGGGGTTGCGATCGGCGCGGGCGCCGTCGGTGAGATTCATCGTGCGGCGGTACTTCGGGTCCGCGTCGGAGCCGTTGCCCCTGCCCTGGGGGCCATGGCACCGCCGGCAGTGTTCGCGGAACAGCCGGCGGCCGTCCGCGAGCGTTTCGGCGGTCACCGTCAACGGGCTGATCTCGTCGGCCGCCGTGGGCGGCAGCTGCCAGGCCGAGCCCTGGGGTGCGGCTGCCAGCGCGGCACACCACACCGATGCCGCCGTCACGAGCGCCAGCCGGACCATGCGGCGATGATACAGTTTTTCGGAGATGGCAATGAACAAGAAGCGGGCCTACTTCGACGAGCCGTTCCTTCGCAGCGACGAGGCGCGGCCGGTGCGCATCCTCTCGGAATACCTGGATCCGATGCGCCGCTTCAAGCGCGAGAACATCCAGGACACGGTGGTGTTCTTCGGGTCGGCGCGCGTGCAGAGCCGCCACGCGGCCCGGCGCGCGCATGCGAAGAGCCGCGGCATTCCCGAGAAGAAGCGCCAGGCGACGCACGAGGCCGAGATGAAGCGCCTGGCGAAGGCGGTCGAGTGGTCGCGCTACTACGAGGAGGCGCGCGAGCTGGCGGGCATGCTGACCACCTGGTCGCTGTCGCTGCCGACCGAGCATCATCGCTTCGTCGTCTGCTCGGGCGGAGGCCCGGGCATCATGGAGGCGGCCAACCGCGGCGCACGCGAGGCGGGCGGCAAGAGCATCGGCCTGAACATCAGCCTGCCGTACGAACAGGGCGTCAACCGGTACGTGAATGCCGACCTGGCGTTCGAGTTCCACTACTTCTTCATGCGGAAGTTCTGGTTCGCTTACCTGGCGAAAGCGCTCGTGATCTTCCCCGGGGGATTTGGCACGCTCGATGAAATGTTCGAGATCCTGACGCTGGCGCAGACGCAGAAACTCTCGAAGCAGCTCGGCGTGTTTCTGTACGGGCGTGAGTACTGGGAAGCGATCATCGACCTGAAGCCGATGGACGATTGGGGCGCGATCAGCCCGGGGGACCTGGACCTGCTGAAGTGGGTCAACACGCCGGACGAGGCATTCGAGCAACTGCGCGCGCACCTCGTCGCCTACCACCTGGTGCCTGAAACGGCGCAGGAAGACCGCGCGCCCGGCATTGCCAAAACCCGTGGATGAGGATGAGGATGAGGATGCTGAGATGCAACCCGACGAACGCGACCGGTTGATGGCGCAGTACACGGACGGCTACCGCGTCGTGGCGGCCGCGCTGCTCACGATCACTCCCGAAGAGCTCGACGCGACGCCCGGACCCGGCAAGTGGTCCGCGCGGCAGATCGTGCACCACCTCGCCGACAGCGAGATGACCGCCGCCGTGCGCCTCCGCCTGCTGGTCGCCGAAGATGCCCCCGCGATCAAGGGCTACGAACAGGAGGCGTTCGCCGGCCGGCTGCACTACGAGCGCGCGCACGAGGCGTCGCTCGAGCTGTTTCGCGCGGTGCGTGCCTCGACGGCGGAGTTGATGGGCTGTCTGAGCGAGGCGGACTGGCTGCGTGAGGGCACGCATTCCGACGTCGGGCGCTTCGGGCTCGACACCTGGCTGCGCATCTACGCCCCGCACGCGCACAAGCACGCGGATCAGATCCGCCTCGCGCGCGGGTCGATCCGGCACACCTAACCAGCCTCCGCCAAGGCTACGGCGGTCCGCCGAAGCGCTTCGCGCGAAGGCGGAAGGTGTGCCCTACAACAAAGGTGTGCCCGACAACAGATGTAGGCCGGGCCTTTAGGCCTGGCAACACCTAATACAGCAGGTACTTCTCTCGCAGCGTTCGGAACGCGGCTTCGTCGCGGTCCCAGTCCGCCATGATCGACGCGGGGGCCTCGCCGGCATCGATGCCCTGCCGCAGCCGGTTCGATCCGTACAGGATGTCGATCGGCGGCTTGACGTGCTCGTATTCGTACGGCGGATCCCGCCACAGTTTTTCCCGCGGCGCCTCGCGCTTGAACTCGTCGAGCATCTCGACCGCGACGCGCATGGCGGGGAAGACCGTCCGATCCGCCACGTGGATCTGGCAGCCGCCACAGCCCTTCTGCGCCTGCTTGTGGAACGTCGGCTCGAAGAACACGGGGCGGAAGTACGCACCGGGTATCCCGCGCGCGTTCATCGCGTCCGCGTAGCGCTCCCCGTCGATCCACGGGGCGCCGATCAGTTCGAACGGCCGGGTCGTGCCGCGTCCCTCTGACAGCTCCGTGCCCTCGAACAGCACCGCGCCCGGGTAGACGATCGTCGTATCGAACGTCGGGATGTTGGGCGACGGCAGCACCCAGGGCAGTCCCGTCTCGTCGAAATACATGGACCGCCGCCAGCCGTCCATCGGCACGACGTCCACCGCCGCGTTGATGCCGAAATGATCGTTGAACAGGCGGGCCGCCTCCCCGATCGTCAGACCGTGCCGCATCGGGATCGCGAACTGCCCGACGAACGACTCATACGCGGGGTCGAGCGTCGCGCCCTCGATGTCCTCGCCGCCGATCGGATTGGGCCGGTCGCAGACGACGACGCGGATGCCGTGCCTGCGCGCCGCGCGCAGGCAGTTCGCCATGGTGTAGATGTAGGTGTAAATCCTGGTGCCGACGTCCTGGAGATCGATCACCAGCACGTCCACGTCCGCCAGCATCTCCGCCGTCGGCTCGCGCGTCTCGCTGTACAGCGAAAACACCGGCACCCGCCGCCTGGCGTCGCGCGCGTGCGGCGACTCGATCATGTTTTCCTGCAGGTCGGATCGGAACCCGTGCTGCGGTCCGAAGAGCGCCGCCAGCGTCCAGTCGCCCGACGCGAGGCGCTCCGACGCATGGACGATGTGGCTGTCGATCGAGGCGGGATTGGAAACGAGCCCGATGCGCTGGCCCGCGATCAGCTTGCGATCCGGGCCGTCGATCAGGCGCTCGAGGCCGAGCCGTACGGGCATCGACGAATTATAGCTGCGTGCCGCGCGGCGGCCGCATCAGGTGACGGCCGATCGCGGCCCCGCACAGCGCGTCGGCGAACGAATTACAGCGGAACCGGAACCCATGGCCGCGAGCAAGTTCCGTCGCAGTTCCAGTTTTGGATAGAATGCCGGACGGACCAACATGGCGCGTGCCCGCAAGCGGAAGGCCGGGAAGACCGGGAAAACCAGCCAGGACATTTCTGCCCCGATCCGGCCCGGTGGCCGGCCGCCGCAGGGGCGCCGGCCCGGACGGCCGCCGGTGCATGACGAAGCGTGGACCAAGGTCACCGTCGTCCTCTTCAACCGCCAGATCGTCTTTCTCGATCGCCTGGCCGCCAATATTCGCGCGCAGACTGGCGCGGCCATCAGCCGCGCACAGCTGATCCGCGCGCTCCTCGACGCCGTCGCCGACGCGGACATCGACCTGACGCCGTCCACGTCCGAGGCGGATCTCAAGGCGACGCTGCTCGCGCGCCTCGGCCGCTCGTTCGCGGACGCCCGTCAGCGGCGTCGCGGTTTATGAGATAGCTTCTAGTCTTACCCGAGGGGCTTCGCCCCTCGGACTCCCCGACAGTCTCACTCGCTCGCCGCTGCGCCGGCTCGCTCCGTTCGCCTGGCTCGCGTCGCTGCGCTCGCTCGCGTCGTGCATTTGTGAGATGCGTTGTAGTCTCGTTACAGGAGGCCATCTATGAAATCCACGCTTGTCTCGTTGCTGTTTTGGGTCGCGCTCAGTGTCGTCGGCGTGGCGATCTGGACCTACTCCTCGACGTTCGGGCGGATGGACCAGGGAGGTGCCGTCGCCGCCGAGCAAGCGGCCGCCGCGAAGACCGACGCCGCGGATCCCGAAGCGAAGCTGAAAGAGCTGGGCATCGTGCTGCCGGCGCCTGGCGCGCCGATCGCCAACTACGTCAACGCGGTGCAGACGGGCAACC
>DATKDT010000027.1:0-21398 GCA_035512575.1 Vicinamibacterales bacterium | reverse complement strand
GGCCGAACCGGGCGTGGCGGCGCGCTACGGTCCGATCGAGGTGGTCGTCAGCCCCGCGAGCGCCGAGGACGCGCCGAGCGTGGACGCGTCGGTGGTGCTCAGCCATCTGACGTTCAAGCCGGGCGACGAGTACCGGCTCGGACAGGTGCAGGAGAGCACGCGACGGCTGTACGGACTCGAGATGTTCCAGTTCGTCGCGATCGAGGAAGTCAATCCCGATCCGTCCTCCGACACCGTCCAGATGCGCGTGACCGTGACCGAGGGCCGGAAGCAGCGCGTGCGCTTCACGGTGGGCTACGGCAGCGAAGAGCAGGCGCGCGCTACCGTCAACTACCGGCACGTGAACGTCCTCGGCGGCGCGCGCACGGCGGGCGTGGAGGGCAAGTGGTCGAGCCTCGACCGCGGCGCCGCAATCAACTTCGGCGATCCGAATCTGTTCAAGCAGCTGGCGTTCAACCTGCGCGCGGAGAACTGGTTCTTCGATCAGCCGACGTACGAGCTCGAGACGAAGGGCGGGCGCGCGACGCTGACCCGCCGCCTCGGGCGCAGCGGCGCGCTGTCGCAGGACCGGTCGGTGACGACGATCTCGGGAGGATACCTGCTCGAGTACGAAGACTACGTCGTGCTGCCGGAGGCGCTCGACGATCCGGAGTTCCGCCCGACGCTGATCGCGCTCGGCCTCGATCCACGGACGGGGCGCGGCGAAGGCTGGCTGGGCGCGATTGTCGCGGACGTGAACAGGAACACGACCGAGAACCTGCTCGACGCGCGGCGCGGGTACGTGCTGTCGGCGCACGTCGAAAAGGCGGGGATCGGCGGCGACTACAACTATCTGGAGACGGCCGCCGAGGGGCGGCACTACTGGAATCTGAACGATCGCGCCGTGCTGGCGTCGCGGGTGCGCGCGGCGGCGCTCGGCGGCACCGACGATCCGAATATCGACATTCCGTTCTTCAAGCGCTACTTCCTCGGCGGATCGCAGAGCCTGCGGGGGTGGGGACGCTTCGAGGTGTCGCCGCTCGAGGAGGGGTATCCGATCGGCGGCCTGACGTCGCTCGAGGCAATCGTGGAGCTGCGCGTGCCGGTCACGACGAACATCGGCGCGGTGGTGTTTGCCGACGGCGGCAACGTCTGGGCCGGCAAGTACGACTTCGATTTCGGCGAGATGAAGTACGACGCCGGCGCCGGCATCCGGTATCGCACGCCGGTCGGGCCGCTGCGTTTCGACTTCGGATGGCAGCTGACGAAGATTGAGGGGCTGCTGATCAACGGCGAGCCGTCGAACCGCCGCTGGAGGATTCACTTCTCCGTCGGACAAGCCTTCTGATGAGGCGCTCCCTTCGCACCATCGGCTTTCTGCTCTCGGGCGTGATCGCACTGATCTGTCTGGCGCTGATCGTTTCGCAGACGCCGTGGTTCCGGGGCTGGGCGCGCTCGTATATCGTGCGCAGCTCGGATCGGTTCCTCAACGGCGAGCTCACGATCGGGAAGCTCGAAGGCAACCTGTTCACCGGCGCGGCGCTCACCGACCTGGCGATCACGCTGGACGGCGAGCGCATCATCTACGCGCGCCGGGCCGAGGTCGACTACAACCTCACCGACCTGCTGTCTGCCGGCGTGGTGATCGACAGCATCCGGCTCTTCGAGCCGGAGATCATCGTGCGGCGCGACGCGCGCGGATTGAATCTCGGCCGCCTGGTCAAGAGCCGTGAGCGCGATTCCGAGGGCCGCGAGCGGACCGTGAGCCTCGACGACATCGAGATCACCGACGGCCACATCACGCTGCACGGCATCCGCGAGGTCGGGCCGTTCGTGGTGCCGGCGTCGTTCGACGACTTCGACGCGAAGCTGGTCTTCAAATACCAGCCCGATCGATCCACGCTCAATCTCGTGCACGTGTCGGCGGAAGGCCGCAATCCGTCGCTGCCGATCCGGCAACTGGCGGGTACTCTGGCGTTTGGCGAGGGGGACATGCACTTCGCCGACCTCACGCTCAAGACCAACGAAAGCAACATCTACGTCGACGGCGTGATCGAGGACTACCTCGGGACGGCGAACTTCCGGCTGGTGGCGAAAGGCACGCCCTGGTCGCTGCCCGAGCTCGAGGGCGTCGTGCCGTACGCCGAGCCTTACGACCTGCATCCAACCGTCGACGCGCGCATCGAGGGGCCCGCGTCGCGGCTCGTGATGACGATCGAGGCGACGTCGGAGGCGGGCGCGGCGTCGGGCGTCCTGATCGGCGACTTCGTCGACCCGAACCGCCGGCTCGAGGGCACGCTGGCGCTGCGGCAGTTCGATCTCGGCCGGCTGTATTCGGATCCTGATCTGAAGAGCAATATCAACGGGCGGGCGCGCTTCGATCTGGCGCTGCTCGACGGCGACGTGCCCTTTGCCGGCTCGTGGCGGTTCGACGGGCCCTCGGTCGAGATGATGGGCTATCGCGTCACCGACGTGAGCGCCACCGGCCGCGTCAACCGGCGCCTGGTGAACATCACGAGCGGCAGCGGCCGCGCGTACGGTGGATTTGCCACGGCCGCCGGCTCTGTGAGATTCGCCGACGATCGCGGACGCGGCATGGCCGTGGATCTGCGGGGCCGCGCCACCAGCATCAACCTGCGATCGCTGCCGGTCACCGTGCCCGTGCCGCGGCTCGTGACCGACCTCAATGCCACCGCCTATCGCCTGCGGTATGACGAGGGCGGGTTCGAGGGGGAGGCGACGCTGGCGCCGTCGGTCGTCGAAGGCGCGACGTACGCCGCCGGCACCACGGGATGGTTCAGCACGCGGGGCGGCGTGGTGCGGTACACGGCCGAGGGAACCGTCGCCCATCTCGACCTGATGCGGTACGGCCGCGTGCTCGACCTCGCGTGGCTGGCCGACCCGCGTCTGGAGGGCCGTCTGCACGGCGCGTTCGATCTCGAGGGCCGTGGCGACACCATCGAGACGCTGGTGCTCACGGCGAAGGGCCGGCTGACCGACTCGACGATCTTCGGCGGCGGGCTGCCGGCGATGACCTACGACGCGACGATCCTCGATCGGCGGCTGACGTTCGTGGCCGACGGGAGCTTCCGCGGGTTCGACGGCGCGGTGCTCACCGGCTATCCCGCGCACGCGGGCCTGCTCAACGGCACGGTGAAGGGACGCATCGAGGTCGCCGATCTCTCGCAGGATCTGTCCATCGATGGCGTGGCGTTCGACGGGATCGCGTCGCTCGAGGCGTCGACCATCGGCGGCGTGCGCATCGATACCGCGACGTTCGACGGCTTCTTCACCGGCCGCGCCGGCGACATCCGCCGCTTCGACATCACCGGCCCGGAGCTGACGGCCTCCGCCTCCGGCCATGTCGACCTGACGCCGCAGGGGCAGTCGAAGGTGGCGTTCACCGCCGAGACCAGCGATCTGGCGAAGATTGGCGAACTCATCGGCCAGCCGCTCTCGGGCGCCGCCGCCGTCACCGGCACGCTGGCCGGCAACAGTACGGAGCTGAGGGTCGAGGGGACGATCGACGGCAGCGGCGTCGGCTACGGCGACTACCGCGCCACGGATCTCGATGCGACGTTCACGGCCGTCATTCCCGATCTCGACTACACCCGCGCGACGGGCAGCACGGATCTCACGGCCGCGATGATCGACGCCGGCGCCCTCGAGATTACCGAGGCCGCGCTGAAGGCGTCGTACGACGGCACGGACGTGACGTTTGCCGCGAAGCTGCGCGAGGGCGGCCGAGACCTGGACGCGTCCGGGCGCGCCACGCTGCATGCCGACCACAAGGAAGTGCACCTGTCGGCGCTGTCGATTGCCGCGGCCGATCAGCGCTGGACCCTCGAGGGGGGCGACGCCGCCATCCGGTACGGACGCGGCGACCTCGTGCTGACGGGCGTGACGCTGGTGAGCGGCGCCTCGCGCATCAGCGCCGATGGCGTGCTGCCGCTCGACACCGAGCGCGCGGTGGGTCCGCTGCGCGTGACGGTGTCGAACGTCGACCTCGCCGCGCTCGAGCCGCTGCTGATGACCGACCTCGGCCTGCGGGGCACCCTCGATGCCGACGCGGTCGTCACCGGCACGCTCGCCGCGCCGCTGGCCGACGGCACGCTGCGCCTGGTGAACGGCGCGGTCCGCGGCTACACATTCGAGTCGCTCGAGGGCAGCATCGACTACAACGCGCGGACGCTCGTGGTCGACCTGCGTCTGCAGCAGAACCCGACGGAGTACCTCACGGCGAAAGGCACCGTGCCGGTAAGCGCGCTGCGGCGCGCGGCCGCCGGCGAGCACGTCGAGGCCGAGGAGCAGATCGACCTGCGCATCGAGAGCAGCCCGATGCAGCTCTCGATCGTGCAGGCGTTCACACCCTACGTGACCGGGGTGCAGGGCCTGATGGACCTGGACGTCACCGTTCGCGGCACGATCGGCGACCCGCATCTGATCGGCACGCTCGGCATCAAGGGCGGCGCGTTCGAGGTGCCGGAGCTCGGCACCGAGTACACCGGGCTCGACACGCGGATCGAGTTCCAGTCCGACCGCGCGCTGATCAGGTCGTTCACGCTCGTCGACGGCAACGGCAACATCATGCGCGTCGGCGGCGAGCTGGCCGTGCACGAGCGGCAGGTCGGCTCGTTCCAGGTGAACATCGAGACGCAGAACTTCGAGATCATCGACAACCGCCTCGGCGATGTGCAGATCACGAGTCTCATCGCGCTGACCGGCACCCTCGCGCGGCCGCGCCTGATCGGCACCGTGGAGCTCGAAGCCGCGCGCGTCGAAGTCGACCGCGTCTTCGACATGCTCGACACGAACGTCTACGCGCTGACGCCGCAGCAGGGACTGCCCGCCGAGGGCACCACCGTGCGGACGCGGGAGCAGGAGGCCGCGCAGCAGTCGGCGGCCGCCGAGGCGAAACTGGCCCAGGCGGCGGCCGCCGGAGCCGCGGCCGGCCACGCCCCGCGCGCGCCGCTCTTCGACCGGCTCGACATGCGCCTGCGGGTCGTCGTGCCCAACAACCTCGTGCTGCGCGGCCACGACATCCGGCCGAGCGGCCCCGAGAGCCTCGCGATCGGCGATCTCAACGTGACCGTCGGCGGCGACGTCGATCTGCGCAAGGCGCCCGACGCCGACACGCGGATTACGGGTGTCGTAAACACCGTACGCGGCACATACGACTTCCAGGGGCGCCGCTTCGAGGTCGAGCGCGAGGGCGTCATCCGGTTCCTCGGCAGCGCCGACATCAATCCCCTCATCGACATCAGCGCCACGCGCGACATCAGCGGTGTGCTGGCGCGCGTCACGCTGCGCGGCACGCTGCGCGAGCCGACGCTGACGCTCACCAGCGATCCGCCGCTCGACGAGGCCGACATCCTCTCGCTCATCGTCTTCAACCGGCCGATCAACCAGGTGGGCAACGAGGAGCGCGGCTTCCTGACCGACGTGGCGGCCAACTACGCCGCCGGCATCTTCACCGAGCAGCTGTCGCAGTCGCTCGGCCGCGCCCTCGACCTGGACCTCTTCGAGATCCAGACGACGACGACGGCCGGTGAGGTGACGCCGCGCGTCACGGTGGGGCAGCAGTTCGGCGACCGGCTGTTCATGCGCTTCAGCCAGCAGTTCGGGTCGCAGTCGATCAGCGAATTCACCCTCGAATACGAGCTGACCAACTTCCTGCGCCTGGCCGGGTCGGTGGCCGAAGGGCGCCAGAGCGCGGGCCAGCGTCTGGCGCTCAGGCGGGTTGAGCGGTATGGTCTGGATCTCGTCTTCTTCTTTTCGTACTGATCGTGTCGTGGGTAGGTGGGTGCGTTGCTTGGGTGGGTACGGTGGACGGTGGGGAGGTGGGATTGGTGGGTCGGGTTCGCCCCACGTCCTCACGCCCCCACGATCCACCTTAACCACCCCAGCCACGTACCCACGTGCCCACCACGGGAATGAATCCTGCACCCCCGTCCAGCCGGCGTCCGGGTGCGTCCAAACGGACAGCCGGCTTGTGCCCTGTTCAGGTGAGAGGAATGCCTTCATGAGAGGTCGTCAACGCGGTCTGGCAGCGGCGCTTGCCGCCCTGCTCGTCGCCGCCGTCGCAGCCCCCGTCGAAGCCCAGTACTTCGGGCGCAACAAGGTCCAGTACAAGTCGTTCGACTTCGACGTGCTGAAGACCGAGCACTTCGACATCTATTACTACCCGGCCGAAAAAGAGGCCATCACCCTGGCGGCCATGATGGCCGAGCGCTGGTACGTCCGGCTGGCCGACCTGTTCGGCCACGAGCTCGGCGGCCGCCAGCCGCTGATCATCTACGCCAGCCATACCGATTTCCGCCAGACCAACGCCATCGAGGGTGAAATCGGCGAAGGCACGGGCGGCGTCACCGAAGGCTTCAAGCGGCGCATCGTCCTGCCCTTCGGCGGGTCGCTGGCCGACACCGACCACGTCATCGGCCACGAGCTGGTGCACGCCTTCCAGTACGACATCACGGGCAACACGGTGCGCGACACCGGGGGACAGGGGCCGACGGTGCTGCGGCTGCCGCTCTGGTTCGTCGAAGGGATGGCGGAGTACTTCTCGATCGGGCCGGTCGATCCGCACACCGCGATGTGGCTGCGCGACGCGGCCGCGCGCGAGAAGCTGCCCGACATCGACGACCTGAACAAGCGCGAGTACTTCCCGTACCGCTGGGGCCACGCGTTCTGGGCGTACATCGGCGGCCGGTGGGGCGACGGCGCGGTCGCGCGCATCCTGAAGGCGGCCGCGGATCCGCGGCTGAACACGGCGGCCATCGAGGTCGAAACGGGCCTCAGTTTCAAGGACCTGTCGCGCGCGTGGCAGGAGAGCATTCTCGCCACGTATGCCGACGAACTCGAGCGCACGCAGACCGCGGCGGCGCAGGCGCGGCTGCTGGTGGGGGAGGAAACCGGATCGGGCGAGATCAATCTCGGCCCGCGCCTGAGCCCAGACGGGCGGCGCATCGCGTTCTGGTCGGAGAAGGACCTGTTCTCGATCGAGCTGTTCCTGGCCGACACGAGCAACGGCCGGGTGATCCGGAAGCTGCTGAAGACGGCCTCGGATCCGCACCTGGACAGCCTGCAGTTCCTCACTGCGGCCGGCACGTGGAGCGCGGACGGACAGCGCTTCGTGATTGCCGGCGTGCAGCGCGGCCGCGCCGTGCTGACGTTCCTCGACGCCATCGAGGGCGGCGCGACGCGTGAGATTCCAGTGGCCGACGTCGACGAGATCTTCAGCCTCACGTGGTCGCCCGACGGCGCCACGCTGGTGTTTTCAGGCCATACCGGCGGCGTCACCGATCTGTATCGCTTCGACATCGCGAGTGGCGCCGTGTCGCGCCTGACCAACGACGCGTTCGCGGATCTCGAGCCTTCGTATTCGCCCGACGGCCGGCGCGTGGTGTACGTGACCGAGCGGTTCAGCAGCCGCCTCGATCAGGCGTCGGCCGGGCCGCTGCGGCTGGCGGTGCTCGACGTGGCCTCCGGCGCGTCGCGCGAGGTCGCGGCATTCGCGACGGGCAAGCACATCAGCCCGCAGTGGGCGCCCGACTCGAACACGATCTACTTCATTGCCGATCCCGACGGCATCAGCAACGTCTACCGCGTGACCGCCTCCGGCGGCCGGCCCGAGCAGATGACGAACCTGCGCACCGGCGCGACCGGCATCACGGCCGCGAGCCCGGCGCTCACCGTGGCGTCGCAGTCGGGCACGCTCGCGTTCTCGGTGTACGAGGACGGCAAATATCCGATTTACACGTCGAGCGCCGGCGGCTCGCCGGTGACGCCGCCCGACGTCCAGACCGCGGCGGTGCTGCCGCCGCGCACGCGCGCCGAAGGCGCGGTCGCGACGTTGCTCGCCAATCCGACGATCGGGCTGCCGGCCGACCTCGCGTTCCCGGTCGAGGAGTACGAGCCGACGCTCGGTCTCGACTTCATCGGCCAGCCGACGGTGGGCATCGGCGTCGACCAGTTCGGCAGCTATCTCGGCGGCGGCGTCTCGATGTTCTGGAGCGACATGCTCGGCGACCGCACGCTCGGCGCCGTCGTGCAGGTCAACGGCGAAGTCAAGGACATCGGGGCGCAGGTGCTGTTCCTCAATCGCAAGCACCGGTGGAACTGGGGCGTCGCGGCGGAGCACATTCCGTATCGGCTCGGCGCGTTCGGCCAGGGCCTGATCGACACGCCCCAGGGCACGCTGTTCGTCCAGGAGCAGCTGATCGAGCGCCAGATTCACACGGGGCTCTCCGGCATCCTCGCCTATCCGTTCAGCCGCGCCTCGCGCTTCGAGATCCAGAGCGGCGGCCGCCGCATCAACTTCGCCTCGGAGCTGCGCCGCGAGTACTTCGATCCGTTCACGGGCCAGTTCCTCGGCCGCGAGGAGGAGGACCTCGACGACCCGGATCCGCTGCACCTCGGCGAGGTGTCGGGCGCGTTCGTCTATGACACGTCGGTCAACGGCGCGACGAGCCCGCTGCTCGGCCAGCGCTATCGCCTGGAGGCAGGCCAGACCGCCGGGTCGCTGCAGTTCACGTCGCTGCTCGCCGACTATCGGCGGTACATGATGCCGATCCAGCCCATCACGTTCGCCGTGCGCGGCCTGCACTTCGGCCGGTTCGGCGGCGGCAGCGAAGACCCGCGCATGCAGCCGCTCTTCATCGGCTATCCGCATTTCATCCGCGGCTATGACATCGGATCGTTCACCGCGAACGAATGCGCCGACGGGCCGGCCGGCAGCTGCGACGCGTTCGATCGCCTGATCGGCAGCCGGCTGCTCGTCGGCAACGTGGAAGTACGGGCGCCGATCTGGGGTCTGTTCGGCGGCGACAACTTCTACGGGCCGCTGCCGGTCGAGATCGGCGCGTTCTTCGACTACGGCGTGGCGTGGAGCCGCGACTCGAAGCCCGAGATCTTCGGCGGCGAGCGCCTCGCCGCGCGCAGCTACGGCGCCGCGCTCCGCGCCAATCTCTTCGGCTTCGCGATCGTCGAGATCGACTACGTAAAACCGCTCGACCGCCCGCTCAAGGGCTGGTTCTGGCAGTTCAGCCTGCGCCCCGGATTCTGAGGCGCGCCGGAATTGAAGATCTGCGATCTGCGATTGATGATTCATTGCAGATCGCAGATTTCAGAATGACCATTCTGCAATCTCACTTCCGCAATGAATCGTCAATCTCAGATCTAAGATCTGCAATTGTCTTCAGTGTCGCGCCAGCAGGGCCACGTCAACGCGCGCGTCGTTGAAGCAGGCCCCGCCGGCGATGTCGGTGAGGGTGTCGGGCGCGAGGGCGTTGGCGGTCTGCTGGTTCCAGGTATTCCGCATCCAGAGGCCCTTGGGCAGAATCACGGTGCCGGCGCACGTCTCGGGCGTGACGTCGGCCTCGCAGTGCACTTCGCCCAGCCCGTTGAAGACTTTCACGCTGTCGCGCGACTGAATCCCGCGCGCTCGCGCATCGTCGGGATGAATCAGCAGCGTCGCGATCTTCGTGCTCAGCTCACCCAGCGTCGATGAGACGGTCTTCTCGGTCGCCGGCGAAATCAGGGCGAGGGGGGAGGTGCTGGTGGCCGGGTCGGGCCTGAACTGATACAGCGCGCCGCCCGTTTCCGCCGCGAGGCTGGCGGGATGGAGGTGGATCTTCCCGTCGGGCGTCTGCGGGAAGGCGGTGGCGAACTGCACGGGCCGTCCGCCGAACGGCGGCGCGGCCACGCCGTCTTCATACATCGACGCCAGGCGATCCTCGCCGATGGCCGCCTGCATCTGCAGCAGGGCGTCCGTTTCCTCGAAGGCGCCGTCCTGCGCCGCTTCCGGCCGCATCCGCTGCAGCAGCTCGTGAAACACCTCGACGTTGGGGCGCGCCTCGCCGACCGGCTCGATCGCCGGTTGCACGAGGTGCATGTGGTACGCGCCGTATCCGCGCGCCAGGTCGTAGTGCTCCAGGAACGTGGTCGCCGGCAGGATGACGTCGGCGAAGCGGGCCGTGTCGGTCATGACCTGCTCGAAGACCACGGTGAAGAGATCCTCGCGCTCGAGGCCCGCGCGCATCCGGTTCTGGTCCGGCAGGGTTGCGAGCGGATTGCAGTTGTAGACGAAGAGCCCCTTGATGGGCCGCTCGGCGAAGCCGGGGTCCTGGCCGGCCAGCGC
Organism: Vicinamibacterales bacterium; assembly: GCA_035512575.1. Taxonomy (GTDB): domain Bacteria; phylum Acidobacteriota; class Vicinamibacteria; order Vicinamibacterales; family SCN-69-37; genus JALYRV01. The sequence goes on along the minus strand of DATKDT010000027.1, from coordinate 11,281 downwards.
GCGGCCCACGCGGTTCATGTTGACGACGCGGGTGGACGTCGGCGCGTCCCAGGGCAACGGCCGGGCGCCGAAGGCGGCGGAGTTGCTCATCGTGTAGCCGCCACCCGGCACGCCGAACTTGCCGCCGACCGCGGGCAGCGCGAGCACGGCCAGCACGGCGCTGCCTCCGTTGCGATTGCGCTCGAGTCCCCATCCGCACCGGATGACGGCGGGTGAGGCCTCCGCATACAGCCGCGCGACCTGTTCGAGTGCAGCCGCGCCGACGCCTGCCGTTTCCGCCGCGCGCTCGAACGTCCACGGCGCTGAGGCCGCGCGCAGCTCCGCGACGCCGTGGGCATGCATCTCGAGAAACGCAGTGTGGGCGCCATGCTGCTCGAACAGATAGCGATGCAGGGCGAGGGCGACGGGCAGATCGCTGCCCGGACGCAGTGCCAGATGCACGTCGGCCTGCCGCGCGAGCGGCGTCATGCGCGGGTCGATCACGACGAGCGTCGCGCCGCGCTTCTGCGCTTCCTTGATGTGCGGCACGAGGTGCACGCCGGTGACGGCGGGATTGCAGCCCCAGACAACGATCAGGTTCGCGGCCTGGTAGTCCTCGTACGCGACGCCGGCCATCTTTCCGTACATGGCCATGGCGGCCGCGCCGGTCGGCGCGGCGCACACCGTGCGCGCCAGCTCCGACGCGCCGATGCTGCGGAAGAGGAGCCGATCGGTCGCATCGTGCGAGAGCCAGCCGTTGGATCCGCCGTAGGACACGGGCAGGATCGCTTCGCCGCCATGCTCGCGCGCGATCGCGCCGAAGCGCTCCGCGACAAGGTCGAGCGCCTCGGTCCAGTCCACCCGCCTGAAGCTGCCTTCGCCCTTGCCGCCGCTGCGCACCGCCGGGTAGAGCAGCCGGTCTTCGCCGTACACCCGCCGATCGAAGCGCCGCACCTTGCCGCAGATGAAGCCGTTGGTCGAGGGCGCCACGCGGCTGCCGTCGATGCTGACGATCTTTCCGCGCTCCACGTCGACGGCAAGCGAGCACGAATCGGGACAGTCCAGCGGACAGGCCGTGTGCACGGTGCTTCGTCCCCAGGTTTCAGGCGGGCGGGTCATGAAGGAGAGAATACAGAATACAGAACACAGAACATAGAAGAAGACGGGGCAGGATGACCGTCAGTCTGCTTCAGTCACGACGATCATGGCCGCGCGGCCCGGAAAGTCCTCCGCGACTGCCGTGAGCGCGGCGAGGCCGCACGCGCCCGAGGCGCCGGCGCGGATGCCGATGCCATCGAGCGCGCGCACCGCGCCCGCCGCTTCGGCATCCGACACCGTCACGAAGCCGTCGACACCCGAGGCGATGAAGGGCCACGCCGCGGCGCTCGGCTCGGCGCATCTGAGGCACACCATCGACGTCGGCGCCGTGAAAGGCAGGCGCAGGCGGCGGCCCGCGCGGGCTGACTCGCGCAGGCACGCCGCGCCCTCGGGTTCCGCGGCGATCAGGATGGCATCCGGCAGGCGAGTCCTGATCCATCCCGCGGCCGCGCCCACGAGTCCGCCGACGCCGCCCTGCACGACGACGATCTCGGGCGCGGCGGGCCACGCCGCCGCCGCTTCCGAGAAGACGCGCGTGTAGCCGCGAAGGATGAGAGCCGGAATCGCCGGATCGCCGGGCGGCGACGTGTCGGACACCAGCACCGCCCCGCGGCGCTCCGCCTCGGTCTCGGCGCGCGCCAGCGCATCTTCGTAGGTGCCGTCGATCTGCACGACCTCCGCGCCCTCGTCCCGAATGGCCTGCACGCGGGAGGGAAGGGCGTCCGCGGGAAGAAAGACCGAGCATGCAAGGCCGCGATCGCGCGCCGCGCGGGCGACAGCGCGCCCGTGGTTGCCGGCGCTTGCGGCGACGAGGCGCGTGATCGGCGCGCCGCCGCCCCACGTCTCCAGCGCGTAGCTCGCGCCGGTGATCTTGAACGCGTTCAGGCCCCAGCGGGCGGTTTCGTCTTTGATGAGAAGGCGCGACAGGCCCATCGCGGCCGCCAGCGCCGGCCCGTCATGCAGCGGCGTGGCCGGCAGGTGCGGCGCGAACGCGGCCGCGCCGCGCAGGTCCGCCTCGGGCAGGCCCGCGCCGCGCGCGCGCAGAGGGTTGGCGAAAATCCGTGAGTGCGCGATGCCGGAATTATGGCTCGATATCCCTGTCTCCTGACCGCTTCTGATACTTTCAGTGCGGCCATGCACGAATCCAACGCAGTCGACGTGCCACGGGACGAAAGCGCCGCACGCACGCGCTCGCCGGGCCGGCCCCGCGTGGTGATTGTCGGCGGCGGATTCGGCGGTTTGTGGGCCGCGCGGGCGCTTGCCGGCGCCGAGGTCGATGTCACGCTCCTCGATCGGCGCAATCACCATGTCTTCCAGCCGCTCCTCTATCAGGTTGCGACGGCAGGGCTCTCGCCCGGCGAGATCGCCTCGCCCATCCGATGGATTCTCAGACGGCAGGCGAACGTCACCGTGCTGCTCGGCGACGTGCTGGCCATCAATTGCGACGCGAAGCGCCTGCGGCTGTCGGAGGGGGCCGAGCCCGGCTACGACTACCTGATCGTCGCGGCGGGCGCGCGGCACGCGTATTTCGGGCACGACGACTGGCGCGCGCACGCGCCCGGGCTGAAGACGATGGAGGACGCGCTGCACATCCGGCGGCGCGTGCTGCTGGCATTCGAGCAGGCGGAGCGGCTGGCCGGCGCGCCGGATGGCGGCGACCCCGAGGGGCTGCTGACCTTCGTCATTGTCGGCGGCGGCCCCACCGGCGTGGAGCTGGCGGGAGCGCTGGCCGAAATCGCGCGCCACACCATGCGGCACGACTTCCGGCGCATCGATCCGTCGAAGGCCGCGATCATCCTCGTGGAAGGCGGGCCGCGCGTGCTGCCCGCGTTCAGCGAGCCGCACAGCGCCTTCGCGCGTGGCGCGCTCGAGCGGCTGGGCGTGAGCGTGCGGACGAGCACGATGGTGACGGCCGTCGACGGGGCGGGCGTCACGGTGCGCGCCGCCGATGGATCGGAATCCAGAATCGCGTCGCGCACGGCGCTGTGGGCCGCCGGCGTGGCGGCGTCGCCGCTCGGCGCCGGCCTCAGCGCGCATACCGATCGCGCCGGCCGCGTCCGGGTACGTCCCGAGCTCACGATTTCCGAGCGTGACGACGTGTTCGTCGTCGGGGATCTGGCGACGCTCGCGGGCCCCGACGGGCAGCCGTACCCGGGTGTGGCGCAGGTGGCGATGCAGCAGGGCGCACAGGCCGCGCGCAATGTGCTGCGGCGCCTGGCCGGGCAGCCGATGAGGCCGTTCCGGTATCGCGACTACGGCAACATGGCCACGATCGGCCGCGCGAAGGCGGTGGCCGATCTCGGCTGGCTGCAGCTGCGCGGCTACGTCGCGTGGCTCGCGTGGCTGTTCATCCACGTGCTGAAGCTCATTGGCTTCCGCAACCGGGCGTCGGTGATGCTGCAGTGGGCGTGGGCCTACTTCTCGTATCAGCGCAGCGCCAGGCTGATCACCGATGACGAAGAAAGCCGCTGACCGGTACTGGCTGCCCGCGGCGGCGGCCGCCGTGGCGGCGGCCGGGCTCTGGCTCGCCCCCGTGCCGCCCGCGATGGTCGAACGCTGGTATTCGCGCGGGGCGTATCCCGCGTGGCAGCGGATGGCAACGGCGGTGTCGAACGTGGCGCCGTTCGCCCTGTTCGACGTGCTGATCGTGGCGGCGGCGCTTTTCGCCGCCGTCACCATCGTGCGGGGAAGGCGGGCCGGTTCGCGCGGCCGCGCGGCGGCGCGGCTCGTGCTGGCCGCGGCGCTGGCCGCCGTGTGGTTCCAGGCCGCGTGGGGAATCAACTACCGGCGCATGCCCATCGCCGAGAGCCTGGGCCTGCGGACCGGCCCGCAGGCGGAGGACGCGCTGGCGCGGTTCGGCCGCGCGGTGGCCGCGGAAGCCGCGGCCACCGCCGGGGATCTGGAACGCGACCGGCCCGTGACGCCGGCGCGCATGCTCGCCGAGCTGTCCTCCGGCTTCGCCCGCGCCCAGCAGCGCGTGGGGCTTGTGACCGGCGCGCGCCCCGGGCGGCCGAAGTACTCGATCTTCGATCCGTACTTCCGCTGGGCGTCGATCGACGGCGTCACCAACCCCTTCATCCCCGAAACCCTCATCGTGTCGGGCCTCGTGCCGGCGGAGGCCTACGTCACCGTCGCGCACGAGTGGGCGCATCTCGCCGGCTACGCGTCGGAGGACGAGGCGAATTTCGTGGCGTGGCTTGCCTGTCTCGACGCGCAGGGCGGCGCGCGCTACAACGCGTGGCTGTTCGCCCTGATCAAGGCGGCGCAGGCGGCGCCGCGCGAAGAGGCGCGGGCGTGGATTGCCGGCGCGGGACCGCTCGCCGCCGGGGATCTCGAGGCCATCCGCCGGCGTCTGCTGGGCTCGTCGCCGGCTCTCACCCGGGCGGCGTCGTCGGTCTACGACCGATTTCTGCGGGCGAACCGGGTCGAAGGCGGGATCGAGAGTTATGACGAGGTGCTCAGATTGATGCTGGCCGCGGCCCCCGGCGGCCGGCCTCGGCTGTAAACGCGGCCGCGGGCCCGCATTTTGCTCTTCAGGCCAGCGGAGCCATTGCAGATGCGGCATGTCATGAGACTCGGTGGCGCGGCTGTGCTCGCGGCAGGGCTGATGCTCCTCGTCACGGCGTGCGCCGCCATCGACGCCGATCCTCAGTCGCGGGTCAACGCGGCGCTCAAAGCGGCGCGGATCGATCACGTCGCGCCGATCTGGGACGGGCAGCGGAACGAGCTCCGCCTTCGCGGCGTGGTGGTCGACGCCGACGAGAAGCGGCAGGCCGAACAGGTTGCCGCGTCGGTGCTGAACGGGCGTGGCACGATCGTGAATGAAATCACGGTGACCCTGCGCGGCGCGCCGCAGGCGGCGCCGGTCGTGGCAGAGGCCGAGGACCTCGAGCGCATCGACGAGCGCATTCACAGGGACGTCGAGGCGCTGTTCGCCGACAAGACCGTGTGGAAGGGGCGCGAGTTTCACATCCTCGTGCGCGGCGGCAGCGTCCGGCTCACCGGCACGGCGCTCTCTCAGGAAGACAAGGACCGCATCACGGAGATGGTGGCGCGTGTGGCGGGCGTCAAGGACGTCATCAACCGCCTCGACCTCAAGCAGCAGACCTGACGCTATTCCGGTTGATCCAGCCGATCGAGATCGTTCGCGGTGATGGGCTTCGCGGCCACGCCCGTGCGCAGATCGTCGGGGTGCGCATCGGCCGTGTCGACCGGCACGTGAATCTCGCTCCATCCGCGGAAGCCGCAGGCGTGACACCGGTAGGGCTGCCGCTCGGTGAGGGCGCGGCGCATCCGCTCGAGCGGCGACCGCAGGCGCGAGGGATAGATGCGCGGGGACGCGCACGCCGGGCATCGGGTCATGGCTGCCGCCATCGTACGGGCCTCAGGATCGCCCGGCACGGTAGGTCGCGACGCTGATGGCGGCCTCGGTATTGCGCGTGTCGAGCTGCCCGTTGATGGCGGCGCCTTCCTCGACGACCAGGCGGGGCGCTACGACGCGGCCGGCGACGGTGCACCCGCTGCGGAGGACGGCGCGCTCGGACGCCACGATTGAGGCGTCGACGGTGCCGCGCACCTCGATGGCGCGCGCCAGCACATCGGCCTTGATATCGGCGGTGGACCCAATCACAATCGCGTGACCGGGGACGCGAATGGTGCCCTTGACGGTGCCGTCGATCACGAGATCCTCGGCGGCCGAGATCTCCCCTGTCACTGTCAGTGTTTTGCTCAAGGTGAACGGAGTCATGCGCGCGGGAATTGTACTGTGAAACTGCGCCCGCTCGTGGCCGGCAGCCGCGGGCTTGCCGCGGCGGCCGTTGCGGCGCTGGCGCTGGGCATCGGCGTCACGGCGCTGATGTTCGCCATTGTCGACGGCACCGTGCGGCGCGGGCTGCCGGTGCCGCGCGCCGGCGACGTGGTGCATCTCGAGCGTCTTCCGGCTCCCGGCAGCGACCCGCGCGCGTCGTTCGTGGCCGATGAGCGCGCGCGGCTCGCGGAGGCCGGCGCGCTGTCGGCGGCCGCCGCCTATCAGGTCGCGCACGTCAATGTCGCGGCGGCCGGCGTGACGCCGCGCCGGTGGGCCGCCGCGCTGGTCACGGGCAACACCTTCGCGATGCTCGGCGTCGAGGCCGCGCGCGGGCGCATCTTCGACGCGCCGCTGGACGCCGGCGGCGTGCTGCCCGTGCTGATCAGCGACGACGTGTGGAGGGTGCAGCTGGGCGCGGAGCCGTCGGCCGTCGGCCGCGCCATCGAGGCCAACGACGTGCCCGCGGTCGTGACGGGCGTCATGCCGCCCGGCTTCAGGTTCCCGTTCAACCAGCATCTGTGGATCCCGATCGACGAGCGTGCGGGCTCGCTGCCGGTCGCCGTCTGGGGCCGGCTGGCGCCCGGCGTGGGGGTGGCCGAGGCGGCAAGCCGCCTCTCCGCGGCGTACGCCGCGCCTCCGCCGGCGTCTGCCCGCGTCGGCGTCGCCCCGTTCACCGCCTTCATTCAGGGGCCGCAGGTCGTGCGCCTGCTCGACATGATGTTTCTCGCCGGCCTCGGCGTGCTGGCCATCGCCTGCGCCAACGTGGCGAACCTGCTGCTCGCGCGCGGGCTGGCGCGCCGGCGCGATTTCGCGATTGCCGCGGCGCTGGGTGCGTCGCGCGCGCGCATCATGCGCGGGCGCATCGCCGAGGGGCTGGCGCTCGCCGCGCCGGGCGCCCTGCTCGGCGTGGTGCTCGCGTACGCCGGCGCCTCGGCCTTCACGCGCGCGATCGCCGCCTCGTCGCCCCCCTACTGGGTGTCGGTGGTGATCGATGCGCGCGTCCTCGCTTATGCGGCCGCGATCGCCCTGCTGAGCGCGCTCGCGGCATCCGCGCTGCCGTCCTGGCGCAGCGGATCGGCGGCCGTGTCGGCCGCGCTGTCGGACGAGGCGCGCGGCGCGACGAGCGGGTCGCTGCACCGGACGACGGCCGCGCTGATCATCGTGGAGGTGGCGCTTGCCGCCAGCGTCCTGATTGCCGCCGGCCTGATGGCCAGGGGCATCGCGAAGCTGGCCGGCGCCGGATATGTCTTCGCGGTCGAGGAGGTCACGACCGGGCGCGTGAGCCTGCCCGCGCGCACGTATCCCGGCGCCGGCGAGCGCCGCGCGTTCTTCATGGCCCTGCACGCGCGGCTGCAGGCGCTGCCGGGCGCGGCGGCGGCCCTCGGCACGTCGATGCCGTTCGCGGCGGCGCCGTCGACGGCATTTGCGCTCGGCCCGTCGCCGCGCGCGCCGGACGAGCAGTGGCCCACAGCCCACCGCGTCGCGGTTTCGCCCGGCTACTTCGCCGCGCTCGGCGTCAATCCGCTCGGCGGGCGCGATTTCGAGATCGGCGACGGTCCGGACCGCACGGCCGTCGCGATCGTCAACCTGAGCTTCGCGCTGAAGCATGCGCGCCGCGAGGATCTCATCGGCCGGACCATCCGGATCGGCTCGTCCGGCGCGCCGCCGGCCGTCATCGTCGGCATCGTGCCGGATCTGGCCGTCGGCAACGCGCGCGGCGAGCGGCCCGAGGCTGTCTACGTGCCGCTCTTCCAGCAGCCCGTGCCGCCCGACGCCATCACGGTGCTCGCGCGCGGCGGCGCCGCGGCCGGCGGCATCGAGCGCGCGCTCCGCGACGCGGTGTCGTCGATCGATCCGGCGCTGCCGCTCGATCGCGTGGCGACCCTCGAGACGTTCAGGGAGAGCGTGACCTGGTTCTATCGGGTTTTCGGGTTCCTCTTTCTCGCGTTCGGCCTGGGGGCGCTCGTCCTGGCGCTGATCGGCGTCTATGCGGTGATGTCGTTTGGCGTCACGCGGCGCCGCCGCGAGATTGGCACGCGCATGGCGTTCGGCGCGACACGCGGCGACATCGCGCGCATGTTCCTCCTGGAAGGATCGTGGCGGCTCGCGGCCGGACTGGCCGGCGGCGCCCTGCTCGCCGCGTGGCTCACGCCGCGGCTGTCGCTGTTTCTGTTCCGGGTCTCGCCGCGCGATCCGGCGGTGTTTGCCGCCGCGCTGGCGATCGTGGCGGCCGTCGGGCTGGCCGCGTGCGCGCTGCCGGCCTGGCGCGCCGCGCGCCAGGATCCCAACGCGTGTTTGAGGGAACCCTGACGTTCGGAGTTCGGAGTTCAGCGCGGTTCGAACTTGAGCGACGCCGAGTTGATGCAGTAGCGGAGGCCGGTGGGCTGCGGACCGTCGGGGAAGACGTGGCCGAGGTGCGCGTCGCATGCCGCACACACGACTTCCGTGCGGCGCATGCCGTACGCGCTGTCGGTGTGTTCCTCGACAACGGCGTCGGCGGCCGGGGCGTAGAAGCTCGGCCAGCCGGAGCCGGAGGCGTACTTCGTCTCGCTCTCGAACAGGCGCGTGCCGCAGCACACGCAGCGATACGTGCCCTCCGCCTTGAGGCCTTCGTACTCGCCCGTGAACGCGCGCTCGGTGCCCTTCTCCCGCGTGATGTGGTACTGCTCGGGCGTCAGCGACCCCCGCCATTGCTCGTCGGACTTCCGGATCTTCTCGCTCACGCTGCGTGCTCCCGCTACTGCGGATCGATGCCGGCGGCCTTGATGAAGCGGGCGACCCAGCCCTGCAGCCGCTGGAGGTTGGCCGGCCCCATGAGCAGCAGCTGGCGCGAAATGCCCGGCAGCCCGCGCAGGTCGGCGCTCCGGTGTTCGACGTACCCGCGCCGCGGCTCGACAACCAGCGGCTCCTGGATGACCGGTGTGGCCAGCACGCGCCCCGCCGCGCGGCCGATGGCCGCGTCGAAATTGCCGTCCGGGTGTCCCATGCCGCGGTAGGTGTCGACGAACAGCGGCCGCACGTGCCGGTAGAGATCGGCGGCCTGCTGCGGATCGACCGACAGCAGCGCCGCGGCCAGGCCGTCCCAGCGGCGGTGGCTGGCCGGATCGATCACGAGATCTCCGCCCCGGGCGATCGTGGCCGCGCGCGCCTGCGGCCTCGCGAACTGGAAGGGCACCGAGGGCGTGCGCCCGTCGCCGGCCTGCTCGACCGCCAGCGCGGTGCGCGCGACCAGGGCGTCCGAGGCCAGCCAGCGCGCAAGCGTCGGATGCTGCGACAGCAGCCCCACGACGCGCCGGATGAAGCCGTCGCTCTGGGCGACCGGCGGCAGCGGCTCGGCGGGCAGCTCCAGCGGCGCGGTGGCGGCCAGGGGAATTTCGGTTGATGTGGTGGGGGCCGGCTGCGCGTGCGACGCGGGACGCCGCGCGATCCAGACGAAGTACACCAGGCCGCCGACAAGCGCCGCGACCGCCGGCACGATCAGCCAGAGCGGCACGCGGCGTGTGCCCGAGGCAGGCGGCGGCGCGCCGCCGTCATCGCGATCGAGGCTGACCTCGTCGAGGCGCACCATGGCAACAGCATAACCCGGCTGCCGCTACTCCTCGGGATCGATGCGGTCGAACTCCGTACGGGTCAGTTCCTCGGACGGCTCGGCGGCCGACGAGCTGAGGCGGACCAGAATCGGATCGCGCACCCACCGCGACCAGCCGCACGCCTCGCACCGCGCGGGATACCGCCGGGTCAGCAGCGTGCGCACGCGCGCGAGACTACCGCGCCGGCGCACGCGCCCCAAACGCCGCGCGCCGCAGGCCGGGCACGTCGTCAGAGGCGACATAGCAGTCTGGTCGCGCAGCGGGCCCGAGGGCGCCCGCCCGGACGGCGAAGCCGACGTGGCGTCCGGTGAAGTCGAGCCCGGGGTCGGCGGGCCTGGCGGGCCGCCGCTCCAGTGCCGCGCAATCAGGCCGAGCATGCGCGCGCCGCCTTCGAGATTGCCGCTGTGCACCGCGGGCGGCTCGGCCGGCCACGTTCCCGTGTCGGCCATCCACACGCACAGGTCGTAGCCGGTGGCCGTGTGCGGGCAATGCCGCCGGCCGGAGCGGAGGTGCGCGCCTTCGCGGATGCAGTCGGCGCACCACCCCAGGTCGTGATCGAGCGACAGCTCGTGCACCAGATTCGCGCTCAGCAGCTGCTGCGCCGCCGGGACGGAGCGCAAGTGCACCCAGCCTGCCGGCGCCGGGCGCGAGTCGTCGAGCCACACGCGCAGCGTGCGGCCGATGCCGTCGCGATGCGCGAGCAGCAACTCGACGATCCCCTGCTCGTCGCGCTCCTCGAGCCCCTCGATGTCGAGCTCGCGGGCCAGGTTCAGCGGGCGCACGTTCGGAAAGGCGCTGAGGACGTTCCACTCGTCATGAAGCGGGCCGCGCCATTCGCAGGTCTGGCAGCGGAAGAAGGCCGTGCCGGTCCACCACGCGCGCAGCCGCTCCGCGAGATTGCGCGGCCGCGAGCCGCGCAGGTGCGAAAACCCGCAGTTCGGGCATGCGATGACGCCCGCGCGATCGGTCATTGCACGATGGCGCGCGCCACGTCCCAGCCCTCGAGGCCGCGGGCATTCACCGCCACGACGCGCACCTCGGTGCCCGCCGGCGCGTTCGCAATCGTCGCCGATGGCGACGTCACCACGAGCCGCTGGGCGGCGCCGCCTTTCGGCTGCCACGTCACGACGTACTGCCGCACGTCGCGCTCGGGCGATGCCTGCCAGGCGACGGCGGCGCCCGTGCCCGACACCGTTGCCGTCACGCCGCGCAGCCGCGAGGGCGTATTGGCGAGCATCACCAGCGTGGCGGCCGTGGTCTTCGCGACCTCCGTGACGAGCTGGTGGTTGATCGTGTCGAGCCAGTCGTGCGGCTGGTGATAGTGCGGGTTGCCGAGCACCGGATACGAGCCGATGCCGCCGACGATGTCGCCCCACGCTTCGTAGAACGCGGCGGCATCGGTGCTGCGGTAGTACAGCGCGTCGTAGGTGATCAGATCCGTGAACGTCAGCGCCACCGCATGCTGGATGTCGCGGATGCCGGGATTGGAGTAGCGGATCGTGTTGTCGAGCCGGTGATCGTTCGCCCAGCCGATCATGTCGTTGTTGAGCGCGCCCACGACGTTCCACCCGGCCTCGGTGACCTGTCGCACGAACTCCCGGCTGCCGAGCAGGCCGGCCTCCTCCCCCGTGAACGACGCGAAGACGATCGTGGCCGGCTGCGGGTGCTTCGCCATGATGCGCGCCGCTTCGAGCAGCGCCGCCGTGCCCGACGAGTCATCGTCGGCGCCGGGGCCGACAGCCACCGAGTCGTAGTGGCTGCTCACGATGTAGATGACCTCGGGATGGACGGTGCCCTCGAGCGTGGC
>DATKDT010000026.1:0-4562 GCA_035512575.1 Vicinamibacterales bacterium | reverse complement strand
GATGGTGCGCGCGCCGACGCCGTAGGCAAGGCCGGTGACGACGCCGGCGATGAAAATCACCGCCACGATGCCGCTGATGAACGGCGAGCGCAGCACTCCGCCTGTCGTGAGATCGCGCAGGAAGCCGTTCGCGGGCACCAGGCCCCACAGCGCCAGCGCGGTGAGCAGCAGCGCCGCTCCGGCGGCCCACCACAGCCCACGCTTCTCCTGATCGCCGAGCGTCGTCACCGACGTGTCGGTGTGCGCCTCGCCCGTGTACGGGCCGAGCCGCGGCTCGACGATGCGCTCGGTGACGAAGGTGCCGAGCGCGACGATCAGGAACGTCGATGCCGCCATGAAGTAGTAGTTGCTCGACGGATTCACTTCGTAGCCGGGGATGACGATGCGGGCGGCTTCGCTGGAGAGGCCGGCCAGCAGGGGATCGACGGTGCCGAGCAGCAGGTTCGCGCTGTAGCCGCCGGAGACGCCGGCAAAGGCCGTGGCAAGGCCGGCCAGCGGATTGCGGCCGACGGCGTGGAACATGATGGCCGCGAGGGGAATCAGCAGCACGTAGCCGACTTCGCCGCCGGTGTTCGACATGACGCCGGCGAACACGGTGGCCGCGGTCAGCAGCCGCGGCGGCGCAGACAGCACGACCAGCTTCAGCCCGGCGCCGATCAGGCCGCTGCCTTCGGCGACCGCGATGCCGAGCATGGCGACGAGCACCGTGCCCAGCGGCGCGAAGCCGGCGAAGTTCGAGACCATCTCGGTCATCATCCGGTGCAGGCCCGGCACCGACAGCAGGCTGACCGGCTGGATGGCCCTCTGGGTCGACGGATGCGTCACCGTGAGATCGAACTGCGCGGCAATCCCCGAGATCACCACGACCAGAAGCGCCATGAGCGCGAACAGGGTGGCGGGATGGGGCAGCGCGTTGCCGCCGCGTTCGACGAGGCCGAGAAACCGCGAGAGCAGGGTGCGCCGGGGCGCCGAAGCCGGTGTGGGCATGCGGGATTGTAGCCGGAGCCGGGGCGGACGCGGCCGGGTACCACACTCCAGTAATCCGGGTAGAATGTGCCCCCGTGCCTTCTCCCCAGAGGCTCGCCCTGCTTGTTGCAGCTCTGTGTTTCGTGTGGCTGCACGCCCTGACCGTTCCCCATACGCTCCTCGACGAAGACGGCGTCAACCTCGCGATGGGCGTCGAGTCCTACAACATCGCCCGCTACGCCCCGCATCCGCCCGGCTACCCGGTCTACATCGCGCTGGGGAAGGCCTCGACCGCGGCCGTCTCCTGGCTCGAGCCTGACTGGCCGCGCGGCCGCCGCGCGGCGGCGGGCCTGGCCTGGCTGAGCATTCTGTCGGGCGCGCTGGGCATCTTTGCATTCGCGGCGCTGTGGACGGGTCTGGGAGTGCCGTCCCGGTGGGCCGTGCTCGCCGCGATCGCGACCGCGGCCGCGCCTCTCTATTGGTTCACGGCCGCGCGCCCGCTCACCGATACGCCGGGCCTGGTCGCGGCCGTGGCGATCCAGGCAGCGTTCCTTCACGGGCTGCGGCGCTTTCCGGAACGCGCCGGCCTGCCGGCCGTCTGGGTTGCCGCGAGCCTGGCCACCGGCCTCGCGATCGGCCTGCGCTCGCAGACGATGTGGCTGACGCTGCCGCTGCTGGCGTGGGTGCTCGCCGGCCTCGTGCGGCATCGGCGCTGGACGCACGGCCTGGCGCTTGCGGGCGCGGCACTGGCCGGTGTGCTGATCTGGCTGATTCCGGTCATCCAGATCACCGGCTTCGAGGAGTATCGGAGTCTGCTTGCCGGGCAGGGGCGGCACGACGTGCGCGGCGTGGCGATGCTCGCCGCGAATCCTTCATGGCTGCTGCTGAAAGAAGATCTCGTCCAGACCTTTCTGGCGCCCTGGCGCCTGATCGCGGTGCCGTGGCTGGTTGTCGGCGCGGCCGCGGCCGGCCTCGTCCGGGTGACCGCCGGTTCACGGCGGGCGTTGATCCTGCTGGCCGTGCTCGTGCTGCCGTACCTGACGTTCCATCTGCTGTTCCATGAAGTGGAAACGATCCGCTACGCGCTGCCAACCGTGTCGATGGTTGCGGGCCTGGCGGTCGTCTCCCTTGCGTATCTCGGCAGGTACGCGGGCGGCATTGCGGCGGTTGCCGCCGCCGTCGCGTGTGTGGCGGCGACTCACCCGGTGACGGCCACGTATGCCAGCGGCGCGCCGGTGTTCCGGGTGATCAACGAAATTCGAGCGGCCATGACGCTGAGCCCCTTGCGCCCGCGGCTCGAGGCGCATCATCGCGCGTGGTGGGCCACCAGCCGCGCGCTCGACTGGAACCGTCCGAACTGGGACGTCGAGGCGCCGACGCTGGTCAACCGCGAAGAGAGTCTGCGGCTCGTCGACTACTGGCGCTCGGGCGCGACGACGCCGATCTGGTTTCTGAGCGATCCCGATCGGCGCGATTTGCAGCGTTTCGCGCCCGGAGACGCCCGGCACGAACGCACCTATCGCCTCGAGCCGGCGGTCGCCGCGCTCGTCGGCGGCCGGCGTCCGTACGACGCCGGCTGGTGGCGTCTGTCTCCGCCGGCCTGGATGCTCGGACGCGGGTGGGCGCTCACGCGCGAAATGGCGGGCGAGGCGGCCGAGCCGCACGCCGCGACCGCGTTCCTGCGGCGGCACGACGGCGCGTCGGCCATGTTCATCGGCGCGCGTCATCTCGAGACGGTGCGCGTGGCAGTGGAGGTGACGGCGTCACTCGACGGCCTCGAGATCGATCGCTGGCCGATTGCCGCCGGCGAAAGCTTCGTCAGGCGCATCACGCTGCCCGAAGGGGCGCTGCGCGGAGCGGGCGCGTATGCGGTGCTGAGCCTTGCCCTGCGCGCGAAGCAGCCTCTGCCCGCCCGGCGCGTGATCGCGTTCGACCAGTTCGCCGCGGCTTCGGATGCCGGGACCATGGTGGCGTTCGGCCGTGGATGGAGCGCCGTGGAGGGGGATCCGGCGGGAGGCGCGCGCTCGCGGCGCGCATCACGGTTGTCGGAGCTCGAGGTGCGGCACGCCGGCCGGCCGCTGCGGCTGACGATTCGCGGAAGCGCGCCGGCCGCGGACTTCGCCGTGCCGCCGCAGATCGCGATCTTCGCGGGCAGCAGGCTGCTCGCGCAGCTGACTCCCGATCGTGTCTTTGAAGTCTCGGTCGACGTGCAGCCGGAGGAGCTCGATGCCGCCGCGGGGACGATCACGATCGCCGTCGATCTGCGCCGAACGCTGGACGAGCGCCGCCGCGGCGGCCGTCCGCGCAAGTACGGCCTGCGCGTGACGGGCGTCGAGATCGTGGAGGGCGGAGCGCACTGAGCGCAGCGGCGGCCGCGTCCGTCGACGCGGGGGTTGACACGTGTCCGGCGTACCAGTTACACTCCGTAACGTGACGACGCGTAACAGACCGCTGACCGAGCTGCAGCAGGCCATCGTCGACTTCCTCTGGACGGCCGGACCCTCTACCGCGGAGCAGGTGCGCGAAGGCCTCGCGCCGGCATACGCGCTCAAGGACTCGACCATTCGAACGCTGCTCAGGCGTCTCGAGAACCGCGACTTCCTCACCCACACCGTCGACGGCAAGGTCTTCGTCTACCGCGCCTCGGCGCATCCGCGCAGCCTCGCCGCGCGGTCCGTGCAGCAGATCATCGAGCGGTTCTGGTCGGGATCGGCCGAACAGTTCCTCGCCGGCATGGTGGACGCGAAGGTGCTCACCCCCGCGCAGATTCGAAAGCTCGCCGCCAAAGTCAAAGACCGCAAGTAGGAGGTTCCGATGTTCAGCCTCGCCGCAGACATCTCCCTTCGCATCGTCGCCGCCGCGGCGGCGGTCGGACTCGTCCTTGTCGTGCTGCGCGTGCGCTCGGGCGCGGCACGCCACGCTGCCTGGTCGGCAGTGCTCCTGGCGATGTTGACCATGCCGGTGCTGACGGCGATCGTGCCGCGGGTCGACGTGCCGGTGCCGTCGGCGCTGGCGCTCGACTTCGGATCGATGGCCGGCGTGCCCGATTCAGATCACACATTCGCGGCGCCGCTCACCGCCGAATTGACCGAAACCCAACCGGGTGCAGCCGTGCTCGTGCCGGCTCCCGCGTTCCGGGACAGCCCCGCGCCTCTTGTCGACTGGCGAACCGCGGCGGCCGCGCTCTATCTCGCCGGCCTGTTGTTCTTCCTCGTCAGGTTCGCGGGCGGATGGCTTCTCGCGCGGCGGCTTGTCGGCGGCGCGACTCCCGTAGCGAGCGACAACCGCGCGCCGGTCTTCGAGTCCGCGGCGGTGGCCACGCCGATGACCACGGGGATCGTGTCGCCGTGCGTCGTGCTTCCCGTCACGTGGCGCGAGTGGCCGGCGGACAAACTCCGCGCCGTGCTGGCGCATGAGAACGCGCACATCGCGCGCCGCGATGCGCTCGTGTCGGCGGCCGCGCACCTCAATCGCGCGATCTTCTGGTTCCATCCACTCGCGTGGTGGCTGGAGCGCACGCTGGCGGTCGCCGCCGAGCATGCGTGCGACGAAACGGCCGCGAGACAGCTGGGGCAGCCGCGGCGCTACGCGGAAGT
>DATKDT010000025.1:0-36896 GCA_035512575.1 Vicinamibacterales bacterium | reverse complement strand
GATCTCGACGCCGAGCGCGTCTTCGAAGTCGTCGATGCCGACCTTGGCGCTGAAGACGAACGTATCTTCCGACTCGCGGACGATCGGGTCGCCCTCGGTGTCGTACTCGTCGCGGATCTCGCCGACGAGCTCCTCGAGCAGATCCTCAATCGTCACGAGCCCCGCCGTCCCGCCGTACTCGTCGACGACGATCGACAGCTGATCGCGCCGCTGCTGAAACTCGCGCAGCAGCCCGGCCAATCGCTTCGTGTCGGGCACGAACATCGCGGGGCGCATCAGCTCCGCGACCGACTGATCGAGCGCCGGCCAGTTCTCGGTTTGCAGCAGATCCTTCACGACGACCAGGCCGACGATGTTGTCGAGGTTCTCGCGATACACGGGGATGCGCGAATATTCCTGCTCCGCGACGAGCGTTTTCAGATCGCGCACGGTCTGATCCGCCTTGATGGCGACGATGTCGGGGCGCGGCGTCATGACTTCGCGCACGAGCGTGTCGCCGAAGTCGACGACCGACCGCAGCAGCCTGCGCTCCTCACCGGCGGTGGCCGCGTGGCCGTTGCCTTCCTCGCCGTTGCCGGCCGCGGGCTCCTCGTCGCCGTCCTCGTCATGGTCGAGTGGGCGGATCAGGCCCCCGACCAGCGCCGTGAGCGGCGCAAGCAGCGTGGCGACGGCTGAGAACGAGGGCAGCAGCACCGCGAGCACGCGCTCGGGATTGCGGCTGACGAGCAGCGTCGGGATCAACTGGCCGAACAGCAGCCAGAACGACAGGCCGGACAGGAACAGCAGCCCGCCGCCGCCCCACCCGCGGGGCAGGTAGACCGACAGCAGCGCCAGCCCGCCTATCGTCAGAATGCCGCGAAGCAGCCGCGCGGGAACGAAGATCAGCAGCGGATCTTCCAGGTACCGATCGAGGCGCGCGCGGCGGCCGCTGCGCTCGGCGATCAGCCGCAGCGAGAGGCGCATGACGGCGGCAAAGGCCGTCTCCACCAGCGCGACATAAATCATCGCGGCGCCGACGAAGAACAGCAGCAGAGGAATCATCGGACTTGGGCGTCACGGGCGCGCCGGATCAGGCCCTTGGCCAGGCCGCCCTTCCTCCGCAGCCGGTTTTCGGCGCGCTTCATCTTTCCGCCATCGTCTGGATCGTCGTGATCGTAGCCGATGAGGTGCAAAAGCCCGTGGAGTGCAAGAATGCGCAGCTCGGTCTGGAGCGTATGGCCGTGCTCGCGCGCCTGGCGCCCCGCGACGCCCCGCGCAATCACCACGTCGCCCAGCACGCCCGGCGTGTCGGCCGCGAACGACAGCACGTCGGTGGCGCTGTCCTTGCCCCGATATTGTCTGTTGAGGCCGTGGATGCGCGCGTCGGTGACGATTGCGATCGACAGCTCGCCGCGCGCGCGGGCGGGCGCGATCGATCGCAGCCAGCGGCCGAGGCCGCCGTCGGCCATCGTCCGTCCGCGGCCGTCAGTGACGGCCACGGTCAGCCTACTGTGGGGGTCGTTCATCGCGGGGGTGCATTGCGCGGCGCGCCGTCGGGTGTCAACGCCTCGTACGCCTTGACGATCTGCTGCACGAGCGTGTGCCGCACCACGTCCTTGTCGTCGAAGTACACCTGCGCGATGCCCTCGATGCTGCGCACGACCTTCAGCGCCTCGACCAGGCCCGACCCTTTACCCATCGGCAGGTCGATCTGCGTGATGTCGCCGGTGATGACGGCCTTCGATCCGAACCCGAGTCGCGTCAGGAACATCTTCATCTGCTCCGACGTCGTGTTCTGCGCCTCGTCGAGGATCACGAACGCGTCGTTGAGCGTGCGGCCGCGCATGAACGCGATCGGCGCGACTTCGACAATGCCGCGCTCGAGCAGGCGGGCGACGCGCTCGACTTCCAGCATGTCGTACAGCGCGTCGTAGAGCGGGCGCAGGTACGGATTGACCTTCTCCTGCAGATCGCCCGGCAGGAAGCCGAGCCGCTCGCCCGCCTCCACCGCGGGACGCGCCATGATGATGCGCGTCACCTTCTTCGCGAGCAGGAACGACACCGCCTGCGCCATGGCGAGGTACGTCTTGCCGGTGCCGGCCGGCCCGACGCCGAACACGATGTCGTGCTTCTCGATCGCCTCGAGATATCTCTTTTGGTTCACCGTCTTGGGCGCAATCTGCTTGCGCCCGACGGGACGTCCGGGCCCGGCCGTCCCCTTGCCGTCGCGCGCGTCGCGCTGCCCTTCCGGCTTGAAGTAGTCCTGCAGATCGACGTCCGGATCCTGCGCGACGAGCTGCACGGCCGTGCGCACGTCGCCCTTCGCGAAGCGATAGCCGTCGCGCAGCAGATCGGTGAGCTGGTCGAGGACGCGCTCGGCACGGCCCGCATCGCCGGCGTCGCCTTCGATGATGAGCTCGCTGTGGCCGGTGGAAATGCGGACGCCGAAGGCCTGTTCGAGATGCTTGAGGTTCTCGTCGAGCGATCCGTAGAGCGATTCGAGGCCCTCGTCGGGGACGGCAACTTTGCGGGTGACGGTTGTGGCTATGACGGACTCCTGTCGGGTGATCATACTCGGCTCTCGGCTGTCGGCCCTTGGCTCAGGTCTCCGGCTCAGGGCCACAGCCACGCGGCGCCCCGAACGCCGCTGGAATCGCCGTGTGTGTTCCTCATGAGCTTGGTCGAGACATGGTCGGAGAACACCCATCCGGCCCACAGTGCCGGCACGTTTTCGTACAGCCGATCGATGTTCGACAGGCCTCCGCCGACGACGATGACGTCCGGATCGAGCACATTAATGATGGATGCAAGCGCGCGGCCGAGCCGGTT
Source organism: Vicinamibacterales bacterium (assembly GCA_035512575.1). Lineage (GTDB taxonomy): Bacteria > Acidobacteriota > Vicinamibacteria > Vicinamibacterales > SCN-69-37 > JALYRV01. The sequence continues at coordinate 34,088 of DATKDT010000025.1, read as the reverse complement.
TTCGTACCGCGCCAGCGTACGGTCGGCCTCCTGATGCCCCTCCGCGGATGCGGCCGCGATCCGCTCGGCCGTCCACGCTTCGCCAGTTGCGCGGCTGAAGTCAGCCGCCAGCCCTGGCCCGGACAGAAACTGCTCGATGCACCCTGAGCGGCCGCAGTAGCACGGCGGCCCCGGCCGCTCATCGTCCTCCGGCCACGGCAGCGGGTTGTGGCCCCACTCTCCCGCGATCGCGTTGGCGCCCACGAGCGGCCGGCGGCCGATGACGATGCCGCCGCCGACACCCGTGCCGAGGATCACGCCGAAGACGACATGCGCGCCCGCGCCCGCGCCGTCGGCGGCCTCCGATATCGCGAAGCAGTTGGCGTCGTTCGCGAGCCGGACGGGACGGCCCAGCGCCGACTGCAGATCGCGCCCGAGTGGACGGCCGATCAGCCAGGTGGAGTTCGCATTTTTGACAAGGCCGGTGACGGGCGACTCGATTCCGGGAATACCGATGCCGACCGTTCCGCGCGTGCCGAGCATGTCCTCGGCACGCTGCACGAGCTCGGCGATGCCGTTCAGCGTTGCGTAGTAATCGCCGCGCGGCGTGTCCGCGCGCATGCGAAGCAGATCGCGGCCCTCGCTGTCGATCGCGATGATCTCGATCTTCGTGCCGCCGAGATCGACGCCGAGCCTGATGGACGACGGCCCGCGCGTCACTCGCCGCTCACACAGGCCATGCCCGTCCGTCGGCCACGGCGTGGAACACGACGGCCTGTCCGACCGCCACTCGACCTGTGCGCATGACGGCCCCGTAGACGCCCGCGATCGTCTCGCGCTTCAGCGTGAGGGCTCCGTGCGGATGTGCAGCTCTTCCAGCTGCTTCGCGTCGACCGGCGACGGCGCGCCGGCCATCAAGTCCGTCGCCGAGGCCGTCTTCGGGAACGCCATCACGTCACGGATCGACTCCGAGCCCGCGAGGATGGCGCAGATGCGGTCGACGCCGAATGCGATGCCGCCGTGCGGCGGCGTGCCGTATTCGAGCGCGTCGAGGAAGAAGCCGAAGCGCGCCCGCGCTTCCTCGTCTTCTATGCCGAGGCGACGGAAAATACGCCGCTGCACTTCAGGATCGTGAATTCGAATGCTGCCGCCGGCGATCTCGCTGCCATTGAGCGCCAGGTCGTACGCGCGCGCCCGCACCGCGCCAGGCTCCGATTCGAGTTTGTCCAGATCCTCCGCCTTCGGCGACGTGAACGGATGGTGCATCGAAAACCACCGCTTCTCATCGTCGTTGTACTCGAGCAGCGGGAAATCGACCACCCACGTGAAGGCGTAGAGATCGCGATTGAGCAGACCGAGCTTCTTCGCGAGCGACAGCCTGAGCGCGCCAAGCACCTTCGAGGCTGCCGCCGGCTCGCCCGACGCCATGAGTACCAGATCCGCCTTCCCGGCCCCGGCGGCTTCGAGCACCCGCGCGATGGCCTCCTCACCGGCGGCCTTGAGCGCACTGCTCTGGATGGCGCCGTCGGCCGAGCGCCGCGCCCACACCAGCCCCGACGCGCCCGCCTGCTTCGCCTCGTCGACCAGCGCGTCGATGTCCTTGCGCGAGAACGACGCGGCGCCCGGCACCGCAATCGCGCGGACCGCGCCGCCGCCCGCGACCGCGTCGCGGAAGACCGAGAATGACGAGTCGCGGAAGACGTCCGACACGTCGGCGATCGTCATGCCGGCGCGCAGGTCCGGCTTGTCCGATCCGTACTTGTGCAGCGCCTCGTCGTACGACACGCGCGCGAACGGCGTCTGGATCTCGATGCCGGCCGCGGCGAACATCTCGCGCGTGACGCCCTCGACGATCCCGAAGACGAGCTCCTCGGTGGCAAACGACATCTCGACGTCGATCTGCGTGAACTCGGGCTGGCGGTCGGCGCGCAGGTCCTCGTCGCGGAAGCACTTCACGATCTGGAAGTAGCGATCCATGCCGGCCACCATCAGGATCTGCTTGAAGATCTGCGGCGACTGCGGCAGCGCGAAAAACTCTCCGGGACGGACCCGGCTGGGCACGAGGTAGTCACGCGCGCCCTCGGGCGTCGACCGCGTCAGGATGGGTGTCTCGATCTCGAGGAAGCCCGCGCGGTCGAAATAATTGCGGACCGCCAGTACGACCTTGTGGCGCAGCTCGAGGTTGCGCTGCATCGAGGGCCGCCGCAGGTCGAGGTAGCGGTATTTGAGGCGCGTATCCTCATTGACGTCCGCGTCGTCCGCGATCGGAAACGGCGGCGTCTTCGCGTCGTTGAGCAGCCGGATTTCCCCTGCGACGACTTCGACTTCGCCGGTCGGCATCTTCGGATTGATGCTCTTCGCATCGCGCGACTCGACGCGGCCCGTGACGGCGACGACGAACTCGGAACGCAGGCGGGAGGCGGTTTCGAGGACGGCGCCGGATCGCGCCACGACCTGCGTCATCCCGTAGCGATCACGCAGGTCGAAGAACAGCACGCCGCCGAGATCGCGCACCCTGTGCACCCAGCCGAAGAGGACGACATCGCGCCCGACGTCGGCCGCGCGCACGGCGCCACACGTGTGCGTTCTCGAAAGATCGCCGAGAGGTTCAATCATGGTCGTGCCGGGGGCGCGCCGAGGTCGCGAAACGCCGTGGCCTCGTCCGAGACGCGCTGGGCGCGGCCGTAGCCCGCGCGGAGCAAATCGTCGAACATCCGCTGCTTGTTCCGGGCCGAGCGCACGAGCCGGACGGTGAGCCCCTGCCGCAGCAGCTGCTGCTGGCGGGCCATGATCGCCGTCTGCGCGTCGTTGTCGTCATAGATCAGCGCCACGCGGTCCGCGCCTGGGGCCGCCGCCGCATCCTCTGCCGCGATCTCGAGCAGCCGCTCCACGCCCAGCGAGAAGCCGCAGGCCGGGACGCGCTGCCCGAGGAACGTCCCGATCATGTTGTCATAGCGCCCGCCGCCGCCGACCGAGCTCTGCGAGGCCGGATGCTCGACTTCGAAGATCGGGCCGGTGTAGTAGCCCAGCCCGCGCACCAGGGTCGGATCGAAGCGGACCGCAGCGGGCCCGCCGATTTCGCGCACGGCCTGCACGATTGCCCGATGGTCGGCGACGGCCGCGGGATCGCAGCCGGGCACGAGCGACTGGAATCGCTCGATGGTGAGCCCGGCCGCGTCGCCGCCGAGCGCGCGCAGGCTTGCGGCCAGCCGATCTCCGCTTCCGTCCGTGAAGGCCTCCGAGAGCGCTGCGGCGACGCCGTCGAGCCCGATCTTGTCGAGCTTGTCGATGATGATCAGCGCCTTGCCCTTCTGGTCCGCGCCCAGGCCCGCGCCGGCGATGAGCGCGTCGAGGAAGCGCCGGTCGTTGAGCCGCACCGTGGCGCCGCTCAGGCCGATCTCGCGTACCGCTTCCAGCGTCGCGACAATGAGCTCGATTTCGGCCAGCGTCGACGCGTCGCCGATGATGTCGATGTCGCACTGCGTGAACTGGCGGTAGCGGCCCTTCTGCGGCTTCTCGGCGCGCCAGACCGGTCCAATCTGAATCGCGCGGAAGACGGCCGGCAGCTCCGCCTGGTTCGACGCGTAGTAGCGCGCGAGCGGCACGGTCAGGTCGTAGCGCAGGCCCAGATCGGAGAGCTCGCCCGGGCTCTTCGCCGTCCGCAGCTCCGCCTCGCCGAGGCCGCGCCGGAGGATCTCGAAGATCATCGCGAGGTTCTCGCCCCCCTCGCTGCCGCGCAGCCGCTCGATGGGCTCGGCGGCCGGCGTCTCGATCTCATCGAACCCGTACCGCAAATAGCAGGCGCGGATCGCCGACAGCATCTGCTCCTTGCGTCGCTTGGCGGCCGGCGCGAAGTCCCGGAATCCCTTCGCGGGCAGGACTTTACTCATAGTCCTTCTTGTAGCCGATATAGCGGTCGGCGCATCGATGAGAGCGCGCAGGTGTGTAGACAGAAGGATCCACTTGCGGGAGAATGCCCCGGAACGGCCGCAACATTCATCCGATTATAGTGTTCCCACTCCTGCTTCTGCTCTACGGACTCTCGGGCGCCGCCGCGCTCGTCTACCAGGTGCTCTGGGTGCGGCTGCTCGGCCTCACGTTCGGCGTCACCGTCTATGCCGCGGCCACCGTCCTCGCGAGCTTCATGGCGGGCCTGGCATCCGGCAGCGCGCTGGGCGGCCGGCTGGCCGACCGCACGCGCAATCCGCTGCGCACCTTCGGCCTGATCGAGCTCGGGGCCGGCATCACGGCCCTGGCCTCGCCGGTGCTGCTCGACGCCGTGCAGGCGCTCTTCATCCGCTGGCACCCCGGCACGTCGGACGGCGACCTGCGGCTGACGCTGCTCCGCTTTTTCCTCTCCGCCATCGTCCTCATCGTGCCCGCGATGCTGATGGGCGCGACGCTGCCGATGATCGTGCGCGCCGCGCGCGCCTATGCCGGCCACGCCGCGCGGCTCGGCGTGCTGTACGGCACGAACACCATCGGCGCGATGATGGGCACGCTCGCGGCCGGCCTGTGGATGGTGCCGGCGCTCGGCATGACGCGCAGCTTCCTGCTGGCGGCCGGCCTGAACGCGGCGATCGGCCTGACGGCGGTGGTGGTCAGCCGCAAGGCGACGGCTATCGGAGAAGCCGACGGGCCGGTCGACACGCCGGCCGGCCAGGCGGCGCTCGTCCTGCCCCCGCGCTGGACCATCGCGGTCATCGTCCTCCTCAGCGGCTTCGTCACGCTGGCGCTGGAGGTCGTGTGGTTCCGCGTGCTGGCCGCCATCATCCTGAGACCGACGACGTACGCGTTCACGATCATGCTGGCGGCGGTGCTGGGGGGTATCGGTCTGGGCAGCTATGTCGCGGGGATCATCCTGCGCCGGTCGCGGCGCTGGGGACTGTGGCTCGCGGCCGCGGAAGTCGGCACCGGCGTGCTCGCGCTGCTGTCGTTTCGCGGCATGGCGTGGAGCTTCGAGGTGATGCGCTGGACCGAGGCGTTCATCGCGCGCTATCTGCCCGATCATCTTGCGCCGCTGCTGGTCGGCACGTTCGTGTCGATCTTTCCCGCGGCGCTGATGATGGGCATCGCGCTGCCGATTGCCCTGGCGGCGTGGACGGCGGGCAGCGCGGGACATCAGGGGCGGCGGCTGGGCAACCTCTATGCGCTCAACGTTGCCGGCTCGATTGCGGGATCCCTGGCCGGCGGCTTCGTGCTGCTTCCGCTGCTCGGATCGCACCGCAGCCTCGTGCTGCTCTCGCTGCTGATGATCGCCGGCGCGTTCCTGCTGTTGCTCGGTCTCGAGCGCCGCTGGCAGGCCGCGCTGGCCGTGTCGGGCATCACGCTGGGCGCGCTTGGCGTCGCGACCCTGCCGAATCTCAACGAGGTCGTGCTGCCGCTGCGGTACACCGGCATGGAGACGCTCTGGCGCAAGGAAGGGATTCAGACGACCGTGACGGTGCAGCAGGGGTCGCGGCGGGTGCTGCTGCTCAACGGCCTGCACCAGGCGAACGACAGCGTGGGCATGGTTGCCTTTCACAAGCACCTCGCGCTGCTGCCGCTGGCCCTGCATCCCAATCCGCGCACGTTCCTGTCGGTGGGACTCGGCGGCGGCGCCACGCCGGGCGGCGCGTCGCAATATCCCGGGCTCGACATCGACGTCGTCGAACTGTCGTCCGCGGTCGTCGAAGGCGCGTCGTTCTTCTCGCACGTCAACAACGACGTGCTGCGGCAGCCGCACGTGCGCGTCATGGTCGGCGACGGCCGCACGCATCTGATGGTGACGCGGCGCAAGTACGATGTCGTCACTGCCGACGCCATCATCCCGACGCATGCAGGAGCCGGCGCGCTGTACTCGGCCGACTACTACCGTCTGGTGAAGAACGTGCTGACGCCGAGCGGGCTGGTCGCGCAGTGGGTCGGACCAACCGGCACCGAACAATGGAAGATGCTCGTGCGCACGTTCCTGAGCGTCTTTCCCGACGCCACGCTGTGGACCGGATCGATCCTGATTGGAGGCCACGGGCCGCTGCGGATCGATCCGGGCGCGATTTCCATGAAGGAGGCCGAGCCGCGGCTGATGGCGCTGCTCGGCCGCGACGGCACGCTGCCGCTCGATACGCTGCTGACGCGGATGACGGCCGGCCCTGACGAGCTGCGCGCCTTCGTCGGCGAGGGCCCGATCCTCACCGACGATCAGCCGCGTGTGGAGTACTTCCTCTCGCTGCCGGAAGACGATCCCGACATCGACCTCGGGCCGCTCAAAGGCGACGCCAGGCGGCTGCTCAAAAAATAGGGACAGACCCTATTTTTACGCAACCCGAAAAAATAGGGTCTGTCCCTATTTTTTGATCGTCGGGTACGTAATCCCCAGCTGCTCCAGGTACGTCGTGTACTTCGTCGGATCGAAGTAGTACTTCCGCATCTCGTCGCGATAGCGGCTCATGATCTCGCGGTTCAGCTCGATGGCCGGCGTGTCTTCGGGCCGAATCAGCGGCTCGTACTTCAAGGTCTTCGTCTGCACGTTCCTGAAGTAGTCCCACGACCGCTCGATCAGCTGCGGCTTGAGGAACAGGTCGACGAGCGTCAGCGCCTGCGCCTTCGCGCCGGCGGTCGCGCCCTTGTGCGCGATTGGCGTCGCCATGGCGATGCTGTCGGCCCAGTTGTGGCCGGGCAGGCCGGGAATGTTCGACGGATAGCTGAGCGTGACGGTCGGCACGTTCCACGAGATGTCGCCGATGTCGTCGGAGCCGCCGCCGCGATTCTGCGACTCGAGCACCGGCTGGCCGAGATTGCCGAGGCGCGTGGCCAGGCCCTGCTCGTTGGCGCCGAGCTCCTTCTGCACGGCCTTCGCCAGCATCTGATCCTCGGCGCTCCACTCGGGCAAGCCGACCTTCTTGATGTTTTCGTACGTGGCCTCGGCGACGACCTTGTTGAAGTGGCGCGGCCACGCCGAGCCGAGCACGCGCGTCTTCACGAGCTTCGTGCCGGTCATCAGCGCGGCGCCTTCGGCCATGGAGTCGCCGATCTTCCAGAGATCCATCAGCTTCGGATACGTCGTCTGGCGGAAGTAGTACCAGACCGACGCGGTGCGCGGCACCACGTTCGGCTGGTCGCCGCCGTTCCTGATCACGTAGTGCGAGCGGTGCTCGAGCGCCAGATGCTCGCGGCGGAAATTCCAGCCGATGTTCATCAGCTCGACGGCGTCGAGCGCGCTCCGGCCACGCCAGGGCGCGCCGGCCGCGTGCGCCGTCTCGCCCTCGAACTGATATTCGACCGAGACGAGCGCCGTGCCGCCGCCGTCGCCCCACGACACGCCGAGATTCCGCCCGACGTGCGTGAACAGCGCGACATCGACGTCCTTGAAGAGCCCGGCGCGCACGAAATACGCCTTCGTGCCGACCAGCTCCTCGGCCGTGCCGGGCCAGATGCGGATCGTGCCGGGGATCTTGTCGCGCTCCATGACCTTCTTGAGCGCCAGCGCGGCGGTGATGTTGACGGCCTGGCCGGAGTTGTGGCCTTCGCCGTGCCCGGGCGCGCCGTCGACGATCGGATCGCGGTAGGCGACGCCCGGCTTCTGCGACGACTGCGGGATGCCGTCGATGTCGGAGCCGAGCGCGATGACCGGCTTGCCCGATCCCCAGCTCGCCATGAAGGCGGTCGGGATGCCGGCGACGCCTTCCTCGACGGAGAAGCCGTTCTGCCGCAGCACGCCGACCAGATACTTGTGCGTTTCGACTTCCTGGAAGCCGAGCTCGCCGTAGCTGAAGATCTGGTCGACCATCTGCTGCGTGAACTCGCGCATCTTCTCGACCTCGGCCAGCACCTCGGTCTTCAGCTTCGCGACCCGCTCATCGTCGGGAAGGATCCCCGACTGGGGCGGCGCGGGCGGGCGCTGCGCGGGCGGGTCCTGCGCGGCGGACAGGAGCTGTCGGGGCGCGGCGAGCGAGATCAGCAGGGCGAGCAGGACGTATGAACCACGGCGCATCAGCGGAGCCTCCAGCGGGGATTATAGTTAAAGTCCGTTGACCATCCTCGACACCCTCGGCCGCCCGCTCGGCAGCCTGCGCATCTCGGTCACCGACCGGTGCAACCTGCGCTGCCTGTACTGCATGCCCGAGGAGAGCTACGCGTGGCTGCCGCGCGAGGACATCCTGACGTTCGAGGAAACCACGCTGCTCGCAGATCTGTTCGCGGAGCACGGCGCGACGAAGGTACGGCTGACCGGCGGGGAGCCGCTGCTGCGGCGCGACATCGAGTTGCTGGTCGAGCAGCTCGCGGCGCGGCCGTGGATCGAGGATCTCGCCATTACGACCAACGGCGTACTGCTGGCCGATCATGCGCACGCGCTGCGGGCGGCGGGCCTGCAGCGCGTGACGGTCAGCCTCGACACGCTGCGGGCCGATCGCTTCGCCGCCATGACGCGGCGCCGCGACCTCCACTCCGTGCTCCGCGGCCTCGACGCCGCGGCCGCAGCCGGCTTCCCGCTCAAGATCGACAGCGTCGTCCTGCGCGGCGTCAATGACGATGAGGTGGAGGACCTGCTGGCGTTCGGGCGCGAGCGCGGCGCGGAAGTGAGGTTCATCGAGTACATGGACGTCGGCGGCGCGACCGGCTGGTCGCCCGGGCAGGTCATCTCGCGCGACGACATCCTCGAACGGCTCTCGCGCGCCCACGGTCCCATCGAGACGCTGGAGGGCCGCGGCCCGGCGCCGGCCGAGCGCTATCGGCTCGCCGACGGAACGACATTCGGCATCATCGCGTCGACGACCCGGCCGTTCTGCCGCGCGTGCGACCGCAGCCGGCTGACCGCCGACGGCGTCTGGCTGCTCTGCCTGTACGCGACGCACGGCACCGACCTGCGCCGGCCGCTTCGCGCGGGCGCGTCGCTCGACACGCTGCGCGACATGATTGCGGCCGTCTGGCACGGACGCGCCGACCGCGGCGCCGAAGAGCGCCGCGCGATGCCGGCCCGCGGCACGTTCGTGCCGCTCGCCTCGCTCAAGCGCGACAGGCACCTCGAGATGCACACGAGAGGTGGATAAAGCCTTTATACTGCCTACGCTGATGACGGCACCGGCGGTCCCCTATTCCCCGCGTAATCCGTTTCCCGCGCGGCATCTGTCGAACACACGGCTCAGCGGCGAGGGCTCGTCGAAAGACACGCGCCATCACGCCGTCTCGCTGGCCGGCTCGGGCATGACCTATCTGCCCGGCGACGCGCTGGGCGTGCATCCGGAGAACGATCCCGCGCTCGTCGACCTGATCCTGAAACGGCTGGGCGCCACCGGCGACGAATCGATGGACGACCGGTTCAGGCAGCCGTCAACGCTTCGCTCCCTTCTGCTGCACGAATACGACATCTCGTCGCCCAGCCGCCGGCTGCTCGAGGCGTGCGCCGAGCGCGGCGCGACGACGTTCTCCTCGATGCTCGAGAAAGGGCACGAGGAGGAGCTCAAGGCGTATTTCCATGCGCACAACGCGTCGCACGACGTGCTCGACGTGCTCGAGGACGCGGCCGCGTCCGCGTTCACGCCGGAGGCGTTCATCGCTGGGCTGCGGAAGATGCAGCCGCGGCTCTATTCGATTGCCTCGAGCCTGACGAAGCATCCGGAGGAGGCGCACCTGACGGTGGTCGCGGTCACCTACACCGTCCGCGGCCGCGTGCGGCGCGGCATCTGCTCCACGTTCATCAACGAACGATGGCCGGTGGACGAGACGGCGGGCGTCTACACGCAGAACCAGCAGAAGCACTTCGCCATGCCGGCCGATCCGTCCACGCCGATGATCATGGTTGGCCCGGGCACCGGCGTCGCGCCGTTCCGGGCGTTCCTCGAGGAGCGCGAAGCCCTGGCGGCGCCGGGGCGCAACTGGCTGTTCTTCGGCGAGCAGCGCCGTGCCACCGAGTTCTTCTACGAGGACGAGTTCACGCGGTGGGCGCGCGACGGCTTCCTGCGCCTCGACACGGCCTTCTCGCGCGATCAGGCCGGGAAGGTGTACGTGCAGCACCGGATGCGCGAGCACGCGCGCGACGTCTACGCGTGGCTCGAGGAAGGCGCCGAGTTCTTCGTGTGCGGCGACAAGGAGCGCATGGCCGCCGACGTCGAAGCCGAGCTGCACGGCATCATCGAGCGCGAAGGCGGGAAGACGCCGGAACAGGCAAAGGAATACGTCGACGCGCTGCGGAAGTCGAAGCGCTACAAACGGGACGTGTACTGATGCTCGGGGCGGTGTCCGGTATTCCTCAGCGCCGCCGAGGCGAGTCGAGCCAAAGAGCGGTCTCTCCGTCGTCCTTTTTACGGCGTCGCTGATGAACACCGGACACCGCCCTGCGCGTGTCCGGGCCGATTACCTGCTAGTGGACGCGGACTCGCTCGATGCCGTCGAGCAGCGTGTAGGTCGCGTCGAGCGCCGTTTTCACGGCCGCCTCGATTTCCGCCTCGCACGGCTCGCCGTGCCTCGCGATCATCGCCGCCTCGCCCGCGCTGTGCGCGACGTCGAGCGTCTCGTGCACCTCGAAGTACTCGTGGCCCGACTCGACCTTGTACAGATCGCGCAGGCCTTCGCGCTTCGTCTTCATGACCTCCGGCTGCTGCGACTCGTACGCATACAGCGCGGCCAGGCTGGCGGCCGGCGGCATCCAGCGCGACACCGTGCGCATCGAGTCGATGGCCTGCTTCGTCTCGGGCAGCAGCTCGACGCTCTTCACGGCGGTGCGGTCGAGGCCTAGCGCGTCGCAGAACCGCAGCCACAGCTCCGGATGGTTCTCAGGACCGCGCTCCTCGTCGATCAGGTTCTCGAGAATCTCCTGACGCAGCTCCAGGTCGGCGGCGTTGGCGTGCGTGGCGCTGAGCCACGTCGGAAACGCGAGCACCCAGTGGTAGTACTGCGCGGCGTACGTCTGCAGCGCGTCGCGCGTGAGCTCGCCCTTCGACCAGGCGTTGTAGAACGGATGATCGAGCAGGCGGCGCGTGGCGACCTGCGCGTGGATGCGATTGACGATCTCGGACATTGGCTGACGGCCCTCCAGGCGGCAATGATACGACGAAAAGTTCGAAGTTCGAAGTGCCGGCGCCGGCCGGGCCGCAGCGCCTAGGATCCGAATCTGCGGACCGCCGTGCCGAGCAGATCGGCGCCGTAGTCATAGACGACGACCTTCAGCTGGCGCGGGCCGGCCGTGATGGGCAGCCGCAGGGCCACCCGCGCGCCGTCCTTCAGCGCGCGCTGATACGCGTCGCCGGTCATCCTCAGGTCGACGCGGCTGAGCGACTCGCCCACCCGGCCCCGGCCGCTGTTCACGGCGTACAGACTGACATCGAGCGACGCGGTGCGGATGCCCGCGGCCTCGGTGAACGACATGCGCGCCACGTTGAGCTTCAGGACGATGTCCAACGTCCTGCCGTCCCCGGACGGCTTCGCCTCGTCGATGTCGACCTTGATGTGATCGATGCGATCGCCGTACTGCGCCGCGGCGCGCATGCGGCCCGCCGTGACGAAGTCGCGCCGGTCGAGGGGAACGATCCGCGGCGACGCAAAGTAGCCGCGCCGATACTGCACGTTGAGGCCGGGCCGGGTCGTCCTGATCTCGATCGTCCTGAAGCGCCCGTCGACCGCCGATCTCGACGGCGCGTACGCCAGCAGGTACTGAAACGCCATCGCGTTCCCGATACCCGTGAACGCCTCGGCGCTCGTCTTGAAGGCCATCATGTGCCCGCCCGAAACGTCGGCAATCATCCTGAGGTCGCGCACGCTGAATCCCTGGTTGGCGACCGCCGCGAAGCTCGGCGCAGGCTGCATCACGGTTCTCGTCGCCTGCGCCGAGTGCACGACGCGCGGGGGTGGCGCGCTGGCCACGCCGCCGGTCTGGACGATGTCGACGGCAATGCGCGCGTCGCTCGCAATGCGCGCCAGGCCCTGATTGCCCGAGAGCAGCGGGATGTCGATGCCGTTCTCGGTGAGAAACAGCAGGTGCTTCTCGCCTTCGAGATAGCGCAGGTAGTCGATTGCCGCGTGCAGGCTGCCGATGTCCTGCAGGATGTGCGGCGCCTGCGCGACGTATTCCTCGAACGACATCCCGGACAGCGCCGCGAGGATCTCCGCGCGCATGTCGCGCAGCATGCCGCCCTCAGCGGCCTGCGCGATCTCGTCCCGCACGATCTCATCGGCCGCCACCCGGGCCGCCACCGCGCGCGCGCCCGCATCGGACGACGCTGACGGGGTCAGCGCCCGCGGCCTGAGCTCCGGCGCGTCGTCGAACACCGCGTCGACGCGCGCCTGAATCCGGGGCGGAATCTCGCGGGAGGCATACACCGCGCGGAGGCCGCTGAACCACGAGCGGAGGTCGCTCTCGATCTTCTCGTGCTGCTCGCGGTACCGCGCCAGGATCGCGGCAATGGCGGCATGGTCCGTGGTGAAGTCCGTCGCCCGGTTCCACGCCATCAGCGCGACGTGATCCTGCGGCAGCAGCTGCCCGGTCACGAACCGCGACAGGCCGTCGACGTACTTCGACACGGCCTGGTGCCGGCCGCGGCCGAGCACGATCAGGACGACCCGCCGGTTCGGCGCCGCCGCATCATCCTGGATCGACTGACGGAACGGCGGAGCCGCTGCCGCCGCCGCGGCATCGGCCGTGAACGGCCGGCTCGAAAAATGGCGAATCTCCTGCGGCACGCCGTCTTCGAGGATGGTGAAGTCTCGCTCGGTGAGGTCGGTCACCGGCAAGCCGTCGCGTCCGACGACGCGCACGTCAATGGGAACGAGCGTGATCTGCGATCGGATGACGGGAGGCGCCTGCTGAGACGCCGCCTGGCGAGCATGCACGGGCCAGAGGGCGCCCGGCAGAAGGAGCGCCGCGAGAAGGAGGGCCGATCCCTGTGAATGTCGCATGGTGGCCCCTCCGGGCCCGGGCTGGCCTGAGGAGTCTACTCCACCAGCGACGTCCAGGCCTCGGGAGGCACCTCATCCAGACGCGTCACATACAGGTCGGCGTCGAGGCGTCGCTTCGGGTTGACCCCGATGCACTTCATGCCGGCGCGCCGCGCCCCCTCGACCCCCGCCTCGGCATCCTCGACGACGATGGCGCGCGATGGGTCGACGCCGAGCTTCCGGGCGGCCAGCAGGAACACCTGGGGATCCGGCTTGCCCGTCGTGACATCCTCGGCTGAGACGATGGCCTCGAAGTCGTGCCCCAGGTCGAGCACGGCGAGCACCGCTTCGATATTGGCGAGCGGCGCGGAGGACGCAATCGCCTGCTTCCAGCCGCCGGCGTGCAGGCGCTCGACCCATTCGCGCGCGCCGGGCAGCGGCTTCAGGCCCTCTGCCTTCAACGCCGCGCGGTAGGCGCGCTCCTTCTCTTCCGCAATCCGCGCCTTGCGCGCCTCGCCCGCATCGTCGCCCAGCCAGCTCCGCAGGATGGGGTCGTTCTTCCAGCCGAACGTCGCCTCGAACATCTCGCGCGTGATGGGCACGCCTTCGGCCGCCATCGCGTCGCGCCAGGCAATCCAGTGCAGCTCGCTCGAATCGACGAGGGTGCCGTCGAGGTCCCACAGTACTCCGCGCGCGGTCACTTCTGCCCGTAGTAGGCCGTCGGCCCGTGCTTGCGCGCGAAGTGGCGATCGACGAGGTACTTGTCAGGCAGTGGCACGTCGGGGGCCAGCGTGCGCACGCGCCATTCCAGGCGGGCGAGGAACTCGAGCATCTCGGCGTGCTCCACGGCCTTGAACGGATCGCCGCCCCACGCAAACGGGCCATGATTGGCGACCAGCACCCCCGGCGTGCGCGAGGCATCCAGCTTCAGCTCGGTGAAGCGCTCGACGATGACGTGACCGGTATTCAGCTCGTAATCGAGGCGAACCTCGTCGCCGGTCATGGGGCGGGTCACCGGAATGTCGGTGCAGAAGTAGTCCGCGTGCGTTGTCCCCATGCACCGGATGGGCAGGCGGGCCTGCGCGAATGCCGTCGCGACCTCGGAATGCGTGTGCGCGATCCCGCCGCACTCGAAGGCGCGGTAGAGCGCGAGATGCGTCGGCGTGTCGGACGAGGGACGGAGGCTGCCCTCGAGGACCTCGCCGGTGTCGAGCGACACGGGCACCATGTCGTCGGGCGAGAGCGCGCCGTACGGCACGCCGCTCGGCTTGATCACGAACAGGCCGGCCGCGCGATCCACGGCCGACACGTTGCCAAACGTGCCGATGACGAGGCCGCTTTCCGACAGCGCCATGTTGGCGCGATAGACGTCCTCTCTCAGCTCACGCGCGATTTTCATGGGCGATCCGAAGAAGGTCTTTCATGACGGCGCCGTAGCCGACGGGCCCGCTGACGCCGCCGAAGCCGTCGTGCAGGGCGCGATACATCCGGTAGAGATCATCGTATACGCGTTGCGCCGCGGGATCCGGAGTGCACCGCTTCTCCTTCAGCGACGTCATGCGATCCTGCGCCTCGTGCCAGCCGTCGTAGCCACCTGCCGCCGCGCCGGCGGTGACGGCCGCGGCGATCGCCGACCCGAGGGCCGGCGTCTGCGGGGATCCGGCGATCAGCATCGGCTGGCCGATGACATCCGCGTAGATCTGCATGAACACGTCGTTCTTTTCGGCGATGCCGCCGCAGCAGACGACGCGATCGATCGCGACGCCGTTGTCGCGCAGCCGTTCGATGATGGCGCGCGCGCCGAATGCGGTCGCCTCGATCAGCGCGCGGTAGATCTCGGCGCGCGTGGTGTGCAGGGTCTGCCCCATGATCAGGCCCGAGAGCCGCGGATCGACCAGGATCGTGCGGTTGCCGTTGTTCCAGTCGAGCGCGACGAGGCCCGACTGTCCTGGCCGCAGGCCGGCAGCTTTCGCGCTCAGGTCGGCGTGCAGCGCCTCGCCGCCCTCGCACACGGTCTCGACCCACCACTTCAGCAGGTCGCCGACCGCCGACTGCCCCGCCTCGATGCCGATGTAGCCCGGCATGATCGAGCCGTCGACGCTGCCGCAGATGCCGGGGATGTCGGCCGGCGACACGGCAGGCCCGGCGGGCCTGCCGGCAAAAGACGGCGTCACCGCGCAGTCACACGTCGTCGTGCCGATGATTTTGACCAGCGTGCCTGGCCGCACGCCCGATCCGACCGCGCCGTAGTGCGCGTCGAAGCCGCCCATCGCGATGGGAATGCCTTCGCGCAGGCCGAATGCATCCGCCCAGGCCTTCGCGAGCGTGCCGGCGGGCGGTCCGGGCGCGTGCGCCTTGTCGTACAGGCGGTCGCGCAGATCCGCGAGCTTCGGGTCGAGACGCGCGAGAAAGTCCTTCGACGGGAGCCCGCCCCACGCCTCCGAGTACATCGCCTTGTGGCCGGCGGCGCAGACGCAGCGGACGATGGCATCCGGCCGCGACACGCCCGACAGCACGGCCGGAATCAGATCGGCGAGCTCGATCCAGCTGTGCGCGGCGTCGAAGACGTCGGGAGCGACCTTCAGGCAGCGCCAGATCTTCGACCACCACCATTCCGACGAATACGTGCCGCCGATGGGCGCGATGTACTGCGGCGCGTGCTCCCGCGCGGCCTCGGTGATCGCCGCGGCTTCCGCCGCCGACGTGTGATCGCGCCACAGCCACGCCTGGGCGGCCGGATGCTCCCGGAAGCGCGGATCCAGCCCCAGCGGGCGCGCCTGCGCGTCGATCGGCATCGGCGTCGAGCCGGTCGTGTCAGTACCCAGCCCAATCACCCGATCCCGTGAGAAATCGGCCTGACCTTCCGCTTCGGCCAGCGCGCCGGCGACCGACGCCCGGAGCCCCTCGAGATAGTCGCCCGGGTGCTGCCGCGCGAAATGGGGATCGCGCGGGTCGAGCAGGATGCCCTGGTGTCCGCTCGGATAATGGAAGACCGACGTGCCGATCGTCCGTCCGTTCGCGGTATCGACGACGATGGCGCGCACCGAGTTCGTGCCGAAGTCGACGCCGATCGTGAACGCGCGGGCCATGGGCGATCAGCCCACCAGCACCGGCGACACCACGTCGAGCACGTCGGGCCCGGTGCCGGCGCGGCGCGCGGCGTCGAGCGCCGGCTGCTGCGCGTAGATGCGGACGGCCTTCAACGACAGGTTCGCGAAGTTGATCAGGCTGCGCTCGATCGCGCGGGTCGGATCCTCGCGGTAGGTGAACTGGTCCTGGCTGTAATAGCCGCGATAGTCGCGGGCGAACGTCGTGTAGAGGTACTCGACCGATTCGGGAATCGACAGCGTGCCGAACATGCAGTCCTGGTCGTTGCGGCCCTGCCTGGCGTCGTTGACGTCGAACTTGTGCACGCTCACGCCCGCATAGTCAGCCAGATCGCACGCTGTCGAGGCTGTCGTCGCCTCCATCTTCTGGTGGCCGTAGTCGATGGTCAGGCCGCAGTTGTTCCCGCCGGTCGCGGCGTTGACGCGCTCGGCGACGAGAATCGCGGAGGCCGCCGTGGGAATGATCATGAACAGCTCGCGCGGCTCGTACGGCTTCGGCTCGATCGCGAGCCTGATGCCATGGTTTAGACATTCCCTGTTGACCGCGACGAGCGCCTCGGTGAACCACTCGAGCGACTGCCGGTAGTCGATCTGGAAGTGATAGTCGGCGCCGTCGGAGCCGGGCCAGACGCTCAGCACGGGAATTTCGAGCTGCCGGCAGATCTCGACGCCTTTGAGGACTTCCTCGAGCGCGGCGGCGCGGATGGCGGGATCGGGGTTGCACGGACCGCCCAGACGGAACTTCGGGTTGCTCCACGTGTTGATGTTGCAGGCGCTCAGCGTGAGGCCGAGATCGGCGAGATAGCCGTCGCGGGCGCGATCGATGGCGGCCTGGTCGATGTCGCCGTTGAGCGTTTTCTCGAAGACGCTCTGGTGGATTTCAATCGCCTCGACGCCCGCGGCGCGCGTGCGCCGGCACTGCCCTTCGAACGTGTTCAGGAACTGCGGGTCGTCGGAGTGATAGCCGGGCGGCGCGAACCGGTCGCAGAAATCGCCGGCCGACCAGTGGCCGACGCTCATGCGAATGCCCATCTGCTTCAGGAACTCGATCGATTCCTCGCGGCCCATGTAGGCGCGCTTCGAGGCGGCAAAGGACAGCTGTTCTGCGGAGAAACGTGACATACCTACTTCACCGTGAAAGTTAAGATCGTCAATGAATGCGCTGGAAACGTATAACTCGACAGCGCTGCGGGGGTCGTTCGTTTCGTCACCGGACGTACTCGCTTGTCGTCGCCATAGGTATGCGTCGCCTTCAGGTCGGGATGGTTCATCTCCCAGACCGCGACATCGCCCGCCACGGCGCCTGACTGGCTCTCGATGGCGGCCGGGATGTCTTTGTCCTTGCTCCGGTTGAGCACGTTCACGAACACCTGCCGCGTCTTCGGGTTGTAGCTTGCCGAGACGTCGAGATACCGGATCTCCGCCCCGCGGTTCTGAATCCGGTATCGAGGCGCATCCCACCAGACGTCGAGCGCGGTGTTGCCGCGCTGCCGGCCGTACTCCGCCAGCGGGAAGTACGTCGGCTGCAGGAAGACGCCCGTCTCGTTCGCCATGATCGGCGCGATCACGTTCACCATCTGCGCCAGATTGGCCATCTTCACGACGTCGGCGTGCCGGAAGAACGAGTTGAAGAACACACCCATCGCCAGCGCGTCCTCGAAGTTGTAGATCTCCTCGAGCTGCTCGCGGATGCCGGTGCGGTACCACACGTTCCACTCGTCATACGCGATGTGGATCGGACGCGGATTCGGCCCCGTGCGCACTTCGCGAATGAGGGCGGCGGTGGTCTCGATGTAGCGATCGATCGTCTGCTGCCACCCGCCGAGATAGCGCTCGAGGTCGTTCGGCCCGTTGTTGATGTAGGTGTGGATCGCGATGTAGTCGGCGTGGTTGCGCAGGCGCTGCAGGACGCCGCGGTTCCAGCCGATCCAGTCGGCGCCGTAGTTGCTGGACCCGGCGGCGACGAGCGTGATCGACGGATCGATCGCGCGCATCGCCTTGGCGGCTTCGAGCGCCATCTTCGAATAGTCCTCGACGTTCTTGTGCCCCATCTGCCACGGGCCGTCGATTTCGTTGCCGAGTGCCCAGTACTTCACGTTCCACGGCGCCTCGCGGCCGTTCTTCCGCCGCTGGTCGGCCCAGTACGTCTTCTTCGCGCCGTTCGTGTACTCCACCCACTGCCACGCATCGTCAATCGTGCCCAGGCCGAGGTTCACGGCGATGTACGGCTCGGCGCCAATCATTTCGGCATAGCGGAGGAACTCGTCGGTGCCGAAGCGGTTGCTTTCGACAGCGTTCCAGGCGAGGTCCGGCCGCGCGGGCCGCTGGTCTTTCGGGCCGATGCCGTCCTTCCAGTTGTAGGACGAGACGAAATTGCCGCCTGGCCAGCGGAGGATCGAGACGTCGAGGCCCCTGACCGCCTCCATGACGTCTGTCCGGAACCCGTTGGCGTCCGACAGCGGGCTGCCCTCCTCGTAGATGCCGCCGTAGATCATGCGGCCGAGGTGCTCGGTGAAATTGCCGAACAGCAGCGGATCGATCTCGCCGATGGTGCGATCGAGGTCGAGCTTGATTCTGGCGGCCGGCGCGGACTGCGGCACCACCATGGCGAGGGCGAGAAAGGCGGCAGCGAGTCTCATGGGCGGGCTCCTTGCACGCGCCTAGTGTAAGCGTTACCATCCGCGCCAATGACACGCTTTTACGCCCTTGCCGCCGCCCTCACGATGTCGGTCGGCCTGCTGGCGACCGCCGCTCGGCCTGAGCGAGCGCCGCAGGCGCGAGCCCAAGGGAGCGGGCGCGACTATCCCGTCCAGCCGGTGCCCTTCACCGCGGTGCAGCTGACCGACACGTTCTGGGCGCCGCGCATCGAGACCAATCGCGCGGTCACGATTCCCGTCGCGTTCCAGCAGTGCGAGCGCACGCAGCGCGTGTACAACTTCGAGCGCGCGGCGGCGGTGCTGCGGGGCGAGTCGATCGAAGACCTGAAGCCGCCGCCCTACCCGTTCGACGACACCGATCTCTACAAAGTGATCGAGGGCGCGGCGTACACGTTGAGCGTGCTGCCCGACCCGAAGCTCGACGCGTACGTCGACGGGCTGATCGCGAAGATTGCCGCCGCGCAGGAGCCCGACGGCTATCTCTACACGACGCGCACGATCAACCCCGAGGCGCCACATCGCTGGGCCGGCACCGAGCGCTGGCAGCTCGTGCGCGACGACAGCCACGAGCTGTACAACCTCGGGCATCTGTTCGAGGCCGCCGTCGCGCACCATCTGGCCACCGGCAAACGGTCGCTGCTCGACGTCGCCCTGAAAGCCGCCGACCTGCTCGTGGCGACGTTCGGCCCCGGCAGGCGCTCCACCTGGCCCGGCCATCAAATTACCGAGATGGCGCTCGTCCGTCTGTATCGCGTCACGGGCAACGACAAGTACCTCGACCTTGCGAAGTTCTTCATCGACGAGCGCGGCCCCGGGCCCGATCCGGCGAAGCCGACGATCTTCCCGAACGGCGAGCGCGCCAACCCGCGCGGCCTCGAATACAACCAGGCCCAGGCGCGCGTCGTCGACCAGTCCGAGCCGGTCGGTCACGCCGTGCGGGCCATGTACATGTATGCCGGCATGGCCGACGTCGCCGCGCTCACCGGCGACACGGCGGTGCAGGCCGCGGGCGATCGCATCTGGAAGCATCTCGTCGACAGCAAGCTGTATCTGACCGGCGGCATCGGCGCTGCCGGCGGCCACGAAGGCTTCGGCGCGCCGTTCGATCTGCCGAACATGCAGGCCTACAACGAGACCTGCGCGTCGGTGGGCATGGACTACTGGAACCACCGGCTGTTCCTGCTGCACGGCGACGCGAAGTACATCGACGTCATGGAGCGCACGCTCTACAACGGCCTGCTCTCGGGTGTGTCGCTCGACGGCAAGACCTTCTTCTATCCCAACCCGCTCGAGTCGAACGGCCAGCACGCGCGCGCCGAGTGGTTCGGCGTGGCCTGCTGCCCCGGCAACATCACGCGCTTCATGGCGTCGGTGCCCGGCTACATGTACGCGGTGCGCCTGGGCCGGCTCGCCGCCGGAACGCCCGATGCGATCTACGTGAATCTGTTTGCCGCCGGTACGGCCGACATCGATCTCGGCGGCCGCAACGTGAAGGTCACGCAGGAGACGCGCTATCCCTGGGACGGCGCCGTGAAAATCGGCGTGGCGCCACCTTCACCTTCGACGTTTACCGTCAAAGTGCGAGTTCCAGGGTGGGCCCGCAACGAGGCGGTCCCGAGCGCGCTGTACCGGTTCGCCGGCACGGCGCCGTCGCCAACGATCGCCGTCAACGGACGCCAGGCGCCCATTGCGCTCGAGGGCGGCTATGTGTCGGTCACGCGCGAGTGGCGCGCGGGAGACACCATCCAGCTGTCGCTGCCCATGCCCGTGCGCCGCGTTCTCGCCGACGATCGCGTGGCGGCCAACCACGGCCGCGTCGCCCTCCAGCGAGGCCCGATCGTCTATGCCGCGGAATGGCCCGACAATCCCGGCGGCAAGGTGCGCAACATCGTGCTGCAGGACGAGCGCGCGCTCGAGGCGGCGTTCAAGCCGCAGCTGCTCAACGGCGTCGTCACCATCACCGGCCAGGCCACCGGCCTCGCGTACGACGAGAGGGGCGCGCTGCAGAAGCGCGAGCAGCCGTTCGTCGCCATCCCGTACGCCACCTGGGCCAATCGCGGGCGCGGACAGATGGCGGTGTGGCTCGCGCGGGAAGAGTCGGCAGCCCGGCCGACGCCATTCCCCACCGTCGCGACGACGAGCACGGTCACGGTCTCGCCGCTGCCGCGCGGCCGCGGCAAGAATCCGCGCAACATCATCGACGGCGAGGAGCCCGCGAATTCGGCTGACTCGTCCGCCTACTTCGACTGGTGGCCGCTGAACGGATGCAAGCCCGGTGAACCGGAGCCGGCGGCCGGCGTCGCGCGCACCTGCAGCCGCGGGGAATGGATCGAGATGGCGTTCGCGAAGCCGGCGACGGTGTCGGAAACGGAGATCTACTGGTTCGACGACACCGGCCGCGGGGGCGTGCGCGTGCCGGCATCATGGCAGCTGTTCTATAAGGACGGCGACGCCTGGAAGCCCGTCGACACGTCAACCGTTTTCGGCACCGCGCGTAATGGCTGGAACAAGGTGGCCTTCCAGCCGGTGAAGACCACGGCGCTGCGCATAGAGCTGGTGATGCAGCCCGGCGTGTCGGCCGGGGTGCAGGAATGGAAGGTGCGATAGGGAACGAAGGCGCCTCGCCGATTATCATGGAGAGCGTGAATGCACCCTTTGGGGAGACTCCGCTCGAGGTTGGCGTGCTCGGCGCGACCGGCATGGTGGGCCAGCAGTTCGTCCGCCTGCTCGACGGCCACCCGTGGTTTCGGCCCGTATGGCTCGCGGCCAGCGAGCGTTCCGAAGGCCGCCGTTATGCCGATGCGGCTGCGTGGCGGCTGGCGTCGCCGATGCCGGATGAGGCGGCCGCGCGTCAGGTCGAGGCCTGCGTGCCGGGCCGAGGCCCGCGTCTCGTCTTTTCCGCGCTCGACGCCTCCGCGGCCGACACCATCGAGCCCGCCTTCGCCGCCGCCGGCCACATCGTCATCAGCAACGCGCGCAGCTTCCGCATGCAGGACGATGTGCCGCTGCTGATTCCGGAAGTGAATCCGGACCACCTGTCGCTCATTGACGCGCAGCGGCACGCGCGCGGATGGCGCGGCGCAATCGTCACCAACCCGAACTGCTCCACCGTCGCGCTTGCGATGGCGCTCGCGCCGCTTCGCGCGTTCGGCATCCGATCGGTCATCACGACCACGCTGCAGGCCGTGTCGGGGGCCGGGTATCCCGGCGTGCCGTCGATGGACATCATCGGCAACGTCATTCCGGGCATCGGCGGCGAGGAAGAAAAGATCGAGACCGAAACGCAGAAGATTCTCGGCAGCCTTCGCGACGGCCGCGTCGCGCCGCATCCGGTGATTGTGAGCGCGCACACGACACGGGTGCCGGTCGTCGACGGCCACACGCTGACGCTGTCGATCGCCTTCGAGCGCGAGCAGACGCCCGAGGCAGTCGCGGCGGCGCTCGCCGGATGGCGCGGCCGCCCGCAGGAGCTGAAGCTGCCGAGCGCGCCGGCCCGGCCGATCGAACACCTGCCCGACGGATTCCGGCCGCAGCCGAGGCTCGACGCCGAGCGCGGACGCGGCATGACCGTGACGGTCGGCCGCGTACGCCGCTGCCCGCTGCTTGGCATCAAGTTCGTCGCGCTCGGGCACAACACCGTGCGCGGCGCGGCCGGCGCGGCGGTGCTCAACGCCGAGCTGATGGCGGCCGACGGCTGGCTGGATGTCGATTGATGATGACGGGACTGATGAAACCAATCGTCATGAAATTCGGCGGCACGTCGGTGGCGGACCCGGCCGCCATTCGCCAGGTCACACGCATCGTCGCCGACACCGCGGCGGCAGGCGCGCCCCTGGTGGTCGTCGTCTCGGCCATGTCGGGCGTCACCAACGATCTGCTCGGCCTGTGCGAGCTGGCGCCATCGGGCGATCTCGAAGCCGTCGAGCGCGCGCTCTCCGCCATTCAGCAGCGCCACAGGATGGCGATCGACGATCTGTCGGCCGACAGGCGGGAGGCGTTCGAGGATATCGGGGACGCAGTGGCGGACGAGTGCAACCAGCTCCGCACCGTGCTCGGCTCCATTGCCGTCCTGCGCGAAGCGACGCCGCGCGCGATCGACCGCGTCGCGGCGTCCGGCGAGCTGATGAACAGCCACATCGTGGCGGGCGCGCTTCGGGCCGGCGGCGTCAACGCGCGCCGAGTCGACGCGCGCGACGTGATCGTGACCAGCAGCGGCCATCCCGCCACGCCGCTGTCCGAGTTGATTCGCGAGCGCGCGGCCGCCCGCGTGACGCCGCTGCACGCGGCGGGCGCGGTGGTGGTCGTCGGCGGTTTCGTCGGCGCCACGGAGGGCGGCATCACCACCACGCTCGGGCGCGGAGGCTCCGACTTCTCGGCGTCGCTGCTCGGATCGGCGCTGGATGCCGCCGAAATCCAAATCTGGACCGACGTGGACGGCATGCTCACCGCTGACCCGCGCGTTGTCGCCGGCGCACAGCCGGTGCGCGAGCTGTCGTTCGACGAGGCGGCCGAGCTCGCGTACTTCGGCGCGAAAGTGCTGCATCCGAGCACCATCCTGCCGGCGGTCGAGCGCGGCATTCCCGTGCGCATCCTCAACACGATGCATCCGCGGAATGCCGGCAGCGTCATTTCGGCGCAGCCGGCCGCGCGGCGTGAGCCGCTGGCCGCCATCGCCTGCAAGCGCGGCATCACGGTGGTCGACGTGACGTCGAGCCGCATGCTCGAGGCACACGGCTTCCTCCGCGGCGTCTTCGAGGTGTTCGACCGCCACCAGACGCCCATCGACGTCGTCACGACCTCCGAAGTGAGCATCTCGATGAGCGTGGACGACGACCGGCGGCTTGCGGCCATCGAGGAGGAGCTGCGCGAGTTCGGCGACGTCCACATCGACCGGAACATGGCGATTGTGAGCGCCGTGGGGGACGCGCTGCTGCGCGACGCGACGATCACCTGCCGGGTGATTGCCGCGCTCGACGGCGTGCCGCTGCGGATGGTGTCGCAGGCGGCGTCGCGGCGCAACCTCACGGTCGTGGTCGACGAGGCGTCGGCGGGACGGGCGATGAGCCGGCTGTACGAAGAGTTCTTCAGCACGGTCGAGGCCGCGACGTGAGCGCCCCCGCACCGCGCCTGCGCGCGCTGATCGTCGGGTACGGCCGCATGGGCCGCATGGTCGAGTCGCTGGCCGGCGAATACGGCATCGACGTGGTCGGCCGAATCACCGGCGCCGAGCCGGCGGACGCGGCGTCGTGGCCCGATGCCGACGTCGCCATCGACTTTTCGACGGCTGCCGCGGTCCTCGGGAACGCGCCGCGCCTGGCGGCCCGCGGCGTCAACCTGGTGATCGGCACGACCGGCTGGCAGGACGCCGAGCCCGCTGTCCGCGCCGCCGTCGGCGGCCAGCCGGTCGGCGTCATCGCGGCGCCGAATTTCGCGATAGGCGTGAACCTCTTCTCCGCGCTCGCGGCCCGCGCGGGCGAGCTGCTCGCTCGCCGCGGCTTCGAAACCTGGATCCACGAAGCGCACCATTCGGCGAAACGCGACGCGCCGTCGGGCACGGCTCTCGCCCTGCAGCGCGTGCTGATCGATGCGGGCGCCGGCCCGGCCATCGACGTCTCCTCCACCCGCGCCGGCCGCATCCCGGGCACACACACGATTGGGTTCGATTCGGCCGCCGAAGCGATCACACTGACGCACGAGGCGCGCGACCGCACACCGTTCGCGCGCGGCGCGCTCGAGGCGGCGCGCTGGCTGCAGGGCCGCCGCGGCTGGTTCACGATGCGCGACATGCTCGATCTTTCTCACGACGAAAGGAATACGTAATGCGCAAGGCATTCACAGGCTGCGGCACGGCCATGGTCACGCCGTTCGGTCCCAATGGCGAGCTCGACGAACAGGGCGTGCGCCGCCTGGCGAAACGCCAGATCGACGCCGGCATTCACTTTCTCGTGCCGTGCGGCACGACGGGCGAGACGCCCACCCTCACGGCCGGGGAGCGCGTGCGCATCGTCGAGATCGTCGTCGACGAGGCCGCGGGCCGGGTACCCGTGCTCGCCGGCGCGGGCGGCTACAGCACGCGCGCGGTGATCGAGGCGGCCGAAAGCATGCGTCGGGCAGGCGCGGCCGGCATCCTGTCGGTGACGCCGTACTACAACAAGCCGACGCCCGACGGGCTCTACGAGCACTTCAAGGCCATCGGCGGCGCGCTCGACTGCCCCATCATCGTCTACAACGTGCCGGGCAGAACGGGATCGAACGTCGACACGGCCACCCTCAGCCGCCTCGCCACGATTCCCAACATCGCCGGCGTCAAGGAAGCGTCGGGCAACATGGCGCAGATCTGCGACGTCTGCCACGCGCTTCCCGATCCGTTCATCGTCCTGTCGGGCGACGATGCGCTGACGCTGCCGTCGATGGCGGTGGGCGGCAAAGGGATCATTTCGGTGGCCTCGAATCTGGTGCCGGAGCGCATGGTGCGGATGGTCGAGAAGGCCGAAGCGAACGATTTCGCGGCCGCCCGCGCGATGCACGACGAGCTGCTGCCGTTCATGGCGGTGAACTTCATCGAGTCGAATCCGATTCCGATCAAGTCCGCCATGGCAATGATGGGCCTGCTCGACGAGCGCTACCGCCTGCCGATGGTGCCGCCGCGGCAGGCGTCGAAGGAGCGAATCGCGGCCGTGCTGCAGGCGATGGGCGAACGGCCCGTGGTAACGGCCGGATGAGCGACCTGCAGCAGCGCGTCGAGACGCTGTTCGCGCAGGGCGCGGAGGTCGATCGCAAAGCGGCGCGCGCGTGCGTCAAGGAGCTGCGCGATGCGCTGTCGGCCGGCACGGTGCGCTCCGCGGAGCCGCATGCGGCGTCGCCGTCGGGCTGGCGCGTCAACACGTGGGTCAAACGCGGCATCCTCCTGGCGTTCCGCACGGGAGCGATCGTCGAGGAAGAGGGTATGGGTTACTTCGCCGACAAGGACACGCTGCCGCTGAAGCGCTTTCCCAAAGAGAACAACATCCGCGTCGTCCCCGGCGGCTCGAGCGTGCGCGACGGCGTGTACGTCGGCCGCAACGTCATCTTCATGCCGCCCATGTACGTGAACATCGGCGCGTGGATTGGCGACGACTCGCTCATCGACTCGCACGCGCTCGTCGGCTCGTGCGCGCAGATCGGCAGCCGCGTCCACCTGAGCGCGGCGGCGCAGATCGGCGGCGTCATCGAGCCGGTCGGCGCACTGCCGGTCATCGTGGAAGACGATGTGCTCGTCGGCGGGAACTGCGGCGTGTATGAAGGCGCCGTGATCAAGCGGCGCGCCGTCCTGGCGTCGGGCACGGTGATCACGCGATCGACACCGGTGTACGACACCGTGCACGGCCGCATCATCACGGCCGCGGCGGACGAGCCGCTCGTGATTCCGGAGGGGGCCGTGGTCGTGCCCGGCACGCGGCCGCTCACGTCCGGCCACGGCGCCGAATGGGGTCTGGCGGTGGCCGCGCCGATCATCGTCAAATACCGCGACGAGCGCACGGACGCCCGCACCGCGCTCGAGCAATGGATCCGGTAGACCTCACGCGGCTCACGCGCGCGCTGGTCGACATCGATTCGACCACGGGGCGCGAGCATGACGCGGGCGCGTGGCTGGCGGCATGGCTGCGCGAGCGGGGCTACGGTGTCGCCGAGCAGCCCGTCGCCGGCGGCCGGTTCAATATCATCGCCACGCTGTCGGCCGATCCCCGCGTCGTGTTCACCACGCACTACGACTGCGTGCCGCCGTTCTTTGCGAGCCGCGAGGAAGCGGGACGGGTCTTCGGGCGCGGGTCGTGCGACGCGAAAGGCATTCTGGCCGCGCAGGTGGCCGCGGCAGAACGGCTGCGCGCGTCGGGCGAACAGCGGATCGGCTTTCTGTTCGTCGTCGGAGAGGAGCGCGGCAGCGACGGCGCGCGGGTGGCGAACCAGGCGCCGCTGGCCGGCGTGGAATTCCTGATCAACGGCGAGCCGACCGACAACCGCCTGGGCATCGCCACGCGGGGCGCGCTGCGGATCCGCCTCGACGCCACCGGCCGCGCCGCGCACTCCGCGTTTCCCGAGCTTGGCGAATCGGCCATCGACAAGCTGCTCGAGGCGCTCGGGATCATCCGCGTTATGGAGCTGCCGGCCGATCCCGATCTCGGACCGACCCACTACATCGCCGGCCTCATCAGCGGCGGCATCGCGCCGAACGTCGTGCCGCCCGCGGCGTCGGCCGAGCTATTGTTTCGCACGGTTGGCGACAACGCCGACATTCGCCGCCGGCTTTCGGCGGTGGAGCATCTCGTCGCCGTCCACGAGATTCTCAGTCTGCCGGTCGCGCGGATGCACGTCCCGCCCGGCTTCGAATCGGCCGGCTTTCCCTACACCACGGACATTTCGGCGCTCGGCAACTGGGGCACGCCGCTTTTGCTGGGCCCCGGATCGATCCACGTCGCGCACACGGACGAGGAGTCGCTGTCGATTGCGGAGCAGGAAGCCGCCGTGGACCTGTACGTGCGGCTCGTGGAGACGCTGCTGGCAGAGCGCAGCTAGGCCGCACACCGCTCAGCGCG
Organism: Vicinamibacterales bacterium; assembly: GCA_035512575.1. Taxonomy (GTDB): domain Bacteria; phylum Acidobacteriota; class Vicinamibacteria; order Vicinamibacterales; family SCN-69-37; genus JALYRV01. The sequence continues at coordinate 6,923 of DATKDT010000025.1, read as the reverse complement.
CGGACGCGTCCATGTCATAAAGTGTCACTGGTGTCCGCGCCGCCCGGTCCCCTTCGCCCCGATCTTCCCCGCGCCCGCTCGTCGCGCCTGCGCTACAGGCAGTTCCGCGACGACTATCGCAAAGGCAAGCTGGACGATCCGGACGACTTCGGCTCGCGGCTCCCGAAACCGACTCCCGAAGCGCCAGGCACGCCGGATGCGCCGACGCGCAAGCCGCTGCTCGGCGGCGAGCGGCGCGCGTACGTGCGCAAGTATCTGCGCTGGCTCTGGCCGCACCGGCTTTCGATCGCGGGCGTCTTCGCGCTCGCCATCCTCGCTTCAGGCCTCGAGATGATCGAGCCGCTCTTCATGCGGTTCATCGTCGATCGCGTGCTGCTGAACGAGGAGCTCGACAGGGCCGGCCGGCTCTCCCAGCTGCAGATCGCCGGCGCCGTCTTCCTCGGCGTCATCCTGCTCTCGAACCTGATCGGCGTCTTCAAGGACTACCGGCAGCGGATGCTCAACGTCAAGGTGATGCTGTCGCTGCGCCAGTCGCTGTTCGAGCGGCTGCTGCACCTGCCGCTCGCGCGGCTGTGGGACATGAAGACCGGCGGCATCCTGTCGCGCCTGACCGGCGACATCGACACGACGACCGGCCTGCTGCAGATGGCGCTGATGTCTCCCGCGATCGCCGTGATCCGGCTGATCATCGCGGTGGTCATTCTCTTCTCGCTCAACTGGCGTCTGGCCCTGACCGCGCTCGCGATCATCCCGGGCATCCTCATCATGAGCCTGACGTTCGCGCGGCGCGTCCGGCCCATCTATCGATCGCTCCGCAAGGACATCGAGCAGATCGACGGCCGCGTGGGCGAAACGTTCTCGGGCATCCGCGTCGTCCGCGCCTTCGGCCGCGAGCTGCTCGAGGTGATCGAGTACATGCGCGGCCGTCACACCGTGCTGCGCAAGGAGCTGTTCGCCTATCGCCGCGAACTGGTGATCTGGACGTCGTGGGGCCTGCTGCTCGGCATCGTCAACGTCGTGATCGTGTGGTACGGCGGCTACCTGAACATCGTAGGGCGTGCGTCGATCGGCGACATCATGGCGTTCCAGTGGTACACGTTCCTGCTGCTCAACCCGGTCTGGCAGCTCGTGAACTCCTTCTCGGAGCTGCAGCGATCGCTTGCCGCCATGGAGCGCGTCTTCGAGGCCCTCGACATGGAGCAGGACAAGCCCGACCGCCCGGGCGCCGCCGACGCGCCGGCCGTGGTCGAGGAGATCCGCTTCGAGGACGTCGAGTTCGAGTACCGGGAGGGCTTGCCGGTCGTGCGCGACTTCAGTATCGCCGTGCCGGGCGGCACGGTCGTAGCGCTGGTGGGCCGCAGCGGCGCCGGGAAGACGACGGTGACGGACCTGGTGGCGCGCTTCCACGATCCGACGAAAGGCCGCATTCTCCTGAACGGCACGGACGTCCGGGATCTGCGCTTACGCTCCTACCGCGGGCTGCTCGCGCTCGTGCAGCAGGATGTATTCCTCTTCGACGGCTCCGCCCGCGACAACATCGCCTACGGCCGGGCCGACGCCACTGATGCCGAGGTGGAAGACGCCGCGCGCCGCGCCAACGCGCACGAGTTCATCGAGAAGCTGCCGCAGGGCTACGACACGTTCGTCGGCGAGCGCGGCGTGAAGCTGTCGGGCGGCCAGCAGCAACGGCTGGCGATCGCGCGGGCGATTCTCGCGTCGCCGCAGATTCTCATTCTCGACGAGGCGACAAGCAACCTCGACACCGAAAGCGAGCAGCTGATCCAGGCCTCCATGGCCACGCTGCTCGCGGGCCGGACCACGTTCATCATCGCGCACCGGTTGTCGACGATCCGCCGCGCGGATCTGATCCTCGTGATGGAGGACGGGCGCGTCATCGAGCGCGGCACGCACGAGGCGCTGATGGCCGCGCGCGGCGGCTACTACGCGATGGTGCTGCGCCAGATGCAGGCCACGGTGGAAAATGGGGACGGGTCTAATTTATTCGTTGTCGACCAAATAAATTAGACCCGTCCCCATTTTTCAGCGGATGACGGCCGGCGTGCCCGCGGGCGGGATGGACTGCCGGATGAACTCGCGCACGTGCTCGTTGGACGTCGCGAGATCTTCCTGCCGCAGGTACATCATGTGGCCGCTGCGGTAGCCCTCGAAACGCATGCGCGTCTGCAGCTTCCCGCCCGGATCCATCTGCCAGAGGTTGACCTGGCGCCGAAGTAGTCCGTCGCGCCGTCGAAATAACCCGACTGCACCATCAGGTGGAGGAACGGGTTCTGCGCCATGGCGCCCTGCAGCGCCAGGCCGGTGTTGTCGGCGATTACCCTCCGGTATGCGAGGCTTCGACGTCAGGCAGATTCGTCCGAATCAGTCAATGACTCGATGTCGGCGAGATCCTGCAGCCGGCCGCTGGCTTTCTTGTTTCTCACAAAGGCGTTCTCGACCGTCGGCCTCACGAAGATGTCGAAGTCCCCCGTAAACCTCGGACGCCCGTGAAACGCGAGCGCATAAGCACCCACGATCACGTACTCAACGCGGTGTTCGTTCAGTAACCCGCAGAACTCGTTGAAGTCTGGTGCGAGATCCATGTACCTGATTTCGAAGGAACTCGACGGCCGCGATTCTCTCCTCCGGAGAACGCGAGCGCCAGTAGTCATGGCTGCCGGCCCGCGCGCCATGCTGCGCCGGGGAAATCACGGCAATGGCTTTCTGCATCGTGAAGGGGCTCACCGCGGCAGTATAACCCTCACGGCCCGCCCGGTGAACGTGACCTGCTCGACCAGATCCGTGCCCGCGACGCGCAAGATGATACGCCGCCCGCCTCCGGGCACCATCGATCTGGATCCTCGCGAGAGCCGCATCGAGAGCTGCCGGGAGGAGTCGTCCCACGACACCTCGGTTTTCATGAAGGCGCCGCGCCGGTGCTCGAACGACGCGCCGTCGTCCTCGTACAGCGTGTAGTGGCCATCGGCGCCGGGATAGACCATGAGCTCGAGCGGCGCGTCGACGCGCTGCGTCGTCCACTCCTTCACGGGACCGAATGGCAGCGTCGCACCGGCGCGCACGTAGATCGGCATCGTCTCGAGATCCACAGGCCGATCGATCTCACGGCCGCCCTCCAGCCGCTCATCCGTCCAGAAGTCGAACCACGTGCCGCGCGGCAGATAGACGCGGCGCGACGTGGCGCCCTTCTCCGTCACCGGAGCGATGAGCATGTCGCGGCCCCACAGGAACTGGTCGCCCCGTTTCGCGGCTTCGGGGTCGTCCGGATAGTGCAGCCACATCGACCGCATCAGCGGCAGTCCCGTCTCGTGGCACTCCCGCACGGCCGTATAGATGTACGGGAGCAGCCGATAGCGCAGCTCGAGGTACTTGCGCACGATCGGCTCGACGTTCGGATTGCGCAGCTCCACAGGATCCGGATCGGCCGCGCCGCCGGTGTAGCTGCGGATCTCGCTCGGGCCGAGCTCGCCGCGATTCCATCCCCACGGCAGGCGCAGGTGCCACGTGCGCCCATGCGAGCGGAACGACGGACAAAACGCGCCGAACTGGAACCACCGCACGTGCAACTCGCCGGTGTATTCCTTCGTGGGGACGAACCCGCCGATGTCCGTGCCCCAATACGGGATGCCGGAGAGACCGGTGTTGACGGCGACCGGCACGTGCGTGCGCAGCGTTTCCCAGGTCGAGTACACGTCGCCGCTCCAGAGGAATCCCGCGTAACGCTGCATGCCCGCATAGCCGTTCCGATGCAGCGCGAACGGCCGCTCGTCGGGCCGGTACATCTGCGACCCCTCCCAGTACATCCGGATGCGCGCCAGCCGTGAGGCCGCGTCGAGGCCATCCCCCTGATCGGGCCACCATCCGTCGACGCCGAGATCGAACAGCGGCTTGTGGTACGGCCAGTAGCACGCGACGTTGCGGTCCGGCGGCCACCGGTTGTCGGGCGTACGCCCGCTCGGAACGGCATTCTCCGGCGTGCACGGTTCGCCGACCGTCCCGTTCAGCCGGCGGCCTTCGATGACGATGTGCAGGACGACCTTGTAGTTGAGTGCGTGCAGATCGTCGATGGCTTTTGTCGGCTCCGGAAAGTTGCCGGCGTGCCACGCGAACTCGCCGTTGCGCGTGTTCCATCCCGACGGCGTGAATTCCGTGCCGAGATAAATGAGCGCGTCGCACGGCAGCTTCTTCTCGCGAAACGTGCGCGCCACCCACATGATCTCGTCAGGACCGGCCAGCGTGCGGTGCGACTGCATGTAGCCGAGCGACCAGAGCGGCGGCATCTCGGCAAAGCCGGTGATGCGCGCGTACTCGCGCATGAGTACCTGTGACTCACGCGAGGCGACGATGAAGATGTCGACGGGAAGCGCCGGCGGCGCTTCACCATGCGGCGTGAACTTTCCGATGTCGCTTCCCTGGCCGGTGAAGTCGAACGCGCCAAGCGGATGGTGGATGTACATGCCCCACCCATCCGCGGTCGCCACCATCCACTGGATCGGCACGCGCCCGCCGTGTGTGCGGAGCTGAAAACCGCCCTGCCCATTGCGGCCACGATCGACGGTGCCCCTGCGATCGAACTGCGGCCCGCCTTCACCGAGGCCGAGCAGCGGACCGCTGCCCATCAGGAACGAGAATCCGGGCGCGCCGGCGTTCAGCGTGATGCGCTGCAGCAGCCCGTCACCGTCGCGCGCGACTTCGATGGCCGCATCGGTCACACGAACGGCGCATCCGGCGGCGCGGATCACACGCGCGCCCCTTCGCGCGCGCCCTGCCGTCTTCCCGGCCGCGTCCGCGACGAGCGCGCCGTCTACCGGCACCTGCGCGATCGCGCCACCCGCCGGCACGATCGTCAACCGCAGCGTATGGCGGCTGACTTCGGAGACGATGACCTCGACCGGCGCACCGGCGGATTGAAGCCCGCCAAAGAAGCCCCGCACGACCGCAGAAGGGACAGTTGCGACCACCCCTGCTGCTCCAAGCAGCTTTATGACCTGACGGCGCGAAGGCTCATTCTGCATTCTGTGTTCTGTATTCTGTGTTCTCTCCTACTTCATCGTCACGTGCAGATAGACGGAGTGCCGCCCGTAGGTCTCATAGAACGGCTTCAGCACCACGCCGTCGAGGCTGAAGCGGAGCGTTGCCGGGTCGCCGGTGATCGACTTGGCGATGTCGCCCGCGTCGAGCGTGACCTGGCGCCAGTCGGTTCGCGGGCCCGACTCCTCGGCGGCCAGCAGCACCGGCCCGTAGAAGATGCTGGCGACGTTCGGTTGATCGACGACGTGATCCAGGTGGAAGCCGAAGGGCATGCGCAGCTCGATCGTGTCGTTGGCGCGCCAGTTCCGGGCAAGCGTGAGGTACGTGCCAGGCACCGCCTCGACCTTCTGATCCTGCCCGTTGATCTTCACGAAGAACCCGCGGGTCGCCCATCGCGGCACGCGGATCTTCATGTCGAACTCGCCGGTCCCCTTCACGACGAGCCGCGTCGTGTCGGCGTACGGGAAATCCGTCACCTGCTGCACCACGATCTTGCGATCCGTCCAGTTCAGCGTCGAGGGAACGAACAGGTTGACGTGGAGCGCCGTGTTGTCGGCGCTTTTGAAGTAGATGGTGTCCTGCAGCTTCGTGTTGCTCTCGAGCGCCGTGCCGTTGCAGCACGTGAAGCCGCCCATGCCGGCGTTGCCGAACCGCTTCTGCGCGCCGGGATTGAGCGGCACGTGGTACGTGTTCCCGGGAGTGTCCTCGGCAACCGACGCCAGGATGTGGTTGTAGAGCGCACGCTCGTAGTGGTCCATGTACTTCGCGGTCTGGTCGTACATGAACAGCTGGCGATCGAGCTTCAACAGGTTGTAGGTGGCGCACGTCTCGTTTTGCCCGTCGCTGTTGAAGCCATTCTCCCAGAGCGTGTGGGGTTGCGCGGTGAAGCACTCGCTGTTGCTGGGCGTCCGCGCGCCGGCCACGCCCCCGATGCTGTACATGTAGCCGCGATTCACCATGTCCCAGAAGTTGCTGGCGATCAGGTAATACGGCATCTCCTTCGTGCTGCGGAACGTCTCGAGCGCGCCGGTGATCTGCGGGATGTGCTGGTTGGCGTGTTTGCCGCGAATGGTATCGACGTTCTTCGCCAGGCCGTGATCGTGATTCGCGTTACCGAAGAAGAAGTTGGTGTTGTCGAACAGCTTCGCGCCGTCCAGGAACCGCCGGTCGCCGGTGAGGCGGAACAGCCGCGCCATGACTTCGTTCATCCCGCCGTACTCGCCGGCGATGTACGTGCTCCACATCTCGGTGCGGGTCTCCGAAGGCACCGCGCTCAGCCGCGCGTGCACCCACGTCCCCATCCCCTTTGCCACGTCCAGCGCTTTCTTGTTGCCCGCGACTTCATAGCTGTCGAGCAGGCCCGCCAGGATCTTGTGCAGCGTGTAGTACGGCGCCCAGATGCTCAGGTCAAGGTTCCGACCGCCCCGCGTGCCGTACTGTGCCCCCTGCTCGAGCATGATGAACTGATCCGGCGGATAGCCGCTGATAAAGCCTTTGCCCCAGTTTTCGTAGTCGGTACGGATCTGACCCGCGCGCAGATTCGAGTCGTAGCTGGTTCGGCCAGGCCCGGGCGGCACCTTCGTCGGATCCGCAACCTTGCTTCCCGCCATCTGCGACAGGTCGTACAGCGTGTCGACCAGGTAGTTCATCTTCTGCAGAAAGTTGGCGCGCAGCGCCTCGTCATACGTCGTGCTCGCGTAGGCCTGCGCGATCGCCGTGAGGTAATGCCCGGTCGCGTGACCGCGCAACCGCGTGGTCTGGTCGTCCCACCCTCCGAGCTGCTTCACGCCCGCCGGCTGCGGCTGGCCGAACGTCTCCCTGAAGTTGTAGAGGAAGTTGTCGGGATTGCTGGCCGCCAGGCCGCGGATGAACTTGTC
>DATKDT010000024.1:0-5544 GCA_035512575.1 Vicinamibacterales bacterium | reverse complement strand
CCGCGTACCGGATTGTCGAGAGAGAGAAGCCGGATGTTCCTTCCGGAACACCCGGCCGGGGAGCCATGGCTCGTCGCCGTGACTATTGGGTCTCGCACGGGCGCACCGTGACGTTCTGCGGAGGCACTTCAGACCACATCGGGAACTGGGCGCCGTCGACGTCGCCCAGCACGTCCCACTGCCGCTGGCCGCTGCCGTTGCCGGCGCAGATGATGTCGCACGAATAGCCGTGGCAGTTGTGGCCGCCCGTCTTGACGAGCACGCCGAAGCCCCCAGGGGAAATGGCGGCCGCAGTGAGATCGCGCGCCGTCTGCCGCAGCATCTCGAGCAACTGTGAGGCGTCCATGTAGCCGATGTAACGCGCGCGGTTACATGTGACGATGGCTTCAGGCGTCGACAGGACGCACGAGCCGCCGGGCGCGGGACCGGGGCTCGGACCCGGGCCGGGCGCCGGCGCCCCAACCGTGCGGAAGGCCTCGGTCGCCGACCAGGGACCGACGACGTCGCCGTCCGAAATACGCGAGCGCCAGTAGTAGGTCGTGCCGTAGGCGAGCGGCCCCGGCACCGTCAGCACCGTCTCGCCGCCCTGCTGAGGCACTTCCTCGTTGACAATCAGCGTCGCAAAGGTCGAGCTGGGTGACACCTGGAAGAGGTAGTACGGCTGAGCCACCGGGCCCTGCGCGCTGCCGTTGCCCACAACCAGCTCGGGCCGGTTCGTCGTCAACTGCTCGTTGCCGACGGGCGAGCGCGGCGATGGCGCCCCGAACGCCGCCGGCATCAGCACCTGGAAGCCGACGGCCTCGGACCACGCGCTCTGATTCGCGCCGTCGTCGGCCATCACGCGCCAGTAGTACTGCCGGCCCGACTGCATCCGGTCGCTCATCGTGAAGTGCGTCTGAAGGTTCGGGCCGGGCTCGATCCCGTCACGCGACCAGACGACCGACGTGAAGTTGCTGTCGCTCGCGATCTGCATGCGCATCTTGAACGGCCGCGGGCTGGTGCTCACGGCGTTCTCGATGACGACCTTGAAGGGCTGGTCGCTGTCGCGGATCTGCTGGTTGGCAGCCGGCTCCAGGCCCTTGGGCGGGGTAATGGTCACGCCCTCCATCGGCCCGGCCAGGGTCGGGCTGAGAGGATTGGCGCTCTTGGCGGTTTCACACGCGGCCGCGCCCATGAAAAGGGCGAGACACACAGCGGGACCAATGGGACGACGCGGCACTGCCATCATGCTCTGACACCATTCCCGAAAAGGCGCACTCCGCGTGCCGGAGTGTGCATATCCGGTTATCGACTGAACCTGTAGCGAAGTTTAGGCTTGACTAGCCTGCAGGGGAGCAGTGCTGGAAGTCGGTGCTTCGATTCTAGGGGCGTCCGCGGACTCTGTCAAGACCGTGATTTACGGTCCGGCTCCGCCCCACGTAGGCTACGGCGCCCGACAGGGAGAACGCCAGGATCACCCCCGCGCCCAGAAACGACACGAGCAGCGCCTGCTCGATGGTGAGCCCGATTCGGGTGAAATAGTAGGCGAACGAGGCCTCGCGCACCCCGAAGCCGTTGAGCGAAACCGGCAGCATCTGCATCAGGAACGTCAGCGGGACGATCAGGGCCAGTTGCCAGTACGACACCGGCACGCTCAGGCTGCGCGCGACTGCCACGTAGAACGCCACGAGCGTCAGCTGCACGGCGACGGCGGAGCCCAGGGAGACGGCCAGCGCCCGCGGCGAGAGCCGGACCCGGCCCAGCAGGGCGTCGAGCCGCCCGAGCCGCTCGCCAATCCACTCCGGATGCACGCGCTCGACTGGCTGCAGCAGGCGCACGAGAAGCGAGGGATGAAAGACCAGCGCGACTGCCATGGCCAGTGCGCTCCCGAACGCCGTCCACAGCATCGACGGCCCTATCACGCCCGTCCCGGGCAGATCGGCCGCGAATGACGAGCCCAGCGCGCCCACCAGCAGCAGCCCGAGCAGGCCGATGGCACGATCGCCCAGCACGATCAGCGTCGCGACAGTCTTCGACCCGGCCGGCCGCGCGGTGTCGGCGATGCGCACGAAGTCGCCGCCGATGTTGCTCGGCAGAAAGTTGTTGAAGAAGACCGCGACGACATAGGACGTCAGGAGCCGGCCTCGAGGCACGTCCACGCCCGCGGCCCGGAGCAGGACGCCCCACCGCCAGGCACTGGCCAGCACCATGAGGAGCTGAAGCGCCAGCGCGGCCGCAATCCAGGCCGGCGACGCCCCGCGCGCATGCGCCCACAGCTCGGCGAAGTCGACGCGCGAAAACAGGATCGCCAGCAGGCCGACGCTGACGGCAATCTTGATCGACCAGACCAGGGCCTGCCGGCCTCGCGCTGGGGAAGACACCGGGGGATAGTAAATCCATTTCGCTGCAGCGACAGCCGTGAACAAGTGTTCCGAGCCGAGCGTGTACGTGAGCGAGGCGAGGAACAGCTTGCGGAAGGCTGGCGCGCCGTGCGTTATGTGTTGAGCATAAAGCACTTAGCGCCTACAATGGGCCGGATCGTGCACATCCTGATGATCGCGCCGGAGCCGTTCTTCGAGCCCCGGGGCACGCCGTTCTCCGAATACCACCGCATCCGCGCGCTCATCGCTCTCGGGCATACCGTCGATCTCGTGACGTACCCGTTCGGGCGCGACGTCGAGCTGCAGGGCCTGCGCGTCGTCCGGTGTCTGCGTCCGCCGTTCATCAGGGAAATCGGCATCGGGCCGTCGTGGTCGAAGGTGCCGCTCGATCTCACACTGGCCGCGACAGCCATGCGGATGGCACTGACGCGCCGGTATGACGCGGTGCACTCGCACGAGGAGGGAGGCGCGATCGGGCTCGTGCTCGCGTCGATGCTGCGCGTGCCGCATCTCTATGACATGCACTCGAGTCTGCCGCAGCAGATTTCGAACTTCGGCCACGGCAACAAGCGGTGGCTCGCGCGCGTGTTCCGCGTGCTCGAGCGGCACATGGTGCGGCGGTCGAAGGTCGTGATCGTGATCTGCCCGCAGCTCGAGGAGGTCGTCCGCGACGTCGACCGGGACGCGCGCCCGGTGCTGATCGAGAATGCGCCGGGCTCCGGCGATCTGCCGGTGGAGGGTTCGGGCGCCGCCGTGCGGGCATCGCTCGGCATTGCTGCTGATGCGCCTGTGGTCCTCTACACGGGCACGTTCGAGCACTATCAGGGTCTCGACCTGCTGTTCGCGGCGATGGCTGTGGCCTTGAAGCAGGTGCCCGACGCGAAGCTGCTGCTTGCCGGCGGGCAGCCGGCGCAGATCGAGGCGGCGCGGGCCGGAGCGGCGCGCGCGGGACTGGGCGATGCCGTGATCTTCGCGGGACAGCGTCCCGCCGAGGAGATTCCCGCGTATCTCGACGCGGCGACGTCGCTGGTGTCGCCGCGATCGACCGGCACCAATACGCCGCTCAAGATCTACCAGTACCTCCGCTCGGGCCGGCCGATTGTCGCGACGCGCCTGCTCACGCACACGCAGGTGCTCGACGACACGACGGCCATCCTCACCGAGGCGACGCCCGAGGCGTACGGCGCGGGCATTGTCGCGTCGCTCGTCGATCGCGAGCGCGCCGGGCGGGTCGCACGTCAGGCGGGCGAGCTGGCCGAGACGAAGTACAGCTACGAGGCCTATCTCAGCCGCACGCGCGAGGCCGTCGACCGGCTGTTCGCGCCGGGTCAGGCCGAGGTGGCCGGAGGCGTCGCGTGAGCGCGCCCGATCGCTCGCACTACAGCTACAGCCACTACGCCAATACGGACGTCGCGGAGGGCTTCGACGCGCTGCGCTTCGGCGGCGCGATCGGGCGGATGCTGCTCGAGTCGCAGGAACGGATTCTGACCGCGGCGCTCGAGCCTGGTCCGGGAAAGACCATCGCGGACATCGGTACGGGCACGGGCCGCGCAGCGCTCGCGCTGGCACGCACGGGCGCGGCGGTCGTCGGCATCGACGCCTCGGCCGAGATGCTGGCCGTCGCCGCGCGGCGCGCGAGCGAGGCCGGACTCACGCTGCGCTGGGAACAGGGCGACGCCCACGCGCTGCCGCTCGACGAGCGGAGCGTCGACGCCGCCGTCTGCCTGCGCGTGCTGATGCACACGCCGGACTGGACGCGCTGTCTCGCCGAGCTGTGCCGCGTCGCGCGCTCGCGCATCGTCTTCGACTTTCCCGCGGCGGCAAGCGCGGCGGCGATTCAGGCGGGCGCGCGCCGCGTCGCGCATGCCGCGGGCATGAAGACCGAACCCTACCGTGTGATGCGGGCCGGCGCCGTTCGCCGCGAGCTCGCGCGGCACGGCTGGCGCGTGCGCGACGAGCATCGGCAGTTCGTGCTGCCGATCGCGTTGCACAAGCTCGCCGGCTCCGCGGCCTTCACGCGCCGCGTGGAAGGCGTGCTCGCGAAGGCCGGACTGCTCCGGCTCTTCGGATCGCCGGTGACGGTCGTGGCTGAGCGAACCCAGGGAGGCAGCGAGCGGTGAAGGTACTGGTGACCGGCGCCTCGGGTTTCACGGGCGGCCATCTGGTCAGGCATCTTGCGGCCGCCGGCCACGAGGTCGTGGGTCTCGCGCGCGATCCGGAGAAGGCGCGCACGCTGGGCATCGGCGTGTCGGTCGTCCGCGGCGATCTGCTCGATAGGACGTCGCTGAGGGCCGCCTGCGAGGGCGTCGACGTCGTCTACAACATCGCCGCGCTCTATCGGGAGGCGGGGTTGCCGAAAGAGGCGTATCAGGACGTCAACGCGCGCGCCGTCGGCTGGCTGATCGAGGCGGCCGCCGCGGCCGGCGTGAGGCGCGTCGTGCACTGCAGCACCGTCGGCGTGCACGGCGACGTCGAGCATCCCCCGGCGAACGAGGACGCGCCGCTCAGGCCCGGCGATGTCTACCAGTGGACGAAGCTGGAAGGCGAGTCAGTGGCGCGCGAAGCGGCCGGCCGCACGGGCGTCGAACTGGTCATCGCGCGGCCGACCGGCATCTATGGCCCGGGCGACCGCCGCCTGCTGAAGCTGTTCAGGGGCGTCGCGCGCGGGCGCTTCCTGATGCTCGGCAAGGGCGATATCTTCTACCACCTGACCTATGTCGAGGATCTGTGCGAGGGCTTTCGCCTCTGCGGCGAAGCGGCGGCGGCCGCGGGCCGCACGTACATCCTGGCCGGCGGGGACGTGACGACACTGAAGGAGCTGGTGGCGCGGATCGCGCGTATCGCGGGCGTGCGGCCGCCGAAGCGGTCGCTGCCGGTCTGGCCGGTCTGGATTGCCGGCGCGGTGTGCGAAGCGGCATGCGCGCCGCTCCGGATCGAGCCGCCGCTGTACCGCCGGCGCGTCGACTTCTTCACGAAGAGCCGCGCCTTCGACATCTCGCGCGCGCAGAGCGAACTGGGTTACGCGCCCGCCGTCGGGCTGGATGAAGGGATACGCAGGACTCTCGACTGGTACAGGCAGTACAAGTGGATCTGATGCGTTCTGTGTTCTACGTTCTGTATTCTGCATTCTTATGAGCATCGAAAAGGCGCAGGAGCAGGTGTTCGACCGGTCGAAGTCGGCGCG
>DATKDT010000023.1:0-21064 GCA_035512575.1 Vicinamibacterales bacterium | reverse complement strand
TCGGGCAACAAGCTGCCGGATCCGGCCGTCCTGTTCCTGATCGCGATGCTGCTCGTGTGGGCGTTCAGCGCGCTGCTCGCGCCAGTGCAGTTCACCGAGATCGACCCGCGCAACGGCGAGCCGATCCGCGTCAACAACCTGCTGACCGGCACCGCGCTCGCGACGTTCCTGGCGACGATGGTGAGGGTCTTCGTGAACTTCGCGCCGCTGGGCGTCGTGCTGGTGGCGATGCTGGGCGTGGGCGTGGCCGAGTCGGTCGGGTTCCTCAACGCGGGGTTGAAGTGGATGCTCAACCTCACGCCGCGCGCGCTGCTGACGCCCATGCTGATTCTCGTCGCGTGCCTCAGCCACACGGCGACCGACGCCGGCTACGTGCTGGTGATTCCGCTCGGCGGCGTCATCTTCTATACGGCGGGCCGGCATCCGCTGGCCGGCATCGCCGCGGCGTTCGCGGGCGTGTCGGGCGGCTTCAGCGCCAACTTCATTCCGTCGGGCATCGACCCGCTGCTCCAGGGCTTCACCCAGTCGGGCGCGCAGCTGATCGACCCGGCGCGGCTGGTCAACCCGCTGAGCAACTGGTTCTTCATGAGCGCGTCGACGGTGCTCGTGGTCGGGCTGGGCTGGTTTCTGACCGACAAGGTGGTCGAGCCGCGGCTGACGGGCACGGCGGTGGACGGCGACACGGCCGACATGCCGAAGCTCGAGCCGCTGACGCCGGCCGAGCGGCGCGGCCTCGCGGTGGGCGGCGGCGCGATGCTGCTGCTGATCGCGCTGCTCGTGGCGGCCGCGTATCCGGGCTGGTCGCCGCTGCGGTCGCCGGAAGGAAAACTGACCGAGTTCACGGCGCCGATCATGCAGGCGATCGTGCCGCTGATCTTCCTGATGTTCCTGCTGCCGTCGATTGCGTACGGCTACGCGGCCGGCACGGTCAAGACCCACCGCGACATCATCGCCGGCATGACGAAGGCCATGAGCCTCATGGGCTACTACATCGTCATGGCCTTCTTCGCGGCGCTGTTCACGTCGGAGTTCGGCCGGTCGAACCTCGGCGCGCTGGTGGCGCTCAAGGGCGCGACGTTCCTGCAGACGATGGCCTTTCCGGGGCAGGTGACGATTGTCGGCATCATCCTCGTGACGGGCGCGGTGAATCTGTTGATTGGCTCGGCCTCGGCGAAGTGGGCGCTGCTGGCGCCGATCTTCGTGCCGATGCTGATGCAGGTGGGCCTGTCGCCGGAACTCACGCAGGCGGCCTACCGCATCGGCGACTCGACGACGAACATCATCACGCCGCTGATGCCGTACTTCCCACTCGTGGTGGTGTTCTGCCAGCGGTATGTGCGCGGCGCGGGCATCGGCACGGTGGCGTCGATGATGCTGCCGTACTCGGTGGCGTTCATCGTGCTGTGGACGCTGTTCCTGCTCGGGTACTGGGCGCTCGGCCTGCCGCTGGGGCTGCAGGCGCCGTATACGTATCCCGGTTAGGACAGGCTCCAGACTCGAGGCTCCAGGCATGACCCGGCGCGCACAACGGCGCGCCGGGTTTTTATTTCCGGGCCAAAGCGCGTCGACGATGCGGGTCGCACATTCTGCCAGCCTGAAGGCCGGCGTCTGTGGATAACCTGTTGAAACTTACCTTGAGGGAAGTTTCCACAGGTTGGCGTTGCAGATTCTGCCGCGTGAACGACAGAAGGCTCCAGCCGCGTCGCGCCGTCCTGCACACGAGCGCCGGGTTCCTGGCGTAGACTGCACGCCTCAGGAGACCCACATGCGCTTACGAGCCGCCGCCACGGTTATCGCTCTTGCCTGCATCTTTGCCTTGTCGCCGCGCCAGCCGTCGGCGGCGCAGCAGCCAGGTAAATTCAAGGTTCACATCTCGGTCGACATGGAAGGCGTGGCCGGCGCGGTGACGAGCGAGCAGCTCGGGCCGTCCGGCTTCGAGTACGGCCGCTTCCGCGAGTTCATGACGAAGGAAGCGCTGGCGGCCGTTGAAGCCGCGCGCGCGGCCGGCGCCACCGAGATCGTCGTCGCAGACTCGCACGGCAACGGCCAGAACCTGCTGATCGATCAGTTCCCGGCCGACGTGCGCGTCATCCGGTCGTGGCCGCGGCGGCTCGGGATGGTCGCGGGCATCGACGACAGCGTCGACGCCGCGATCTTCATCGGCTATCACGCCGGCACCAACAACGTCAGCGGCGTTCGCGCCCACACGTTCTCGAGCGCCAACCTCACGCGCGTCGCGCTCAACGGCACGAACGTCACCGAAGGCTCATGGAACGCGGCCATCGCCGGCCACTTCGACGTGCCGGTCATCATGATGTCTGGTGACGATGCGGCGATTGCGGAGGTGAGGAAGGCGGTGGGCAACATCGAGGCGGCGGAGACGAAGCGCACGCTCGGCTTCCATTCGGCGTCGACGATCACGCCCGCGGCGTCCTACGCGCTGATCGGCGCGCGCGTGAAGGCCGCGATGGCGCGCCGCGCCGACTTCACGCCGTACAAGGTGGGCGGGCCGGTCACCGTGGACGTCAGCTTCAAGAATTACATGCCGGCCGAAGTGCTGGCGTATCTGCCCATGTTCGAGCGCACGGATTCGCACTCGGTGCGCTTCCGCGCGAAGGACATGGCGGAGGCCTCGATGATCATGAACTTCATCGGCGAATACCGCCCGGACATCACGCCATGAAACGCACGTGCGGATGATGAATGAACCGGTCATCAACGTCACGGGTCTGACACGGCGCTTCGGCGCCAGGGCGGCGCTGGATTCGGTGAGCGTCTCGCTGCCGCGCGGGGCCGTCTATGGTCTTGTCGGCGCGAACGGCGCGGGCAAGACAACGCTCATCAGGCACATTCTGGGTCTGCTGCGCGCCGAAAGCGGATCCGTGCGCGTCTTCGGCCTCGATCCCGTGGCCGATCCGGTCGCGGTGCTTTCGCGGATCGGCTATCTCTCCGAAGAGAACGATCTTCCCGGCTGGATGCGGGTCGGCGAGCTCCTTCGGTACTCGCGCGCGTTCTATTCCGGCTGGGACGATGCGTACGCCGAGGAGCTGCGGCAGGCGTTCGCGCTGGACCCCGCGGCGAAGATCAAGACCCTCTCCAAAGGGCAGAAGGCCAGGGCGGGGCTGCTGATCGCGCTGGCCTATCGTCCCGAGCTGCTGGTGCTGGACGAACCCTCGTCAGGGCTCGATCCGATCGTCCGCCGCGACATTCTCGGCGCGGTCATTCGCACGATCGCCGATGAAGGCCGGACGGTGCTGTTTTCGTCGCACCTGCTCGAGGAAGTGGAGCAGGTGGCCGATCACGTCACGATGATCAACCAGGGGACGATCGTGCTCAGCGCGCCGCTCGACGTCATCAAGGCGTCGCATCACGGCGCGTCGCTCAATGAGATTTTCGTCGCCCATGTCGGACGTGGCGCGACGCCGGCTGAGGCCGTATAGTTATGCGTTCAGCCGCTGCCGCATTCGCGTGGGAATTCCGGCAGCGGCATCGCTGGGGTCTGGCCGGCCTCGTCGTCTATTTGTTCGTCCTCGCGGCCATCAAAATGCTGTTTCTCGCTCGCGGGCACGCCATCAGCTTCGACAACAACCTGAGTTACGCGTTCGTTGTCGTCGTGCCGGTGACGGCGACCTTCCTCTATTTCCTGGCGGTCTTCAGCTTCGGCCTGGCCGGGGATCTGGCCGCCCGCCAGTCGATGTATCCCGCACGTCTGTTCACGCTGCCGGTGACGACCGCCGGGCTCGCAGGATGGCCGATGCTGTACGGCACGGTCGCGATGGCGCTGCTCTGGGCGGCGATGCGGCTGTTTGCGTTGTGGCCGCCGGAATTCGACGTCCCGATGATCTGGCCGGCACTGCTGGCCGCATCGATGCTTGCCTGGCTTCAGGCGTTGACATGGATGCCGTATCCGTTGCCGGGGCTGCGCGTGATCGTCACGGTGCTCTGGTTGACGGCGATAGACGCGGTGGTGTTCATCGCGGTCGAATTCAAGGTACGCGAGCCCGTCATGCTCGCTCTTCTGGCGCCGCACGTTCCGCTGGCGTATCTCGCGGCCCGCTTCGCGGTGGGGCGCGCGCGCCGGGGGCACGTGCCCGACTGGCGGAGGATGTTCAGGCCGCTCTCGACGTTTGCTACGGTCCTGGCGAACCGTCGAGAGAGCTTTCCCTCGGCTGCCCGGGCTCAGGTCTGGTTCGAGTGGCGGGCGCATGGCCGGTCGCTGCCGTTGCTCGTCGCGATCCTGCTGCCGTTCGAGCTCGGCCAGCTGTTCATTCACGGGGATACGCCGAAACTGGTCTTCTACACACTGGCCGTTGTCCTGCTCACGCCGGGATTCATGGCTGGTTTCGTGTCGGCGACCGCGAGCACGTCGAATCCGCCGTTTCTGGCGACGCGGCCGCTGAGCAGCGCCTCGCTCATCGCGGCCAAACTCACCGCGACGATATGGAGCACGGCTGCCGCGTGGCTGCTGGTTCTCGCCGCTGTTCCACTTGGACTCGAGCTGTCAGGCACGTGGCCTGTCGTGATCGAGCCTGCACGTCGGCTGCACGCCGTCATCGGGACGCCTCGCGCGGTTGTGATCGGGCTGCTGGCACTCTCCGGATTGATCCTGTGGACCTGGAAGCGGCTCGTCCAGGGCCTCTACATCGGGCTGACCGGAAGGGCATCGCTGATCAAAGGGAACGTGTTTCTGACGTTGTCGCTCCTGTGCGTGCTCGGGCCCGCCCTCCACTGGATGATCGGGAACAGCCTCGTGAGGGTCGCAGTGGTGGATGTCATGGGTTGGCTGCCCGCCGTCCTCGTGCCCATCAAGATGGCCGCGGCTGCCTGGGTCGTCACACGTCTCTATCGCAGCGGGCTGCTCAGCGATCGCGTGCTGGTGACGGGTGCGGCGTGCTGGTGTGCCGCCGTGCTGGCGCTCTACGGCGTATTGGTGTGGATTGTCTCCACGCCGCTTTTCCCGCGCTCCTTTCTTGCGCTCGTCGCGATCCTGGCCATCCCTCTGGCTCGACTCTCGGCCGCGCCGCTCGCGCTCGCATGGAACCGGCACCGGTGAAGGGCAGGAAGAAGGTCCTCATCGCCGTACTGGGGCTCCTCGGTCTGCCCGTGGCGCTGGTCTTGTCGGAAGCCGCAGCCTTCCACGTGGTGAATCGCAACAACGGCACCATCGTCTCGTCAGGAGAGAAGCGCGAGTACCTGCTGTACGTGCCGGGCAGCTACGACCGCGCCAGACCGGCGCCGCTCGTCATCAGCATGCACGGCGCGGGGATGTGGCCCGGCGCGCAAATGGCGATGAGTCAATGGAACGACGCGGCCGAGCGCCACGGGTTCATCGTTGTCTACCCATCGGGCAGGGACGGTCGCGGGCCGCGGATCTGGCGCGCCGGCGGCGGTGCCGGTCTGGCACGGGACGTCAGATTCATTTCGGAATTGATCGACACGCTGAAAGCGAAATACAACATCGATCCGGCCAGGATCTATGCGAACGGGCTTTCGAACGGCGGGGGCATGGCGTTCGTGCTCTCGTGCACGCTCTCCGACCGGATTGCGGCGGTGGGGATGGTGGGCGCGGCGCACCTGCTGCCGTGGAGCTGGTGCACGGATCAGCGGCCGGTGCCGATGATCAATTTTCACGGGACCGCCGATCTGGCGACGCCGTACAACGGCGGCAAGACGTGGGTCGCCCCCAAACCGTTTCCGGACGTCGCCGTGTGGACGGCCAACTGGGCGCGACGAAACCGGTGTGCAGCCACCCCAGTCGAATCCGTGGTGGCGGCCGATGTCATGCGCATCAAATACACGGACTGCGCCGCCGACGCGGTGCTGTACAGGATCGAAGGCGGCGGCCACACCTGGCCCGGCGGCAGGCTGCTGCCTGAGTGGGCCCTGGGGCGGACGAGCCGCGGCATCGATGCGACGAGCGAGATGTGGGCGTTCTTTCGTGACCACCCGCTTGCGGCCGTCTCGCGGTAATGTGTCGGCGATGAACGTCTCTCGCCGGGCCGTGCTTCAGTCGGGCGCGCTGGCGCTCGCAGGCGCCTGTCTGCCGTCCGCGGCGCGGGCGATGCCGGCGCAGGCCGGGCGGCCGCGTCCGTCGGCGGCGCAGCTCGCATGGCAGCGCGAGGAGCTCGCGCTGTTCATCCATTTCGGCATCAACACCTTCACGAACCGCGAGTGGGGCGACGGCCGGGAGGTTCCCGCGCTGTTCGCGCCGTCGCGCCTCGACACGCGGCAGTGGGCGCGCGCCGCGAAGGCCGGCGGCTTTCGCGCGATGGTGCTCACGGCGAAGCACCACGACGGCTTCTGCCTCTGGCCCACGCGCACGACGCGGCACAGCGTGGCCAGCAGTCCCTGGCGCGGCGGCGAAGGCGACCTCGTGCGCGAGTTCGTCGACGCGTGCAGGACCGAGGGGCTGAAGGCCGGGCTGTATCTGTCGCCGTGGGATCGCAACAACCCGCACTACGGCGATTCGCCGCGCTACAACGATCTGTATGCCGAGCAGCTGACGGAGCTGCTGACCAACTACGGCCCGCTGTCGGAAGTCTGGTTCGACGGCGCGAATGGCGAAGGGCCGAACGGCAAGCGGCAGGTGTACGACTGGCCGCGCGTCTGGGCGCTGGTGCGCACGCTGCAGCCCGGCGCCGTGATGTTCTCGGACGCGGGGCCGGACGTGCGCTGGTGCGGCAATGAAACCGGATCGGCCGGCGATCCGAACTGGTCCACGGTCGACCCGTCGGTGGTCACCGCGCCGGGCATGAGCGGGCCGGGCATCATCGAAGCGCTGCAGCACGGCCATCCGCACGGCACGGTGTGGCGCCCCGCCGAGGCCGACACGTCCATCCGGCCAGGCTGGTTCTATCATCCGGCGGAAGACGCGCGCGTGAAGAGCATCGACACGCTGGTCGAGCTGTACCTCCGCTCGGTCGGACGCAACTCGAAGCTGCTGCTCAACGTGCCGCCCACGCCTCACGGCGTGCTGTATGCGACGGACGTCTCGAACCTCGCGGGCATGCACGATCGGCTGCGCGCGATGTGCGCCGAGGACCTGGCCGAAGGACGCCGCGTGAGCTGGACGCGCCCGGGTCCGCACACGGCCGTGGCGCGCGTCGATCTGGGTCGCGCGGTTCGCCCGTCGTTCCTGCGCCTCGAAGAGCCGATCGAGCGCGGCCAGACGGTCGCGCGCTACTCGGTCGCCGGCCTGTCGAGGGGGACGACGATCGGGCACGCGAAGATCGACCGGATACGACCCGGCCCTCCCGTGCGATACATCGACGTCACGATCGAGGATGCCGTGGCGGCGCCCGATCCCATCCGGATTAAGGTGTTTGCGTGATGCACATCAGACTGAGCGCCGCGTCGCTGCTGCTGGCCTCCCTCACGGGCCAGACGCCCGACCCGATTTCGATCGTGCCGCAGCCGGTGCGCCTCGACCGGCGCGCGGGAACGTTCACCCTCACCGCGTCGACCGCCATCGTCGCCGACGCTGCCGTGAGGACGCAGGCGCGCCAGCTCGCGTCGATGCTCGGCCCCGCTACGGGATTCGATCTGCCGGTGCGCGCCGGCGCCGCGCCGCGGACGCCGCACATCGCGTTGCGCATCGATCGCGCGCTCGCGAAGGCGCTCGGCGATGAAGGCTATCGCCTCACCGTGACGCCGCGCGCGGTGACCATCCGCGCCGCCGCGCCCGCCGGCATCTTCTACGGCATGCAGACGCTGCGGCAGCTGCTGCCGGCGGATATTTTCCGCGAGGCGCCGATCGCCGGAGCTAAAGCTCCGGCCCACCGCTGGCAAATCCCCGCCGTCTCTATAGAAGATATGCCTCGCTTCGCCTGGCGCGGTATGCACCTCGACGTGTCGCGCCACTTCCAGCCGAAGGCGTTCGCCAAGAAATACATCGACCTGCTCGCGCTGCACAAGATGAACCGCTTCCACTGGCATCTGACCGACGACCAGGGCTGGCGCATCGAGATCAGGCAGTACCCGAAACTCACGGACGTCGGCGCGTGGCGCAAGCAGACGTTGATTGGCCCGTACCGCACGAACCCGGGGCCCGAGCATTTCGACGGCCGCCCGCACGGCGGTTTCTACACACAGGACGACATCCGCGAGATCGTCGCCTACGCCGCAGCCCGCTTCGTAACGATCGTCCCCGAGATCGAAATGCCGGGACATGCGCAGGCCGTGATTGCCGCGTATCCCGAGCTTGGATCGATCGACGAGCCGGTGGAGGTGCGGACGACATGGGCCGTGTCGCCGCACATCCTGAACCCGACGCCCGAGACCGTCACGTTCATGCAGAACGTGCTGGCGGAAGTGATCGAGCTGTTTCCCGGTCCGTGGATTCACATCGGCGGCGACGAGGCCGACAAGACGCAGTGGAAAGCCAACCCGAACATCCAGGCGCGCATGAAGGCGCTCGATCTTCGCGACGAGCACGAGCTGCAAAGCTGGTTCATCCGGCAGATGGATACGTTCCTCACCGCCCGGAAGCGCCGGCTGATCGGCTGGGACGAGATTCTGGAAGGCGGTCTCGCCGACAACGCCACGGTGATGGCCTGGCGCGGCGTCGAGCACGCCGTGACCGCGGCGCGCATGGGACGCGATGCCGTGCTCGCGCCGACCAGTCACACGTACTTCGACTACTACCAGTCGCAGGACAAAGCGAAGGAACCGCTTGCCATCGGCGGCTTCCTGCCGCTCGAGCGCGTCTACGGCTGGGAGCCGATGCCGCCCGCGCTCGAACCCGAGTTCCGCAAACACATCCTCGGCGTGCAGGGGCAGGTGTGGACCGAGTACCTGCCGAATCCCAAGGCCGTCGAATACATGGCCTTTCCGCGCGCGTCGGCCTTGAGCGAAGTGGCCTGGTCGCCCGCGGATCGGCGCAATCTCGAGGACTTCCTCGCCCGGCTGCCGGCGCACCTCGAGCGCCTGCGCATCCTCGACGTCAATTTCCGCGCGCCGGGATCCGCCGCCGCGCGGTAGGCGTCATAACACGCATCATGTCGATTCGAGCCATCAAGCGCATCACCACCGCGACCCCCGCCCTCGAGGGCGCCGGCGTCAAGCTGCACCGCGGCTTCGGCTTCGGCGACACCGGCGACTTCGATCCGTTCCTGCTGTTCGACGACTTCCGGAACGACCGTCCGCACGACTTTCTCGCCGGCTTCCCCTGGCATCCGCACCGCGGCATCGAGACGATCACGTACGTGCTTGCCGGCACCGTCGCGCACGGCGACAGCCTCGGCAACCAGGGCACGCTCGGCGCCGGCGACGTGCAGTGGATGACCGCGGGCCGCGGCATCATCCACCAGGAGATGCCGACGGGTGACGAGGCCGGCCGCATGCACGGCTTCCAGCTCTGGGCCAACCTGCCCGCGTCGCTCAAGATGACCGCGCCGCGCTATCAGGACGTCCACGCCGCCGACATTCCCACGATCGTGGAGGATGACGGCACGGCGGTGCGCGTGGTGGTGGGGGAGTTCTGGGGAAAGCGCGGGCCGGTGGACGGCATCGCGGCGGATCCGACCTATCTCGATATCTCGGTGCCGCCCGGCGTGCGCAAGGTGCTGCCGGTCGAGACCACGCGTCACGCGTTCGCGTACGTCTTCGCGGGCGCGGGCTCGTTCCGCGACGCGTCGGCGCCGCGCGGCGTCCTGACCGACACAACAGGCGAGATCGACCTGGCGCCTGTGCGCGAGCGAACGGAGTGGGGCGTGGGGGCCCCGCGAGTGAGCGAGCCAGGCGGGGTGCAGGGGCCCCCGCCGGAAAGCTTCGACGTCAGCGGCAACCGCTCGCTCATCCTCTTCGATCGCGGCGACGAGGTCGTCGTGCAGGCGGGCCCTGAAGGCGTGCGCTTCCTGCTCGTCTCTGGCCGCCCGCTGGAAGAGCCCGTCGCCTGGCACGGTCCCATCGTCATGAACACCCAGGACGAGCTGCGGCGCGCGATGCAGGAGCTTCGCGACGGCACGTTCATTCGGTAAGATGCGCGCATGGCGAACGTGTGAAGCTCTACTCCGATCTCGCCGCGTGGTATCCGCTGCTGTCGCCTCCGTCGCACTACGTCGAGGAGGCGGCGGATCTGCTGCCCACCATCCTGGGGGCCGCCACGCCGCGCCCGTCGACGCTGCTCGAGCTCGGCGCGGGCGCGGGCAGTCTTGCGTATCACCTGAAGCCGCACCTCACGCTCACGCTCACCGATCTGTCGCGGGCGATGCTCGAGAACAGCCGCGCGGTCAACCCGGAGTGCGAGCACATCATCGGCGACATGACCACGCTCGAACTGGGGCGCGAATTCGACGTCGTCCTCGTGCACGACGCGATCATGTACGCGACGTCGCCGGCGATGGTGCAGGCGACGATCGCGACGGCGGCGAAGCACGTGCGGAAGGGCGGCGGCGTGGTGCTGGTGCCCGACTGCGTGACCGAGACGTTCGAGCCGAAGGCCGAGCACGGCGGCGAAGACGCGCCCGACGGCCGCGGCCTGCGCTATCTCGCGTGGACGTGGGATCCGAATCCCGCCGACCACACCTTCGAGGTGGCCTACGCGTTCCTGCTGCGGGACGCGGACGGCACCACGCGCGCCGAGCACGATCGCCACCGCGCGGGCGTGTTCCGCCGCGCGTCATGGCTGCAGTGGATGCAGGAGGCGGGGTTCACGGCCAAGAGCCGGCTGGATCCCTGGAGGCGGGATGTCTTTTACGGACAGAAGGCGTAGCGGCATGTCGACGGCGTGCGCGGCCGCGGCCCTCGTGCTGGCCGCGGCGTCCTTCGCGGACGCGCAGCAGCCCTCCGCGCACGGCGAGGCGCGGCGCCGCTGGGAGATGCAGCGGCAGATCCGGCTCGACAAGTTCGAGCAGGTGCTGCCGCGCGCGATGCGGGCGCACGGCATCGACATGTGGATCGTCGCGGTGAAGGAAAACCACCGCGAGCCGCTCTGGGAGGATCTCGGGCGCGGCTACGTCTCCGGCATCGGTTTCTATGTCTTCACCGATCGCGGTGGTAATCGAATCGAGCGGGCCGCACTCGGCCCGAGCGGCTATCTGATCGAGGAGTCGGGCGCGTACGACATTTTCGCGCCGGCGTCCACGCTCGCCGCGTTCGTGAAGGAGCGCAACCCGAAGCGCATCGGCGTCAACATGTCGGACGAGATCGGCCCGGCCGACGGCCTGTCGTACAGCATGCACCGGCATCTGGCCGCCACGCTTGGCGAGCCGCTCGCCTCGCGCATGGTCAGCGCGGAGCGTCTCGTCAGCGAATTCCGCTCGCGCCGCGTGGCTTCCGAGATTGTCGCGTTCGGCGAGGCCGCCGGCCTTGCCGTGCAGCTGGCCGAGCGCGCGCTGTCGAACGAAGTCGTCACGCCCGGGCGCACCACGCTCGAGGACGTCGCGTGGTGGTTGCAGGATCGCCTCCTGGAAAAAGGCCTCGGCTCCGAGTTCGACATGCCGTCGGTCTACATCACGGGCCCCGAAGGCATTGCCGCGGTGTCGACCGCGCGCATCATCCAGCCGGGCGACGTCATCATGATCGACTGGGGCGTGCAGCTGATGAACTTCGGCACCGACGTCAAGCGTGTCGCCTACGTGCTGAAACCCGGCGAGACCGCGCCGCCCGCCAGCATCCAGTCCGCCTTCGACAAGGCGCTTGCCGTGCGCGACGTGCTGAAGAAGGCGATCAAACCGGGCGTTCGCGCCGACGCGACGATGAAGAACATGGACGCGGCGTTGCGCGCGGCCGGCTACGGCGTCATCGAGTTCAACAAACCCAACGCCGACGACAAGACCGACGTCGTCTACGGCTTCCATCCGGTCGGCAACACCGGCCACGACATCGGGCCGTCACTCACCACGTGGCAGCCGCTGCAGGCGACATTCGAGCTGTACCCGAAGCACATCTTCGCGTTCGAGTACTTCGCGTATACGCCGATCGCCGAGTGGGGCGGGAAGAAACTGCGCATCCCGATCGAGGACGATGCGATTCTGATGGAGGAAGGGATTCAGTTCCTCCATCCGGCGAACTACCGGCTACTTGTCATCAAGTAGCGCCTCGATGCGCGCCAGGCGCTGGTCGATGTTGATCGTGGGCGCGCCCGGAGCGCGCTGCTCACGATCGACGAAGAAGCTGGCCAGCGCCGCCGTGAGATAGCCGAACGCCGCGAAGGCATACAGCGACAAGCCGAACGTGAGCAGGCGCCCTTCCGGCGTCTGCGGCCAGAAATCCGTCCCCATTGTCGTCAGCACCATGGCCGTCCACCACAGCGCGGTGCCGTAGCTCGTGATCGTCGTGCCCGGCGTGTCGCGCTCGAACGCCAGCATGCCGGCCGCGCTCGCGAACAGCACGATGAGCGTGACGGCGGCGACGTAGCCGGCGCCGCGGCGTCCCATGGAGGCGCCGAGCGCGCGCATGCTGCGGTTAGCCGTGGTGACCACGCGCAGCAGCCGCAGGCCGCGCGCGGCCCGCGCGCCCTGGATCACCCGCGCGACGCGCGCCACGCGCAGCAGGCGCAGGGGCGGCAGGGCGAGGGCGAGGATCGTCAGCCACTGCCGGCGCAGGAACACGCGGCGGCTCGGCGCGATGACGAGCTCGACGATGAACTGCAGGACGAAGATTGCCCAGATCACGTGCGTCGTCCGGTTGAGCAGCGGGCTCAGGCCGCGCGTGAAATCGAGGACGAGCAGCACCAGCCAGACAGCGCTCAGCACGAAGAGCGGTACCTCGGCGTATTTCATGATCTGCGCGAGCAGGCGCCAGCGCTCGCGGCGGAGGGCGCGGCGTTCGGAGTCGGGTCGTTCAGCCATGACCCTATTGTGAGCGCTCCGGTCGCCGATGGTCGAGGGCGGTGTGCAGCGCGGGAACACTGCACGCCGCCCGCTCGACGACCCGGCGCCTGAGCGCGAGCGGGAGGGCGGCCGACTGCCGCGGAGCGGAGGCGCACCGTGTGCCGACGTCTCGCTCGCAGCGGCCGCCGCTACAAGGTGTTCGTGACTACAGACATGTGAAAACCGCGCTAGCGCGGCCGCAGGTCGAACGCGGCCATCTCGGTGATGTTGCGGACGAGCAGGATGCCGTCGGAGATGACCGGATGGTTCCACGTCTTGCCGTCGAAGAGCGGGAACCGCGCAAGCTCCTGGTGCGCCTCCGGCGTGGCGCGTACGAGCGCCATGTCGCCGCCCTCGGTGAGCACGATCAGGTGCCCGTCCGCGAGCATGAGCTGCCCGTACCCGTAGCGCCCGCCCTTCCATTTCCGCTCGCCCGTCGCGGCATCGATGCACGCGAGAATCGCCTCGTCGAGCCCGTAGATGAAGCCGTCGAGCAGCACCGAGCTCGTGAACTGGTTCTTCATGGCGATGTTGCGCCAGACTTCGCGCACGGTGAAGCCATCGCCGGTGCGAGCGAGCTCGATGACCGCCGAGCCGGTGCCGTAGCCGGTCGAGAGGAATAGACGATTGCCGCCGAGGAGCAGCGGCTGCGACGCGTTGACGTCGTAGCTGGTCTTCCACGGATATTCCCACAGCACCGCGCCGCCGTCTGGCGTGAGACCCGCCAGGCGCGACGCCGTGAAGACGAGGATCTGCCGGACGCCGGCGATCGTCACGAGCATCGGCGACGAGTACGCCGCCATGTCGTCGAGCGCCGACCACACGCGCGCGCCGGTGGCCTTGTCGTAGGCCACCACCGAGCGTCCGCCCGATCCGCCCGGCAGCACGACGACCGTGTCGTCGACGATGAGCGGCGCGGCGGCCATGCCCCATTGCAGGTTGGAGGCGCCGTTGTCCTGCAGGATGTTGACGCGCCACAGCAGCCGTCCGCTCGCCTCGTCGAGCGCGCGCAGCTCACCGGTTGCGCCAAGGACGTACACGCGCCCGGCATCCCAGGTGGGCGTCGCGCGGGGCCCGTCGCCGCCCATCATCTCCTTGAACGCGGCGTCCCACCGGCTCGTCCACAGCTCGCGTCCCGTGGCGATGTCGTACGCCGCGGCCACTTCCTGCGAGCCGCGCTGCTCGATGGTGAACGCGCGTCCGCGCGCCGTGACGAAGGAGGCGTAGCCGCCGCCGACCGGCTGTTTCCACATCGGCGTCAGGCCGGACGCAGGCCAGCCGGTGCGAATGCGGCCGCGGTAGTGCCCGTCGCGGGCGGGGCCGCGGAACTCCGGCCAGCCCACGAGTGAAGGGGTGAGTGAAGGGGGTAAGGGGGTGGAGGGGGGCAAGTCGGGTAAGGGGGTTGAGCCAGGTAAGGGAGACGAGGCCGGTGGTGCTTCGAGGACCGGTGGCGGCGCCTGGGCGCGCTGGGCTTCGCGGTGGCGCGCGATCTCCTCCGCCTGCTCATCAGCCGGCTTCACGAACCGCACGTGCAGCCCGCCGCCGCCGTCGAGCACGACGCGCGCGCCGAACGCGAACAGGGCGCCGGCCGCGATCAGGAGCACGCCCGCGGCGGCGGCCGCGACCTTCAGCAGCGTGCGGATCATGGGTCTCATTGTAGGTTGAGCCCCGTTTCAGAGGGGAAATGGGAAAAAAAACTGGTTTTTCTCTCTCGAAACCATGTACAGACGAGCAGTTTCGTGCGATGCTGTGTCCCGGCGCGAAGCGCACCGAGACTTTTACCTCAAGGAGACGAGATGGCGAAAAAGGCAGCGAAGAAGGCGACCAAGAAAAAAGCGGGCGGCGTTCGGAAGCCGAACGCGGCGTTCATGCGCCCGGTGACCCCGAGCGCGACGCTCGCCGAGGTCGTGGGCTCGACCCCGATCCCCCGCACCGAAGTCACGAAGAAGCTCTGGGCGTACATCAAGCGCAAGGGTCTGCAGGACAGCAAGAACCGCCGCATGATCAACGCCGACGACAAGCTCAGGCCGATCTTCGGCGGCAAGTCGCAGGTGAGCATGTTCGACATGACCAAGATGGTCAGCAAGCACTTGAAATAGGCATCGGCGCCGGCCGGCACTGCCGACGCGGCCGCCCTTCGCTTCTAGGCCGGGACAGGACGTCCCGGCCTATTTTTTTGCCTGGGCGCTATCTGGCCGAGGCGGCGGACCGGCCGCGCGGCAAGGCGCTCGGGCAAGTCCGTCGCCGCGCCGCGGAGCTCGGGCCACGGATTGTAAATGGTAAATCGACCCGAACCTGAAGCACGGCGCCGCGACGGACCTGCCCTCGCGCTCAGCGCGGCCGCCGATCGCGCGCCTGACATCGGCCGCTGAGCGAGCGGCGCGACGCTCTGCGGGCGACTCTTAGACGTCCGCCATGACTCACGTAAAACGCACCGGAGGGCTCAGTCCACGCTTGGGTTGGGGACCCAAGCGTGCGCATGCGAAAGCCCGGAGGTGCGTTTTTCCGGACGTCGAAGCGGAGCCCGGAGAGCGTTGCGCCGGCTCAGCGCGGCTGAGGCCGCCGCGTGAAGCTGAACGTCGCCGATTCGAGCTGCTCGACGCAGGCGCCGCCGATCGTCACCTCGCCCGTGACGGTGGAGCGGTCGTCCGCCACCGTGCCCGTGCCTTTCACCGTGCCGGCGCACCCCTGCTCCGGAATCGTGTACGGATACTCGAACGTCCACGAGCCGCTCTTCACCGTGCCGGCCAGCGTGGCGTCGACGATCTGCGGATCGGTCAGCTTCATCGTGCCCGTGACTTCGCCCGTCCGGCTGACGGTGAACGTCGTTGTCCCGGTATAGGTGCCGCCGGCGAGCACGAAGCTGGCGTCGTAGACAGGCTCGGCCGGGCGCGTCTGCATGGCCCCGGACATCACCATCAGGGCCGAAATCACTACCAGTCGCATCAGTCCTCCTCCGGCCTCGCGGCCGTGCTGCTTTCGACGTGTGAAGGCCCGCCGAAGTTGCCGCGGCAGCCCCGCGGCCCGCTTGCGCCCGGCCGCCACCGCGAGCGGCGCAACGCTCCGCGGGCTCCGCTTCGACGTCCGGAAAAACGCACCTGCGGGCCGAGCGAGCTTGCACGCGTGGGGCCCCGAGACCCACGCGTGAGCAGGCCCTCCGGTGCGTTTGTTCTGAGTCATCGCGGACGTCTCAGAGTCGCCCGCAGAGCGTCGCGCCGCTCGCTCAGCGGCCAACGTCATGCGCGCGCGCCGCGGCCGCGCTGGGCGCGAGCGGTAGGTTCGGCGCGGCGCCGTGCTTGTACATGCGAGCAGAGATCGCTCGAGCTACGCGGCGCGGCGACGGACCTACCCGAGCGCCCTGCCGCGCGGCCGCAGCCCCCAGCGCGCGTTGCGGGAGTGGCGGTGTTAGGATGCCCGCACGGATGATCAGCCGCGCGCTGCACGACACTTTCGGCGAAATCGACATCTACGTCTTCGACCAGCTGCTGAAAGGGCGGTTCGATTCGGCCCGGCGCGTGTTGGACGCCGGCTGCGGCGAGGGACGCAACCTGCACTATCTGCTGTCGGCCGGCTGCGAGTGCTTCGGCATCGATCGCGCGCCGCAGGCGATCGAGGACATCCGCGCGCTGGCCGCGCGGCTCGCGCCGACGCTGCCCGCGTCCAACTTCGTGACCGGCGAGATCGACGCGCTGCCGTGGGACGAGGCGTCGATGGATGCCGTCATCTGCAGCGCCGTCCTGCACTTCGCCCGCGACGAAGCGCACTTCGAGCGGATGGTGCGCGAGCTCTGGCGCGTGCTGGCGCCCGGCGGCGTGTTGTTCACCCGGCTGGCGTCGACGATCGGCATCGAGGACGACGTGACGTTCGTCGACGGCCGGCGCGCCCGCGTGCCCGACGGCTCCGAGCGCTTCGTCGTCGACGCGGCGATGCTCGAAGCGCTCACCACAGGTCTCGGCGGCGCGCTGCTCGATCCGCTCAAGACCACCATCGTCCAGCAGCAGCGAGCGATGACCACATGGGTACTGCGGAAGGCGTAGGCGAGGGCGGCGCGGGCGAGTACCGGCGGCTCGATCCGCGGTACGTCACGGTGCAGCGCATCACCGGCTGGGTGATGTTCGGCATCGTGATGTCGATATGGGCGGTGATGTTCGCAGCCTTCTCTCTGATGCGAGAGGACGGTTTACGCTGGGCGGTCTGGACGCTCGGAGCGTTCGGCGCGCTGACGGCGCCGCCGCTCCTGTGGCTCGCCACCGGCTGGCCGCCCCGGAGCTACGCGCGCTATTCGTACCGCATCGACGAGGCAGGCATCGAGATCCGATCCGGCGTCGTCTTCCGGCGCGTGACGACGGTGCCGCGAATGCGGGTGCAGCACACCGACGTGGCGCAGGGGCCCGTCGCGCGGCGCTTCGGCCTCGGCACGCTCGTCGTCTATACGGCCGGCACGCAGTACTCGCGCGTGGCGCTGCCGGGCCTCGAGTACGGCACGGCCGTGGCGATTCGCGACACGCTGCTGCCGAGGGACGGCGCCGATGCCGTCTGACGAGGCGCCGCGCCGGCTGCATCCGGCGACGATCTTCTTCGACCTGCTCGGCTACATCAGGGCCTTCGCGGTACCCGCCGTCCTGCTCTTCTTCGGGTATGGCGGCAGCGACGACCCGTGGCGCCTGTGGGGCGCCGTGCTGGTGGTGCCGGCGGGTCTCGCCGCAGTCGCGCAGTATCTGTCGTTCACGTACACGTACGGCCGCGACGAGCTGATCGTGCGATCCGGCATCTTCTTCAGGAAGGAGCGGCACGTTCCGTACAGCCGCATCCAGAACATCGATGCGAACCAGGGGATTCTGCACCGCATCCTCCGCGTGTACAACCTCACGCTCGAGAGCGGCAGCGGTGCGGAGCCTGAAGCGACGCTCAGCGTGCTGCCCGAAGGCGCGCTTGCCGAGATGCGCCGGCGCGTATTCGAGGAGCGCGGCGAGCGCGCGCACGCCAAGGAGCCCGTGAATGCGGAAGCGGAGCCGGCCGATCGGCCGTCCACGGTGCTGCTCGATCTTGGGCTGCGCGATCTCGTGCTCTGCGGCTTGATTCGCGGTCGCGGGCTGCTGCTGCTCGCCGGCATCTTCGGCCTCATCTCGCAGTGGGGGCTCGACGAGCAGGCCGTGAACGACGCGACGCCGGAGGAGCCGGAGCTCGGATGGATCGCGAGCGCGCTGAAGTCGATGTACGAGGGCATGTCGTTCGACCTTGGACAGCTGCTGCTGTGGATGGTGCTGTTCACGGTCGTGGTACTGCTGCTGCGGCTGCTCTCCACACTGCAGACGATCGTCATGTTCTACGGCTTCCGCATGACGCTCGCCGACGATGATCTGCGGCTGTCGTACGGCCTGCTCACGCACGTGAAGGCGACGATTCCGCTCCGCCGCATCCAGACGATCACAATCCGCGAGGGTCCGCTGCACCGGCGGTTCGGCGTCAGCTCGGTGCGCGCCGCAACGGCCGGCGGCATGGGGCCGCAGATGCCGGGCGCCGGCAGCCGCGACCTGGCCCCGATCCTGCCGCGGGGCGACGTGGCGCCGCTCGTGCGGGTGCTGATGCCCGAGGCCGACCTCGACGCGCTCGGGTGGCAGCCCGCGCATCCACGCGCCTTCCGGCGCCTGCTGGTGCGCCGCACCGTCAGGGCGCTCGTCCTCACCGCGGCCGTTTCGTGGTTCGCGGGCGTGTGGACCGTGCCGATCGCGGCCGCCCTCCTCGCAGCCGGGTTCGCGGACGCGAAGCTCCATGCGCGCCACATGGCGCACAGCCTGTCTGACGGCGTCTTCGCGTTCCGCAGCGGCTGGTTCATGCGGCAGACGACGATCACGCCGCTGCGGAAGGTGCAGGCGACGGGCCTGGTCGAGTCGCCGTTCGATCGTCACCACGGCATGGCGGCGCTCGTCGTCGACACGGCAGGCGCTGGCGGCGCGCCGCACGACCTGCACGTGCCGTATCTCGACCGCGCGCGCGCGCACGCGCTCTCGGCCGTCATTGCGTCGCGCGCGATGGAGGCCGCGTGAGGTATGATTCGCGCCCGTCATCAAAGAGGAGACTTATGCCGAAATTCGTGATCGAACGTGACATTCCGGGCGCGGGCAAGCTGACGCCGGAGCAACTGCAGGGCATTTCGCAGAAGTCCTGCGGCGTGCTGAAGGAGCTCGGGCCGTCGGTGCAGTGGGTCGAGAGCTTCGTGACCGCCGACAAGATCTACTGCGTGTACATCGCGCCCGACGAGGCCGCCGTCCGCAAGCACGCGGAGATGGGCGGCTTTCCGGCCAACGTCGTCAGCCGCGTCTACACGAAGATCGATCCGACGACGTCCGAAGCGCGCGCCTAGTCGACCCGCAGCGCATGATTGCGTCGCTCAGTGACGTGCCGCTCTTCGCGGGCCTGGATCCGGCCGGCCTCGCCGCCATCGAGGCGCGGATGACGCGGCGCGATTTTCCGCCGCAGGCGACGCTGATCCGCGAGGGCAGCGCGTGCGACGGCGCGTCCCTCGTGCTCGCCGGCCTGGTCTCCATTCGCCGGCGCGACCCGGACACCGGCATCGAGTTCGAGCTCGCGCAGCTCGGACCCGGGCAGATGATCGGCGAGATGTCGCTGCTGACCGGGCACGCACGAAACGCGTCGGTCGTCGCGCTCGAGCCGACGGCATGCGCGGTGCTCGGACGCGCCGACTTCGAGCAGACGCTGCAGCTGTATCCAGGCCTTGCGCTGGCGCTGGCACGCGCGATTGCCGAGCGCCTCGATCGCGCGAACGAGCGCGCAGGCGTCGACTTCGTCACGCTGACACGGCTGCGGGTCGATCCGCGCGTGCTCGCGCTGCTTCCGCAGCCGCTCGTCACCCAGCACAAGGTTCTGCCGGTCTCGTTCAGCAACAACCGGCTCACGCTGGCCATGACGAACCCGAACAACATCCTTGCGCTCGACGACGTGAGACGCGTGATCACGGGCGTGATGATCGAACCGGTCGCCGTCGCCGAGGACGACTTCAAAAAGTTTCTCTCCACCACCTACGCCGCCGCGATGGCGAAGCCGGACGAAGGCAAGAAGGACACGCGTCCGAAAGTCGATCGGATTCACGAGTCCGTCGACCTGCTGCAGTCGGATCTCATTCGCGAGCTTCAGCTCGCCGACGAGAGCGCGCCGGACGGCGGCGAGACCAAGCAGGACCTGATGAATGCGTCGGAAGACGCGCCGATCATCCGGCTCGCGAACTCGATCCTGGGTCTTGCGATCAAGCAGGGTGCGAGCGACATACACATCGAGCCGATGGAGCGGGACGTCACGGTGCGCTTCCGCATCGACGGCGTGCTGCAGGTCGTGCAGAAGCTGCCGAAGAAAGTGCAGCTCGGGCTGGTCTCACGCGTGAAAATCCTGAGCCGGCTCGACATCGCCGAAAAGCGGCTGCCACAAGACGGGCGGTTCGGCGTCTCGCTGGACGGCAAGCCGATCGACTTCCGCGTCTCGACCGTGCCTGGGAAGTGGGGCGAGAAGGCCGTGCTCCGCATCCTCGACAAGAGCAACACGACGCTTGGCCTCGACAAGCTGATCGCGCACGCGCCGACGCTCGCAATCCTGCGCGAGTTGATCAACGAGCCGCACGGCATCATCTACGTCACCGGACCCACCGGATCCGGCAAGACGACGACGCTGTATTCGGCGCTTGCGGAGATCAACGAGCCGGGCGTCAACATCGCGACCGCGGAAGACCCGATTGAATACGACCTGGCCGGCATTACACAGATTCAGGTGAACCAGTCGATCGGGCTGTCGTTTGCGAGCGTGCTCCGCGCGTTTCTGCGGCAGGACCCGGACGTGATGTTGGTCGGCGAGACGCGCGACAGGGAGACGGCGCAGACGGCCGTCGAGGCCGCGCTGACGGGACACCTGGTGCTCACGACCCTGCACACGAACAGCGCCGCGGCCGCGTTCGCACGGCTCGGCGAGATGGACGTCGAGCCGTTTCTCGTGTCGTCGTCGACGATCGGCGTGATCGCGCAGCGCCTTGCGCGCCGGCTGTGCCAGCAGTGCCGCGAGCCATACGACGCGGACCAGGCAGCGCGCGCGTTCCTCGATCTGCGGCCTGGCGCGCAGCTCTATCGCGGGCGCGGCTGCTCGGCATGCGGGGGCAAAGGCGTCAAGGGACGTGTCGGCATCTACGAAGTGATGCGCGTCACGCCGGCCATCCGCAAGTTGATCGCCTCGCGCGCCTCGACCGAGGC
>DATKDT010000022.1:0-17276 GCA_035512575.1 Vicinamibacterales bacterium | reverse complement strand
CGCTTGTCGGGCATCGGCTCACCGGCAAGGTTGACGATGGCGCCGGCGCCGTCGATCTCGCGGGCCCATGGCCCGATCGTGCCGTCGGGCGTCCACGGCGTGGCGCCGCGCCGCGAAAGTACGATCGTCTCATCGCCGCGCGCCCGCAGCGCCTCGACGAGCGCCGATCCAAGAAACCCGCTGCCGCCCGCGATGACAATCTTCATATGCCTGTGGCCTATGGCCTGTGGTCTATGGCCTCTTCAAGGGCCAGCGCCGCGAGCGGCAGGCTCATTGGATGGGCACGATGCGCGCGATGCGGTCGTCGGCGGCAACCGGCGTGGTGCGGCCGTCGCGATTGCTCGTGCAGAAGTAGAGGGCGCCGTCCGGGCCGGTGATGACGTCGCGGATGCGGCCGAAGCGGCCTTCGAAGAGCCGCTCTTCCGCGTCCGGCCTCTCGGGATCGGCGGCATTCAGCACCACCCGGTGAATGTGCATGCCGGCCAGCGCGGTGAAGAAGATATTGCCGCCGAGCTGCGGCATGCGCGTCGATGTGTAGAACGACAGCCCCGACGGCGCGATGGCCGGGATGTAGAACAGCACCGGCGTGACCATGTCGGGCCGCGTCTCGTCGCCCTGGATGATGGGCCAGCCGTAATTGCTGCCCTTGACGATCAGATTGAGCTCGTCGCGGTGCGTGCCGCCATGTTCAGTCGCCCACAGGTGTCCCGTGACGGGATTCCAGTCGATGCCCTGCGGATGGCGATGGCCCCACGTCCACACAGGCGATCCAAACGGGTTGTCCGCCGGTGTGGTGCCGTCCTCGTTGATTCTGAGGATCTTGCCGGCAAGCGACGACAGTGTCTGCGACAGATTCGAATTGCCGGCGTCGCCCGTCGTGACGTAGAGCTTCCCGTCGGGGCCGAAGCGAAGCCGGGAGCCGTTGTGATTGTTCGCCGCGGGAATGTTGTCGAGGAGCACCATCATCTCGCCGAGCACGTTGTTGGCCTCGCGCAGGCGGACGACGCGGTTGACGGGCACGCCGTCGCCGCGCGTGGCGGTGTAGGCGACATAGACGAAGCGATTCGCGGCGAAATTCGGATGGAGCGTGATGCCGAGCACGCCGCCTTCGCCGATGGCGCGGACATCCTGAAACGTGAATGCCGGCTGCGCGACGAGCTGCCCGTCCTGGACGACGCGCACGCGGCCGACGCGCTCGGTGAAAAACAGGCGCCCGTCGGGCGCGAACGCCAGGCTCCATGGAATCTGGAGATTGGTGAGCAGCACCTGCACGCCGAGCCGCGCGCCGTCGCCGGTCGTCATCGTTTCGGTGACGGGCACGTTGGCCCAGGGGTCGGTCCCCGGCGAGGGGGACGGCGACGGCGGCGTGCGGCGGCTGTCGCATGCGGTGTGAGGGATCGCCGCCTGCGCGACCGCGAGCATCGACAGCAGCAGAAGCGGCCTGACAGAAAGCACGCGAGACCTCCGAACGCGATTCTAGCGCCCGGCGAGCCGCGTGAAGCTCAGCCGCGAGTCAGCTCGCCTTCGGCCGCCGCGGCCTCGCGCCTGCCGGCGGCCACGTCCACCCGCGCCAGCAGCAGCATGCCGCCGACGAAGAACGGAATCAGCGTGAGAATCGCCGTGCGCGAGGTGCCGAGGCCGGCCATGATCGCGAAGATGGCCGGGCCCATCACCCCGGCGTAGCGCTCGAACACGCCGAAGAAGGCGAAGAACTCCGACGACTTGTGGCGCGGAATCATGCTGGCGAACATCGATCGGCTCAGCCCCTGCGTGCCGCCCTGCACCATGCCGACCGCGCCCGCGAGGATGTAGAACTCGCGCGCCGACGTCATGTAATAGGTGACCGCCAGAATCACGAGGTACACCGCGAGACCGAGCATCACCGCGCGCTTCGGCCCGATGACGCCCGCGAGCGCGCCGAAGGCGAAGGAGCACGGCACGCCGACGAACTGCACGAGCAGCAGCGCCCCGATCAGGGCGCTCTGATCGATGCCGACTTCGGATCCGTAGATCGCCGCCATCCGGATGATCGTCTGGATGCCGTCGTTGTAGAGAAAGAACGCGAACAGCAGCAGCAGCGCCTGGCGGTACTTCCGCAGCTCCCGGAACGTGCCCGCCAGCTGCCGCAGGCTCTGCGCGAGCACGCTGCCGGTCCTGGCGCCCGCATGCGGCTTCACCGGCGGCTCGGGCACGCGCCGGAAGAGCGGCCACGCGAACAGCACCCACCACACCGCAACGCTGACGAACGAGAGGCGCGTCGCCACGCCGCTGTCGGCAATGCCGAACCACTGCGGCTGCTGAATCATCGCGAGGTTGAACGCGAGCAGGATGCCGCCGCCGAGATAGCCGATGGCATACCCGGCGGTCGACACGCGATCGAGCTCGTCGCCGCGCGCGATGTGCGGCAGCAGCGATTCGTAAAAAACGATGCTGCCGGCCACCCCGACGTTGCCGATGATGAACAGCACCAGCGCGAGCATCCAGTCGCCATCCTGCACGGCGTACATGGCCGCGGTGGCGCCGGCGCCGATCCCGAGGAACATCCCCAGCAGCGGCTTCTTCAGCCGCCGCGTGTCGGCCATCGCGCCAAGAATGGGCGCCACGATGGCGACGATGCAGATGGCGATGGTGGTGGCCCAGGCAAAGCGGCTGGTGGCGGTGCTGGCCGGAAGCCCCGATGCCGCCACCCGCTGAAAGTAGATGGGAAACACCGCCGCGACGATCGTCGTCTGGAACGCGGAGTTGGCGAAGTCGTAGAGCGCCCACGCGCGCAGCTCCGGGCGGTTGAGTCCGAGTTTCGCGGCCAGGCGGTGCATCAGATGTCCATACAGTGCGGCGCGCGGCGCGTTACCGGATGCCCGGAACAGGCGCCGGCAGCATGGGGCCGACGGGAATGATGTAGAGCGAGCGCACCGACCACGCCGTACGCGTGCGCGGCAGCCATTCTGGGTTCGCAAAACTGAAGGCCTGCGCTACCCCCGGCCCTCCAGCGGTCTGCACGACCACGCCGGTTTCGCCCAGCCGCGTTTCAGCCCCTGCCGGCAGCACGAGGCGCCAGACGACACCGTCGGCCGGCGGCGCGACGAACGTCGAGCGCCACCGGTTGTTGGCCGCCGAGATCATGCCCGGAAGGTTCGAGCGCACCGGCTTCACCCCGGGCGGCAGCATCAGCGTGACGAAGGCGGACGGATCGTCCGGACGCACCGTCACGGTCATCTCGCTCGCGCCCGCATCCAGCGGCGTCGTGTACACGTCGACCGATGCCGGTGTTGTCGATGGCTGCGCTGCAGCCGTGAAGCGGAAGGGATACGGCATCGGCGCGACCGGCAGGGCGCGCTGCACCGCGCCGCTGTCGGGCTGCCACCCGAAACCGGGCGACAGGTCGACGTCGAGCCCGGGCTCGTTGCTGCCGATCTCCCACATCGCCGTCTTCGTGCCATCGTCCTGCACGTAGCGCGCGAAGCGGCGCAGCGGATGGTCATCGGAATAGGCTTCGCCGAAATACGCGGCGAGGCCCGTCACCGCCAGGAGGATCGCGCAGAAGGCCGTGAAGATGGGCGGCCGGCCGAGGCCGGTCGAGCCCGCGGTCACCGCGGCAATGAACGGTGGAATGACGAAGAGCCCGGCGATCGAGGGGATGACGGCGAACGCCCACACCGGCGCCACCATCGCGAGGCGGCCGAACAAGGCGTTCGCATAGAAGAGCAGGTCGATGGCGTTGCGCACCCAGATGCTGGCGGCGATGGCCAGCACGATGATCGACGCGATGCGCACCGCGGGGCCCGAGTGGAGCGGCATGGCGAGGAAGAGCGCGCCGGCGGCGAGGAGCGGAACGGTCGCGAGATGTGCCGCGCCCGGCGCGAACCACATCGCCGCCGCGGCCATGACGATCCAGAAGGGCAGGACCGCCGCCCATACCGCGGCCGGATGCCGCTCGCTGTGCACGCGTCCCGGCAGCAGCGAGCCCGCGCGGCTGACCAGCCATCCCGCCGTGATGCCGGCGGCCACCATGAATGCCGCCGCGCGTCCCATCTGGCCGTACCAGGGGTGATACACCTCGCGCGTCGCGCGCAGCAGCCACATGGCGCCGATCATCGCGGCAATCACCGCCGCGCCGCCGATCAGGATCCAGATCAGCGTGAAGGCGAAGCGGAACAGCCCCGCGCCGCGGACGGCGGCGGACGCCGCGCGCAGCCACGCCAGGATGCCGAGCGTGACCGCGAGGATCCCGATCACGAGCGCGGTGATGGGCCCGTAGCTGAGCGCCCAGGCCGAGGCGATGTCGAAGTACGTGGCGTCCTGCGTCGTGCGGCGCCGCAGATCGCGCGCGTCCAGGGCAGACGCGATGGAGACGATGTTCTCGCCGCCCGTCGTGAGCGAGTCATCGTCGAGCCGCGCGGCGGTGTCGCGGTCGGTGTGGTATGCCGTGCTGTCGCCGGTGATGCCGAAGTTCAGGCCCGGGATGCCGGCCCGCTTGAGGATGCTGAAGTCGGTGTCGTTCGGCGTGCGCTTGTAGATCTCGAGCGCGAACGACGTGCCGCGGGGAAACGGCGCGTGCCGCGCCCACACGCTCGTCAGCCACCGGTTGCCCGGTCCTGTCTCGAACAGCACGGGCACGCCGCTGGAGCCGACCGCTTCGACGTTCATATAGACCGCGATGCGGTCGCGAATGGCCGGGTCGCTCATGGCGCCCGCCGCGCCGAGCAGCCCGCTCTCCTCGCTGTCGGTGAGCAGCACCATCAGCGAGTGGCGCATCGGCGTCGCGCCCAGCACGCGCGCGGCTTCCACCGCAATAGCCGTGCCGAACGCATCGTCGCCCGCGCCCGGGCCGTCCGGCACCGAGTCGTAGTGCGCGACGATGGCGATGGCGTCGGTGAGCTGTCCCTGGCGGATGCCGATGATGTTGGAGACGCGGCCGGCGAGGCCGAGATCCGGGCGCCGGGCTTCGGTCTCCTGCACGCGCACCTGCAGGCCGGCGATCTCGAGCTGTTCGACGAGGTACTCGCGCGCGCGGCGGTTGGCATCGGAGCCGGCCGGCCGCGAGCCGATCGTCTCGGCCAGCATGTTGACGTGCGCGCGCGCGTTGGAGGTGACGAAGCGGTCGGCCTGCGGCCCGCAGCCGGCGGCGAGCGCGAGCAGGACAAGCGAACTCCCGAACCTCCGAACCCCCGAACCCCCGAACGACATGATCGCCAGAGAGCCTATCGCAGTTCGATCGCCCCTGTATAAATTGCCATGCCG
This sequence comes from Vicinamibacterales bacterium, assembly GCA_035512575.1. GTDB lineage: Bacteria > Acidobacteriota > Vicinamibacteria > Vicinamibacterales > SCN-69-37 > JALYRV01. The sequence goes on along the minus strand of DATKDT010000022.1, from coordinate 12,035 downwards.
ACAACCGCGTCGGCGCCGATGGCGTCGAGGGCGTCGATCTCGGCCTGCGACCGGATGCCGCCCGCGGCAATGAAGCCGCGCTGTGTCCGGGCGCGCAGGCCCGAGATTGTGTCGAGATCGATGCCCTGCAGTGTCCCTTCCGTGTCGACCAGCGTGCAGAGAAAAGTGCCTGCGTGGGGCTCGAGTGCCGCAATGGCCGCTTCGGGACCGATCCCCGCGCCCGCTTTCCATCCCGAAATCACCACCTCGCCGCCGCGACAGTCGACCGCGGCCACGAGCGCGTCGGATCCGACGGCCGCGGCAAAGGATTCCGCGGCAGAGGCGTTCACCGCGCCATGCGAGAACAGCGCGGAGCCGGCGATCACGCGCCTGGCGCCGGCGTCGAGCAGCTGCCGCGCGCGATCGGGCGTGCGGATGCCGCCGCCGATCTGGCAGGGCAGGGCGCCGAGGACCCGCGCGAGCAGCGCATCGTTGTGCCCGCGCCCCATGGCCGCGTCGAGATCGATCAGCTGCACGAGCGGAAAGCCGCTGAAGCGATCGATCCAGTAGTCGAGATCGGCGTCCTCGATGGCTGTGCGGTCGCCCTGCACGAGTTGCACGACCTTGCCGCCTTTCAGATCAATTGATGGAATCAGCATTCGCGTATCGGCAAGCCGGATCCGGCGAGGAAGCGTTTGAGATCGGAAACCGCGTGTTCGGAGAAATGGAAAACCGATGCGGCCAGGGCGGCGTCGGCTTCGCCCGTGGTGAAGACATCGAGAAAGTGCGCGGGCTCTCCGGCGCCGCCTGACGCAATGACGGGAATCTGGACGGCCCGCGAGACGAGCCTGGTCAGCGCGGTGTCGAAGCCGGCGCGTGTGCCGTCGCGATCGATCGACGTCAGCAGGATTTCACCGGCGCCGCGTTCCCATGCTTCGCGCGCCCACGCCTCGGCCTCGCGCCCGGTGTCGCTGCTGCCGCTGCGCCCATGGACCGCCCCATTCTTCGCATCGATGGCGACGATCACCGCCTGACTGCCGTACCGGGCCGCGATCCGCGTGATGAGGCCCGGATCGGCCAGCGCCGCGCTGTTGACGCTGATCTTGTCGGCGCCCGCATCGAACAGCGCCGCCGCATCGTCCAGCGTGCGCACGCCGCCGCCGACGGTGAGCGGGATGAACAGACGGGACGCGGCTGACTCGATCGTGCGCGCCAGAGCGCGACGGCCTTCGATGGTCGCGCTGACGTCGAGCACGACGACCTCGTCGATGCCTTCGGCGTCGTAGCGCGCGGCAAGCTCCGCGGGATCGCCGGCATCGCGCAGCGACACGAAGTTCGTGCCCTTCACGACACGGCCGTCGCGCACGTCGAGACAGGCGATCAGACGCTTACAGAGCACGCGACACCCAATTCCTGAGGAGCGTGAGCCCTGCGGCACCCGACTTCTCCGGATGAAACTGCATGCCGGCGACGTTGCCGCGCTCGACGATGGCCGCAAACGTCTGGCCATGCTCGGTTGTGGCGATTGTGCCGGCACCGGCGGGCGCCGCGTAGCTGTGCGTGAAGTACACCGCGGCTCCGGCGGCGACCCCCGTCAGGAGCGGCGACTCGGCGACCGGCGCGATCGTGTTCCATCCGACGTGCGGCACTTTGACGTCGCCGGTCAACCGGAAGGCGCGGCCTTCGAAGATGCCGAGCCCCTCGAGGCCTGGCGCCTCGTCGCTGCCGGCATAGAGCCACTGCACGCCGAGACATATTCCAAGCAGCGGCACGCCGCGATCGATGTGCGCGCGGATCGCCGATCGCCAGCTCGCATCCAGGCCGCGCGTCGCGTCGAAATGGCCGACGCCGGGAATGACGATGCCGTCTGCGTCCGAGAGCCCGGACGGATCAGTGACCACGCGCGGTTCGGCCCCGGCGGCACGCAAGGCTTTGACGACCGACGCCAGATTGCCGGCGCCGTAATCGACGATGGCGATCACAGCAGGCCTTTCGTGGAGGGCAGGGCCGCGCGCAGTTGTGTGTCTTTCGAGACAGCGACGCGCAGCGCGCGCGCGAACGCCTTGAACGAGGCCTCGATCTTGTGATGGCTCGAGCGTCCGTACAGCACCTTGATGTGGACGTTGGCACGGGCGGCCGCCGCGAAGCCCTCGAAAAAGTCGTTGACGAGCTCGGTCTGCAGATCGCCGACCAGACGCGCCTTCGTGCGCAGGTCGATCGCCGCGTGCGGGCGCCCGGAGAGATCGATCGCCGCCACGGCCAGCGTCTCGTCCATCGGCATGACGAAGTAGCCGGCGCGGTTGATGCCGCGCTTCGTGCCCACTGCCGCCGCCACGGCCTCGCCCAGAGCGATGCCGACATCCTCGACGGTGTGGTGCTGGTCCACGTCCAGGTCGCCGGTGGCGCGCAGATCGAGATCGAAGGCGCCGTGGCGCGCGACGAGCTCGAGCATGTGATCGAGAAAGCGGATGCCGGTGCTGACGTCGTAGCGGCCGCGGCCCTCCAGGCGGAGCGTGAGCGCAATCTGCGTTTCCGACGTATTGCGCGTGATCGTGGCGCGTCTCACAGCAGATCCCCCAGCGCGGCCAGGCACTGTGCGGTGTGCCCGGTGAGGCCGGCCGTGATGCGCACGCATCCCGCGCAGCCCGGCTGCGTCGAACGATCGCGGATGAAGATGCCGCGAGCCGCCAGTGCGCTCACCACGTCGGGCGCGCGATCGCCGATGCGCACGAGCACGAAATTCGCGGCGCTGCGGTAGCACTCCAGGCCGCGCTGTTCGCAGAAGTCGTAGATCATCTGACGCGACGCGTGCGACTCGCGCACGTATCGATCCCGCCAGGCAACGTCCGCCAGCGCGGCCCGCAGCGCGGCGGCCGCCGCGACGTTCAGCGTGTACGGGCCAAGAAGCTCGCGGACCGGCGCCAGCGTGGCGGGATGCGCGATGAGACAGCCCGCGCGAAGCGCTGCCAGCCCGTACGACTTCGCGAACGTGCGGCCCACGATCAGGTTGCGGTGCCTGTCGAGCAGCGGCACCACCGTCTCGCCGCCGAAGTCGATGTAGGCCTCGTCGACGAGCACCGTCACGTGCGGCGCACCGGCGGCAATCGAAGCGATGTCGGCCGGTGCGATCGTTCGTCCCGTCGGGTTGTCGGGGTTCGTGAGATAGAGCAGGCGCGTGCGGCCGTCGAACGCCGCGAGAATCTCGTCGAGCGGAAACGCGAAGCCGGCGCGCGGCGGAATCGTCACCGCGACGCCGCCCGCGGCTTTCGTGCAGGCGGCATACATCTCGAACGCCGGCATCGGAATGACGCTGCGGCGCGGGCCCTCCGGATCGGGCCGCAGCGCAAGCGCCGACACCACGTGCAGGCCCTCGTCGAGGCCGTTGACGAGCGCCATCCAGGATCGCTCGACGCCCAGGTGCGCGGCCGTCTCGCGCTCGACATCGCCATACGACGGATAGAACCCGATGTCCTCTGCCGACAGCGCGCGGATGGCGTCGAGCACCGCCGGTGAGCATCCGCCGGTGTTCTCGTTGAGATGCAGGCGAAGTCCGCGGCCCGCCTCGGGCGCGCGCTGATAGGTGCTCATGCGTTCTCTCCCAGCCGCACGCGAATCGACGCGGCGTGCGCGACGAGTCCTTCCGCAGCCGCCAGCGCGAGCGCGGCGGGCGCAATGCCGCGCAGGCCCTCGCGCGAGACGCGCTGCACCGACGTGATCTTCACGAAGTCCGCGGCGCTCAGGCCGCCGCGGAACCGCGCCGCGCCGCCGGTCGGCAGAATGTGATTCGAACCGGTGGCGTAGTCGCCGGCCGCCTGCGCGCTCCACGGTCCGACGAAGATCGTGCCCGCGCTCGACAGCAGCGCCGCCGTCTCATCGTCATCACACACCGCATGTTCCGGCGCGAGGCGGTTCATCAACGCGACCGCCTCACTGCGCGTGCGCGCAATCACAATGGCGCCGTGCGACGCCATCGCGACCCGGGCAGGCGAACCGCTGTCGTCGAGCTCCTTCAAGCGAGCCTCGATCGAGCGCGCCACCTGCGCGGCGAGCCGCCGGTTCGTCGTGACGAGCACCGCACGCGCGTCAGCATCGTGCTCGGCCTGCGCGACGAGGTCGGCGGCAATCCAGTCCGCGCTGCCCTCGTCGGATATCACCGCAATCTCACTCGGGCCGGCAGTGAAGTCGATGGGGCAGTCGGCCGACACCAGCGTCTTGGCTGCGGCCACATACGCGCTGCCCGGGCCCGCGATGCGATCGACCTTCGGCACCGTTGCCGTCCCGTACGCAAGCGCCGCAATCGCGTGGGCGCCGCCGATGCGGAACATCCGCGTCACGCCCGCCTCGACGGCGGCGGCCATGACGGTGTCGTCGGGCCTCGGACAGACGGCGATGATCTCGCGCACGCCCGCGACGCGCGCGGGCACGGCGCTCATGAGGAGCGATGACGGCAGCGGATAGCGGCCCGCCGGCACGTAGCAGCCGACGCGCTCGAGCGGCGCAACGCGCTGCTCGATGACAACGCCTCTGGTCGTACTGATGGTGAAAGACCGCGGCATCTGCCGCGCCGACACGCGCTGCAGGCTGCGCGCGGCCGCGGCAATCGCGCGCCGCACGCTGCGGGGCACACGAGCGGCGCCCGCCAGAATCTCATCCGGCGTGATCTCGATCGGCCCGGTCAGCGCGTCGAACCGGCGCGCGTAAGAGACGAGCGCCTCGTCGCCGTTCTCGCGCACGCCGGCAACGATGCGCGCCACCGCCCTCACGAGTTTCGGGTCTCTGGTGGCATCCTGCGCCACGAGCGCGTCGATCGCCGCCGTGTCGGACGTTTTCAGTATGCGAATCATCAGAGCACGATCTTGTTCAGCGGATACTCGACAATGCCATGCGCCTCGGCCGCCTTCAGCTTCGGGATGAGCTCGCGCACGGTGCGCTCTTCGATGATGGTGTTCACCGCCACCCAGTCAGGGTCGCTGAGCGACGAGATGGTCGGGCGCTGCAGCGCGGGCAGCAGCGCCAGCACGCGGTCGAGGCCGCGGCGCTCGACGTTGAGCATGATCCCGACGCGGCCCTGCGCCTCGATGGCCGCCTTGAGCAGCAGGGCGATGTTCTGCACCTTCATGCGCTTCCACCCATCGTCCATCGACACCGCGTTCGCAATCAGCTGCGTGTTCGACTCCATCAGCGTGTCGATGACCCGCAGCCGGTTCGCGCGCAGCGACGAGCCGGTTTCGGTGACCTCCACGATGGCATCGGCCAGCACCGGCGGCTTCACCTCGGTCGCGCCCCAGGAAAATTCGACCGCCACCTTCACGCCTTTGTCGCGGAAGTAGGCCTCGGTGACCCGCACGAGCTCCGTGGCGATGGTCGCGCCTTCCAGGTCCTCGGCCCGCTCGTAGCGCGAATCCTCAGGCACGGCGAGCACCCATCGTACCTTTCCGAAACTCTGCTTCGCGTACACGAGATCGACGATGCGCTGCACGCGCTTGTCGTGGCTCGACTCGTACTCCGCGATCCAGTCGAGCCCGGTGAGGCCGGCGTCGAGCACGCCGTCGGCGACGTAGCGCGCCATCTCCTGCGCGCGAATCAGCATGCACTCGATTTCCGGATCGTCGATCGCCGGAAAGTACGAGCGCGGGTTCGCGTAGATGGCAAAGCCGGCGCGCGCGAACAGCTGGATCGTCGCGTCCTGCAGCGATCCTTTCGGGATGCCGAGGCGCAGCTTCATGACTGCTCCGCGGGCCTGAAGCATGTTCGCGCCCCCGTGTGGCACGCGACTCCATCGCCTTCGCACGTCACCTGCAGCAGCACCGTGTCATCGTCGCAGTCGATGCTGAGCCGCTCGACGCGCAGGCGGTTGCCCGACGTCTCGCCCTTTGTCCACAGCGTGTTGCGCGAGCGGCTGTAGAACGTCGCGTAGCCGGTGTCGCGCGTGCGGGTGAGGGCCTCCTCGTTCATGAAGCCCACCATCAGCACGTCGCCGCTGGCCGCGTCCTGCACCACGGCCGGTATCAGGCCGCCAAGTTTGCTGAAATCCATTGCCAATCCCGCTTAAAAGCAAAAGCCCCGCTCGAGTGCGGGGCCTGGTTTCCGAAAGGCCGGTTCGTCCGGCTCGTTCTTTCGCGCGTTAGGCGCAGCCCCACCTGATCGTCGAATGACGATGATGGTGGTGCACGCGGACGGCGCGGAACGACATTGACCGAAAGCCTATCACATGAGCCGCCAGAGCACCGAAACCAGCAGCGTGCCATAGAACACCGCCGTCGCCACCAGTGCCGCCTCGCGCCACATGGGCGGGCGAAGGGCGGGCGGCAGAAACGCCCGGTTGACCACGAGCGTGTGAATGCTGACGAGCACGAAGATGAAGCCTGCGACGTTGGCGCCGACGAGAATCAGCGTGAGCGGCTGCGCGAGGTTGAGCGCGATCATGCCCCACAGCGCGAAGAGGACGACGACACTGTAATAGACTGCGCGAACGTCGCCGCCGCGCACGGCTCGCGCGCGGCGGCTGGCGCTCCACACGATGTCGGTGACGGCGCGCGGCAGGCCGTCGACCACGCCAAGCTGCGTCGAGAAGAGAACCCAGCATCCGCAGAAGACCGTCACATACCAGAACAGAGGACCGTGCACGTCCGCGATGGCGTCGGCGAGCATGTTGGCGGCGCCCCAGCCGCCGACCGTCGCGCCCGGCTTCACGAACTCGAGCGCCAGTGCCGCGGTGAGCGCCATCCCGCCGAGCGAACCAAGGCCGAAGATCAGCCACTGATCGACGTAGACGTGTTTCCACCAGCCTTTCCAGCTCGAAAGCGTCTCGGCGGTCACTGGAAAGACGTTGCCGTGAGGTTTCAACTGGATCCTTCCGGCCGCGGCCCCGGGTATATAGCCGACCGTGCCGGCCATGCCGAAGCCCTTGTCGCGCATCCAGTTCGTGATGAACACGTTGCCCATGCCGCCCGATCCCGAGTACGCGGCAAACGCCGCGATCAACGTCCAGTCGGCACCGGATGGGAATGCGCCAACCGTGAGAAAGCCTGCGGCCGTACGGCCCCACGTCGCGCTCGAGACGCTCGTCACGCTCAGGCCCGTCAGGTACAGCAGGATCGCGCCGACCATCGTCCACATCGCAAGCTCGAGCGTCCGCTCCACTTTGCGTCCCGTGAGCGTGATGAGGAGGCACAGGCCGAACGTCGCGTAGCCGAGCGCGATCACGAGGCCCGCGTCACCGGCGCCGGGAATGCGTCCGAGGATCAGCGCGGCGCTGGCCGTCGCGCTCGCGAGCGCCCAGCCAGGCCATCCGTACTGGAGAAATGAGAGAACGGCGTAGACGCTTCCCCAGAATGCCGGCCCAGGCCACGTGCGCATGAAGCCCGTGATGATCGGCTCGCCCGTGTAGAGCGTGTAGCGCGCCATCTCGAGATTGAGCAGCACCTGCAGAACGACGGCGACGGTCGTGAGCCACAGCAGCTGCGGCCCGTACGCGGCAATCACGGAAGGACCGAGCAGCCATTCGCCGCTGCCGATAGCCACGCCGAGGCCGATGACGCCGGGACCGATGGTGCGGAGCACGTGCCGCGGCGTGAACGGCGGAGGCGCCGGGAGCGCGGCCGTGCCCAGCGGCTCGAGATCGGCGCGAGGCGCGCGAACGGCGCCGGGCGTCACCGGCTCAGGGCTCCGGGTCCCCCGTGCTCGCCGGCAGAGCGCGCCGCGATCGCGCTTCGATCGATGTCGGCGGGCGTCGGCCGTCCGGCAAGCGCCATCGCAAGCTCCAGCTCGCCGCGGAGAATATCGAGCACGTGGCGGACGCCCTGCTCGCCATTTGCGGCGAGACCCCACAGGTATGGGCGGCCGATCAGCACGGCCCGCGCGCCGAGGGCCAGGGCCTTGATCACGTCGGCGCCGCGGCGAATCCCGCCGTCCATGAGGACCTCGATCCTGCCGCCCACGGCCTCGGCCACGGCCGGCAGCGCGTCGATCGACGCGATGGCGCCATCGAGCTGTCGTCCGCCGTGATTCGACACGATCACGCCGGCCGCACCGGCCTCGACCGCCCGCATCGCATCGTCTGGCGACAGGACTCCCTTGAGCACGACCGGCAGCGTCGTCGATGCGCGCAGCCAGTCGAGCGCCTCCCACGTGACCGAGGCGTCGAACAGATTGTGCACGTACGCCGAGAAGCTCGAGCCCGGCGGCCAGCCCGTGGCATCGAGCCGATCCCGAAGGCCCGCGAAGTTGGCGATGCCGATGCCGGGCGGCAGCATGAAGTTGTTGCGCGCGTCGCGCTCACGCCGGCCCAGCAGCGGCGTGTCCACGGTCAGCACGATCGCGCGGTACCCGGCGGCCTCCGCGCGTGCGACGAGCTCCGCCGTGATGGCGCGGTCCTTGTAGATGTACAGCTGGAACCAGCGCGGGCCCGGCGCAGCGGAGGCGATTTCCTCGAGCGTGCACGTGGCGATAGTGCTGGCGACCATCAGTGTGCCGGCGCCTGCCGCCGCGCGCGCGGCGGCGGCTTCGCCTTCCGGATGGGCGAGCTTGTTGAACGCCGTCGGCGCCAGCATGATCGGCATCGACAGCGGCTCTCCCAGCACCGTCGTCGAGGTGTCGACACGGCTGACGTCCACCAGCACTCGGGGGACGAGCTTGAGGCGTCCGAGCGCCTCGACGTTGTCGGCCAGCGTGCGCTCGTCCCCTGCCGCCCCGGCGTAGTAATCCCACGCAGCCGGCTCCATACGAGACCGCGCGAGCGCCTCGTAATCGCGAAGGTTAATTGGAAGTTCTACCACTCACCGTACCCACGCCGCCGCCGCTCACTTCCCCGGCACGGACGCCTTTGATGCGGCCGTCCGCCTGTCGTTGATGCCGTACGCGGTGCCGGTCTTCGGGTCGATCCATATCGAATGGGCATCGCCCTGCGAGCCTCCCTGGCGCACCTCGTGGCCCATCGCCCTTAGCCGCGCCAGGGCATCGTCGGAGAGCGCGCCGGCCTCGAGCGACGCGCGATCCGGCAGCCACTGATGATGCAGGCGCTTCGCATCGACCGCCTCGCGGCCGGTCATGCCGAACGCCGTGACGTTGAGGATCACGTTCATGACGGTGTTGATAATGGTGCGTCCGCCAGGCGTGCCGGTGATCAGTGCGAGCTTCCCGTCGCGCGTGACGATGGCGGGCGTCATGGAGCTGAGCATGCGCTTGCCAGGGGCGATGAGGTTGGCGGGCGTGCCGATGTCGCCGGTGAGATTCGTCTCGCCCGGCTTCTTGTTGAAGTCGCCCATCTCGTTGTTCAGCAGGAAGCCGAGGCCTTTGACGACCACGCGCGAGCCGTAGCTGCCCTCGAGCGTGTACGTCTGCGACACGGCCAGGCCGTCGCGATCGAGCACCGAGAAGTGCGTCGTTTCCATCGGCTCCTGTCCGGACGGCGCGGTGACGATGTCCTTGCCGAGATCGGCGCTGTTGGAGGCCTTGTTGCGGGCGATGGAGGCGGCGGCCTCGCGCGCGTGCGCCTTGGAGGTGAGCCGCTCGACGGGAATGTCCGTGAAATCAGGATCGCCGAGAAAGCGCGCGCGATCGAGGAACGCGCGGCGCATGGCTTCGATCTGCAGGTGCGTGGCTTCGACCGAGCCCGGCGCGAGCTTCTGGATGCCGAGCGTCTCGAGGATATTGAGCATCTCGACGAGCGCGATGCCGCCGGAGCTGGGCGGCGGCATCGAGATGATCTCGTAGCCGTTGAACGTGCCGCGCACGGGCGCGCGCTCCTTCGCCTCGTACTTCGCGAGATCCTCGACGCTGATCAGACCGCCGTTGGCAGCCATGTCCCTGGCAAGTGCCTCGGCAATCCACCCTGTGTAGAACGCATCGGGTCCGCCGTCGGCAATCGCCTGCAGCGTGCGCCCGAGATCGGCCAGCACGATGCGGTCGCCGCCTTCCCAGCGGCCGCCGCCGGGCTTGCCGTATGCGGCCACCGACGTAGGGAACTGTCCCATCACGCCTTCGAGCTGCGCGTTGAGGCCGCGCGCGAGCGTGGGGTGCATCTCGAAGCCGTCGCGGGCAAGCGCCGCGGCCGGCTCGACGAGCCGCTTCCACGGCAGCCTGCCGAAGCGGCTGTGCGCGAGCGCGAGACCGCGCACCGTGCCGGGCACGCCCGGTGCGAGATACCCGGCGCTCGTGAGGCTGCGATCGATCCGGCCGTCGGCGCCGAGATACATCGTCGGCGTCGCCCTGCCCGGAGCCTTCTCGCGATAGTCGAACGTGGTGGCCTTGCCGTCAGGCGTACGCACGACCATGAAGCCGCCGCCGCCGAGATTGCCGGCCGCCGGCAGCGTCACCGCGAGCGCGAAGGCGGTGGCCACGGCCGCGTCGACGGCGTTGCCGCCGTCGGCCAGCACCGCCGCGCCGGCGTCCGAGGCAATCGACGAGGCCGAGACGACGAGGCCCGTGCTCGACGCGACGCCTCGATCGGTTTGCTGGGGCGTGCCGATGACAATGATGGTGAGGGCGGCGGCGAGCAGTCTGGTCATGCTCCTCGAATTCTAACCTTCACTGGGCGCGGCCGGTCGCATCCAGTACGATGGCGCCCATGCGCGACCTGCTGCGGATGGCGGCGCTCGGTCTTTTCACCGGCGCGCTGCTGATTCTGGCCTACCAGGCGCCCGGCACGGTCGCGCGCGAGCTCCAGTTTCCCGCGTCGATTCTCGTGCTGACGCTGTTGACGCGCTCGGTGTCGGCGGGGTCGGCCGTATCGGCGCTGGGTCTTGGCGGCGGACCTGTCGTGCTGCTCGTCGTGGCCGCCGGCCGCGCGATGTCGGCCGCGGGCCTCGACACCACACAGGGCCTCGTGAACTGGGCCCTGATCCCCATCGTCGAGGAAGCGCTGAAGCTGGCGCCGGTCGCGCTGCTGGTGTTCCTGCACGTGCGGCGCGCGCGGCTCTCGCCGAATCCGTCGGATCTGCTGATGCTCGGCTGTCTTGCGGGCGCCGGGTTCGCGCTGGCGGAGAACTCGCTGCTGCTCGAGAACAACGCGGGCGTGGCCGCCGACATGGCGCGGCGCTATGGCCCGCATGTCAACAGCTTCTATCTGGTGCCGGGCGCGTGGGGCGCGGCCGGCTACGCCGGGCATGCGGCGGCAACCGGCTTCATCGCCGGCGGGCTCGGCCTCGGTCTCGCGCTGCGTTACCGGCTCAGGGACTACTGGTGGGCGATTCCCGCCGCGTGCGCGGCCTGGATCGTTTTCGAGCACATGCTGACGAATCTCTATGTGGGATCGGGCTCGCGGTTCGCGCTGCTGCTGGGCAACGGCCGGCTCACGCCGTGGCTCTTCGTGCTGCTCGCCGCCGCCGTCATCGCCCTCGACGTGAGGCGCCACTACGCGACGCTGGCGGCGTCGCGGCGTCTGCGGCTGCGCGTCGCCATGACGCGCGCGGCGCTGCTGCGCACCGACCCGCCGGCGCCGGAGTCGCGCATCGCAGCCGGCCGCCTCTATCTTTCGCAGCTGCGGCTCGTGAACGCCACCGCATGGTTCGTCCATCGCCACCCGCGGCCCCCCATAGAGAGGCGCGCATGACGCCCGACCTGTTCGAGATGGCCCGCAACCTGTATGGCGCCGGCGGCGGCAGCGTGCCCGCGTCGGCCTGGACGGCCACCGTGGCCACGCTGCTCTGGATGATCGCCTACCGCGACGCGCTCTCAGCCGGCCGGCACGTGGCCGGCCACGGCGGTGACACGGAGCTCATCGAGGAAGCCTTCCGCGACACCTTTGCCGACCGCCTGGGCTGGTCGAAGGAGAAGTTCGAGCAGTTCTGGAACGACTCCCGCTACGACTTCGCCGCCGGCGACGCCCGCCGCTTCCACGACGAGTACGACGCGTGGGAGTGGATGGTCAACAAGAGAAATTGATTCAATTCGTTTGAGTCGCCCTCTTGTGCTTCTCGAACCAGTAGCGCAGGTACAGCTGCGTGCGCATGAAGTTCGACGGCTTCGATGACGTGCCGTGCGCCTCGTCGTTGAAGCGGATCATGGCCGTGGGCACCTTCAGCAGTTTCAGCGCGCTGTAGAACTGCTCGGTCTGC
>DATKDT010000021.1:0-13716 GCA_035512575.1 Vicinamibacterales bacterium | reverse complement strand
TCCTCGTGTTACGAGGAGGCGGCCGATCTGCCTGGATGAGGCGCCGTGTTGGTGGCGGGTCGCGTTCCGGAGCTGGTCGTACCGGCCGATCACGGTGGCAGCGGCGCCGAGCGCGGCCAGCGCCGTCATGGCCGTGAGCGCAGTCGAGATCGCCGGCAGCGTGAACACGTAGAAGCCCACGTCTCGGCCGAACACAGGATCGATTTCGCCGAACGTCCCGCCGTGGTACGCCAGCAGGAATTCCAGATACTGCCGCGCGAGCAGCCAACCCGCGACGCCGCCGATCCACAACCCGGCATCCACCGCGCCGCGCCGCAGAGCGGGGCTCGCCGCGTTGGCGCGCACGGACAGGGCCACGGCCGGGGCGAAGGTCAGCAGGGCGGCGCAGAACAGGACAAGCTGCGCCGTGAAGTTCGTCCGGAACACGCCGCCCCGGCCGAGACTGTCGAGAAACCAATAATCGACAGCGATGATCGGGACCGCCCTGAACAGTGCGAGCGCGCAGCCCGCCCAGATCCAGGCGCGCAGGCTGCGCCAGAGGACATCTGCGCGCGGAATCGCAGGCAGTTCGATCGCCGCGCTCGCGTCCCTGCTGGCACGAACCGCGCCGTCCGCCGGCAGAATGCCCGTATCGAGGGTGCCGACGCCGATGTCACCCATGCGCCGTACGCATCGCGGTTGAAGCAGCCCGCCCACCGGTGTCAAGATGACGCGAGAGGTGAGAATGAAGGCTGGGCTTATCGTCTGCGCGACCGTCGCGCTGGGTTACGCGGTCTCCGCGGTCCCGTCTCAGATACCGCACGCGGCGCCTCGCGCCGTCTTCGAGAAGATCAAGGTCACGATCGACATCAAACCCGGTGACGAACCGACGACGATGGACCCGAAGAGCGGGGGTCTCGTCCCCGTGGCGATCCTGTCGACGCCGGACTTCACGGCCGCCGCGGTTGACACGGCCACCGTGCGGTTCGGGGCGAAGGGAACCGAGGCCGCGGTGACGCGCTCGATGGCCGAAGATGTCAACAAAGACGGACGCGTCGATCTGCTGATGCTGTTCCGCAACAGCGAGACGGGTGTCGCCTGCGGCCACACGTCTGCGTCCCTGACGGGAAAGACGAAGGACGGCACGGAGATCTTCGGTTCGGAGGCGCTCAGAACGGAGGGCTGTTGAATCTCCTCGTGCCGCGGTTCGCACGGCGGCTCAAAGCATTTCCGTGAAGCGCTTCGGATCGATCGTCAGTCCGGGAAAGACCGTCTTCAGATTCCGGCAGCCGAGATGGCGCGAGAGCACGTGCGCGAAGACCTCGCGGTAGTCGGTGGTCAGCGCGAGATCGCGGTCTTCGTTGAGCTGCTCCTTCTCGAGGCCCGGCCAGGTGCCGTAAATCTTCCCGCCCTTGACGGCCCCGCCCATCAGGAACATCACGTTCGCGTTCCCATGGTCGGTACCCTGATTGCCGTTCTCGCGCGCCGTCCGCCCGAACTCCGACATCGTCAGCACGAGGACGTCGTCCATGCGATCGCCCATGTCCTTGTGGAACGCGGCGATCGCACGGCCGAACTGCCCGAGCACGTTGGGCAGGCGGCCGGTCGTGCTGCCCTGTCCGGCGTGGGTGTCCCAACCGCCGATGTCGATGCAGGCGACCTGCAGGCCGACGTCCGCTTTGATCAGCTGCGCGACCTGTCTCAGCCCGCGGCCGAGCACGTTGTTCTGATAGTTGACGCCGTCCGCGGGCTTGTAGTCACCCGGGCTGGCCTTTCGGAGCATCGCAATCGCCGCGAACATCTCGCGCGACGCACCCGAGAGCAGCGTGTTGCTCTCGCTCTGATAGACCGACTCGTACAACTCGCCGGCGGTCTGCAGATCGAATTGGTTGGCGGCGCCGAGCGCCAGGGCGGGCGCTCCGCCACGCAGCGTTCGCGGAAGCGTGACGCCCATGGCCACGCCGCGGAAGGCAGTCGCTTTCGGATCCGGCTCCGACTGAAGATAGCGATTCAACCAGCCGCTCGACAGGTTCACTCCCGCCGACTCCATCCGATCCTGCGCCTGGAAATGCGAGCGTGTGGGAGCGGAAGACCCGACGGCGTTGATGATCGCGAGCTGGTTCTTCTGGTAGATCGCATGCAGGGGCGCGAGCGCCGGATGGAGCCCGAACGATCCATCGAGATCGAGCGCCGTATCAGGCTTTGTCCCGGGCGGTGCAATGGCGATCGACGGCCGGTAGGCGTAGTAGGCCTTCTCGGCGAACGGCACGACGATGTTGAGGCCGTCGGCGCCGCCGCGCTGAAAGATCACGACGAGCACCTTCTGCCGGCTCGTCGTGCCTGCCGCGGCGACGGTGCGCTGGAGGAATCCGGGTATGAACGACAGGCCGACCACGGCGAGCCCGCCGTCCCTGACAAATACGCGTCGATTGATCATCGCCGCCTCACCTTTCCAACGTTCAGCGTTTCTGAAACTGCGGGCCGCCGAGCATGCCCGCCACGACAAGCTGCAGGACGCCCGCGCCGGACTTCTCGGCATCGATCGCCGCCGGCGCCGCGCCCATCGCCATCGACTCGCCGGCCATCATCATCGGCTGTCCCTGGCCTTCCTGCGGCTTCGCAGGCGCCGTCTGCGCGCGCGCGAGCTGCGCCGGTGTGGGCTCGGGCACGCCCATCTCGCGAAGGAGACTGCGGGCGGCCTGCAGATCGCGCGTGACGCCCGGCACTTCGCCCGAGGCGACCGCCAGGGCGAAGTGCAGCCGCCGGAGCAGCGCGTTCGTGTTGACCCAGGCCGGCGCGACATCGGGAAACCCGTCGGGCGACGGATGCGAATACAACGGCTCGCCCATCTGCGCCAGCGCCTGGGCGAGACGCTGGAACGCCGCATCCATGTCGATATCGGCGTTGACGGCGCGCAGCGTGCTTGCGACCAGCTCGATCGGCTTCTTGACCTTGGCCTGATGATGCTCGGGCGCGAAGAACGCGGGCGACGTGATGATGGTGCGCAGCACCTCACGGATGTCGCCGTCCGTCCGCAGGAACGTGCGCGCCGCCGCGTCGACGACTTCCGCGGGCGGGTCGTCGGCAATGAGCCGGCGAACGAGCTTGGTCGAGACGAAGCGCGCCGTCGACGGATGGCGGCTCAGGATTCGAAGCACCTGCTCCCCCTCGTCGATTCCGCCCGCCGCGATCGTGTGTCCGAGGACCACTTTGTCGCCGCCGACGTGAATGAGCGGATCGAAACGGAACGATCCCTCCTCTTCGCGGCCGCCGTCGATGGTCCACCCCGTGAAGCACTTCGCGACCTCAATCACGTCCTGCTGCGTGTAGCCACCGTCGACGCCCAGCGTATGCAGCTCCATCAGCTCGCGCGCGTAGTTCTCGTTGAGGCCGGAGGCCCTCCGAAGAAACGGCAGGCGTCGCTGCACCGTGAGTCGATCGGCTGGGGACGAGGAGCCCCGGAGCGGCGCCAGCCTCTGCTCGACTTCCTCCGCCGGCGCGGCGCTCAGCCAGTTGTCGAGGTACTCCAGCATGGCCGGCCGCTTTGCGGTTGCCGCCAGCAGATCGTGGAACCGGCCCAGCGCGAGCGGGCGCACGACATGGTTCTCGAAATCGGTCGCGGCGTGGTTATCGCCGTAATTGATGTTGAAGTGGTTCATCCAGAAGTCGACCACCAGCTCGAGCAACTGCCGGTCGCTGTAGACGACCCGAAGGAGCTTCCCTCGATAGAACTCCTGCGCGACGGGCCGGTCACGGCCGGCCATGTCGCGGAACAGTCGCGGGCTCAATGGCGCGCCGGACGGAAGGGCGCTGGTCTCCGTGCCGCCGCCAGCGGCGCGGGCGAGTGCTGTCTCACGTTTCTGCAGCGCGCTGTGTCGCTGCCGCAAGGCTTCCGGCGCGACCGGCGGATACGCTGCCAGCAGCTCCGCGTGCGACATGCTCAGCGTCCGGTATGCGGCGAGCTTCGCCTCGACGACCCGATCGTCGATCCGTTCGGGATGCAGCTGCTGCTCGACGTAAACGGGCAGGGTCATCGCCCGGACTTTGTCGATGTCGCCTGGGCGGGGACCGTACCCAAGACGATTGAGCGCGTGAACGATGCGCTCGGTTTCGGAGAGGGCGCTCTGGCGCGCGCGGATCGGCGAGACCATGCCGATCGCAACGACAGCAATCAAGGCCAACACCCGAAGGCGCCGCCGGCCGACGAACATCGCCGAAGCAGCCATTATTGACCTCTCACGCTGCCGGTTTTTGCCTGTGACTCGTGCAATCTGCCATAGGGGAATTCCTGTGTCAAGTAATGTCAAGTACGCGATTGACAGTTGCCGGGAGAACTGGAATAGTGACGCGATCCGGCGGCCATGTCGAAGACTCCCCTCTGCTGGCCTTGCTCCGCCCCTAACGGGAGGCTCCTCTGCATCGGGGCCCTGCTCACCACTCTGGTCCTTCCCGCGTATGCCCTGGTCTCCTCCGCGCAGGTCCTGGACAAGGTCAAGCTCGTCGCCGGTGTCGTCCTTCGAGGGACCGACGGCGAGGACGTGCTCGAGGGCACGCCGGGCGACGATCTGCTGGAAGGACTCGCCGGACCTGACTGGCTGTTCGGGATGGCGGGCGACGATACCCTGCGTGGCGGCGACGGCGACGACACACTCGATGGCGGCCCAGGCGACGACGTCCTGGCCGGTGGAGCCGGCGACGACATCCTCGACGGCGGCGAAGGCAATGATTACGTCACGGGCGGCGATGGCGCCGACACGCTGGACGGCGGCGATGGTGACGACACGCTCGACGGCGGTGCCGGCGATGACGATCTCGACGGCGGCGACGGCGATGACCTCCTGCGTGGCGGCGACGGCGACGACGTCATGGCGGGCGGCGCCGGGCGCGACACGCTCTTCGGCGGCGACGGTCAGGACGTGATGTCGGGCGGCGCCGGCGACGATGTCCTCGATGGGGGCGATGGCGACGACACCCTGTTCGGTGGCGCCGGCGACGACACGCTCGATGGGCATGACGGCGACGACGTGCTCCGCGGTGACGGAGGCTCGGATCGCCTGACCGGCGGCCTCGGGAACGACGGCCTGTTCGGCGGCGAGGGCAATGATTTTCTGGACGGCGGACCCGGCAGCGACACGTTGTCGGGCGGCAACGGGAATGATCATCTGCTCCCCGGCCTCGGCGCCGACAGCTGTACGGCGGGACCAGGCGACGACGTCATCGTCCTGCGAGCTGGTGATGTTCCAGCGGGCCTGCAGGAGATGCTCGACGGGGGCGAAGGCACCGACACACTGATCCTCGAGGGGTTTTCGGCGGCTGACATCACGCGCCTGACGAAGGACGGCGACACGTATTCGATCAGGGATCCGTTGACCGGCGGCACGTACACCGCCACCGGCATCGAGCACATTCGATACGCCTACACGCTCACCAGCCTGAGTGCCGCCCCCGGCGCGCGACCAGCGATCGTCGTGACGAATCCGTCGGCGACGGCGATCGTCACAGGCACACTGGCGCTCTACGACAAGGAAGGCAAGGCGCTCGTATTTGCCGTCACCGGTGGGGACGACAAGGACAAAGACGACAAGGACAAAAAAGAGCAGACCGAGCTGCCGATCACCGTGCCGCCGCTTGGCCGCCTGGAAATCCCGAGCGACGCGTCGGTCGTCCTGCCGGATGGATCGGCCGAGCTCCGCACCGATAGGCCGATTGGGGCGATCGCGTCCACCCCGCTGTCCGACGTGACGGGCGCATCCGTGCCAATGGCGCGCAGCGACAGTTTCATCGTCCCGTTGTTCATCGATCGCGCGTCAGGGTCGACGACGGGCGTGGCAGTCGTCTGCGGCGATACGCCCTGCAAGATCACGATCACGCCCTACGACCTGGCGGGTACCGAGATCGGCGGCGAGCAGGCAGGGGGACGGCAGTTCGATTTGCCGCCGCACGGTCAGACCATGCGCTTCGGGCACGAGCTCTTTCCGCGGCTCCGGACGTTCGACGGCACGATGAGGATCGATGGCGGACCGCTGTCGGCAGCGGGCCTTGACGCGCGCGAGGACGGGCGCATGCTCGGCGTCTTTCCGGCTGTTCCGGCTGCCCCGTTTCTGGCGGAGCCGGCCGCCGGCGACGCGCCAGCCGCGACGCACGTCGCGCGCATCACGGCTGGCGATGGCGCCTCGAATACGCTCCTCATCGTCAATGCGGGCCCGGGCACGGCAAAGGGCGCGGTGGCTTTCTTCGGCGAGGGAGGCGAACCGCTCGCGATGCCGTTCGACGGTCGAGATCGTGCGGCATCCGTCCCATTCGAGCTGGCGTCAGGCGCGGCGCTGGCGCTGCGAACGGCCCCGGGCGGCGCGGCAGTCGCCGGGTCGGCGCAGATCACGGGCGGTCCGGGCGTCAGCGGCCTCCTCCGCTTCTCACTTCCAGGCGGGGCGGGCACCGGGGCGTCCTCGATGGCGGCCGTCGAGGGGTTCCTGGCCGCCGTGGAGCGACAGGCATCGACGGGTCTCACCACGGAAGTGTCCATCAGCTCGCCAGGGGCGGCGTCGACGGTGACGCTGGTGCTTCGCGACGCTGCAGGCCGTGAGGTTCAGGGCGGCCGCGCAGAGATTCAGCTTCCCGCGAATGGCCAGGCCGCGCGTACCATCGATCAATGGTTCCCCGGCGCCGACACGTCCGACCTGCGCGGCACCGTGACGGCCGTGGCGAAAGGTGGATCGATCGCCGCGATCGTCATCATCGCTCAACCAGGGGCGAATGGCCGGCTCGCGATGGTTCCGGTGATACGGCTGCAGTAGCCCGAAGCCGGCAGGATGGTCGTCGCCCTTTCCATTCTGGCCCTCACCGTCACGCTGTCGATTGGACGCCCACGGCTGCGGCACATCAGCATCAATCCTGCAGCCGCGGCCGCGATCGGCGCGCTGCTGACGCTGCTCTTCGTCATTCCCGTCCCACTCGGCTGGCTTGCGATCCGAACGCTCTCGCGGCCCGTGGTCACGGTCGTCAGCCTGATGATCGTGACGCTGGTGGCCGAACGCGCAGGGCTGTTTCGCGTGCTCGCGTGGCGCATCGCGCGCGCCGCGCGCGGCGACGGCAGGCGGCTGTTCGCCTATCTCTTCCTCGCGGCTTCGCTCACCGGCATGCTGTTCACCAACGACGCCGCCATCCTGATTTTCACGCCGCTGGTATGCGATCTCGTGGACCGCGTGGGAGGATCGTGGCGTCGGGCCAACCGGCTGCCGTATTACTTCGCGGTCCTGTTCGTCGCGAATTCCGTTGGCGTCCTGGTGATCAGCAATCCGATCAATATCATCGTGGCGAGTCTCTTCGACATCGGTTTCATGGAGTACGCCCGCTGGATGGTCCTCCCGGGACTCGTCAGCATTCTTACGAGCTACGCCGGTCTTGCGTGGATTTTTCGACATCAGATTCCGAAGGCCTACGCGGAGCCGCCGTCCGACCGGTCGCACGGATCGGTAGGGCCATGTGCCGCAGTCTGTGCGTCGATTCTCATGGCCGCCCTCATCGGATTCTTCTCCGAGCAGGCGACCGGTGTGCCGGTCTGGGCGGTGGCGGCCGCGGCTGCTGTGCTGCTGCTTGCGATTCAGGCCGTTGTGGAGCCCCCCGGCGTGCCGATCATCCTGAAGCGCGTCGGGTGGGACGTCGTGCTGTTCGTGATTGGCATGTTCATCGTCGCCTACGGGCTGCGTCACGTCGGCCTGGCCGGCCAGATCGCAGAGCTCCTCCGCGCGGCAGCCGGAGCGTCGGTGCCTGGTCTCACGCTCTGCACCGCGCTGGCGGCGGCCGGTTTCTCGGCGATTATGAACAACCATCCCACGGCCACGATCATGGCGATGGTGATCGAAGATTTCGGCGCGCCCTGGTCGGAGACGCGGATGCTGGTGTTTGCCGCGCTGATCGGCGGCGATCTCGGACCGCGGATGCTGCCGATCGGATCGCTGGCCGCGCTGCTCTGGTTCGCGATTCTGCGAAGCCGGGGCGTGTCGATACCTTACGGACTGTATGTGCGGACCGGCGTGCCGATCACGATCGCCGCCATCCTTCTCTCCATCCTGACGCTGAACCTGGAGTTCTGGTACACGGGGGCGGGGCCAGATTGATGCAACACGGCTGCCTTGATGGGCGGAGTGCAGTCAGTCGTCAGTCTCATGCCATGGTCCGACGGGGCATCCGCACCACGGCCGCGGCCACCGCAAGCGTGACGACGACGAGGGCGAGGCCGTAGAAGCCGGCCGCATACGAGCCGGTGGTTTCGACGCCCCACGCAAACAGCAGCGGGCCGACGGCGGAGGCCACGACGGTTATCGCCTGCGCGGCGCCCTGAATGCGTCCGAGGTGCGCCTGGCCGTAGGCGCGGCCCCAGAAACTGAAAAACACGACCATGACGAAGCCGCCGGCCAGGCCCATCGCGACCGCCTGCGCCATGACATGCGCCACGGTGCTCACGTGCGGCAGCGCCGCAAGGCCGCCGGCCAGCATGACGAGCGCGGCGAGCAGCAGCGCGCGCAGCGACGCGCGGCCGGCGAGCGCGCCCGACAGGAAGTTGCCGGCAAGCGCGGTCAGCGCGGTGACCGCGAGCGCCTGGTGATAGATGGCGGGCGCGAAGCCGCGCTCGGCGAGGATCGATTCGTTGAACAGGCCGATGCCCGACGCCACGAGGCCGTACAGCGCGCTGGCGACCGCGAACACCCAGAAGGCGGGCGTGCGCAAGGCGGCGCCGAGTGTCGCGCCCCTCGTGACGAAGGCTTCCGCCCTTCCCGGCGGCGCATCGTCGATTTCCTGGCCGACGTCGCCGGGCACGGAGCGCACGAAGATCCACGCGAGCGGCGCGAGGCCGGCGACGAGCGCGGCGCCGACGGCCGCCCAGGCCACGCGCCATCCATAGGCGAGCACCAGCGCGCCGACGAGCGGGAACGCCGCCATGAAGCCGACGCTCATGAGCAGCGAGTACACGGCCATCGCGCGCGTGAGCCGCTGCCGGAACCACTTCCCCACCATCGCGAGGCTGACGACCGACAACGCGCTCTGTCCGAAGCCGCGCGTGAGGGTGACGAAGAGGAGGAGGGCCGCGATAGAGCCGGCGCGGCTCATCCCGATCACGACGAGGCCGAGAAGGACGGCGACGAGCGTCAGCACCAGGCGGCTGCCGCGGCGATCGATCAGGCGCCCGACGCCGAAGCAGAACAGCGCGCCGACGAGCGTGGCCGCGAGGTTGATCTGCGCGTACTCGATGCGGCCGAGGCCAAGGTCGCGCATGAGCGGCTCGGTGATGAGGCCGAGTCCCTGCGTGCGCCCCGGCAGCGTGCCCACCATGGCCAGCGCGGCCATGCCGACGACAATCCAGCCGTGGAACACGCGGCGCGACCGCGGCGCGGCAAACGCGGCGGCGGTTGCCGCGGTCATGCGCGCTCTTCCTGCAGCCGCCGGCCGGGCACGCGCGTCAGCCGAGCGGCGAGCGCCGCCACGACCGCCGCCGCGCCCAGGATGCGCAGCGGCCCCGCCGCGAACACGACGGCGCCGTTGACGATCATGAACACGAAGAAGGCGAAGACCAGCGCCTCGGCGAGCCGGGCGCGATGCAGATACGCGTGAGGGCGCAGCCACCACCAGGCGGCGTCGGCGAGCCAGAGCGCGATGAAGGCGTAATTGAGGTAGAGGCCGCTGCCCGACGCGAAGCCGGTGGTTTCGGCCGACCGCCGCGCGGTTTCGGCCAGCGCCGCGGCGTGGCTCCAGTCGTGGTGGAGCTCGAAGGCGGCCATCGTGTGGATCACCAGCAGCAGCGCGCCCGCGGTGTAGACCGCCCGCGCCGCCTGACGCCGTTCGGCGCCGCGCCGCAGCACTTCGGACGCCGCCCAGGCCACGACCGCCAGCCAGATCGTTCCGCGCAGCAGCAGCTCGGGCGCCATCGAAGGCCGATTGTACCCGCAGCGATGAGGCCGCGCGGAAGAGAAGCTCGGGTAGGTCCGTCGCCTCCTGATGCTCGGCGCGATGTCCGGCATTCCGAAGCGCCGCCGAGGCGAGTCGGGCCAAAGAGCGGTCCCTCCGACGTCTTTTTTACGGCGTCGCTTCAGAACACCGGACACCGCGCCTGCGCCTGCCGCGCTGAGCGCGAGGTGTAGGTCTGGCGCGGCGACGGACCTACCCGAGCGCCTTATCGCGCGGCTCAGTGGCCGGGGCCGGATCTTGCAGCGGCGGCGAAGGTCATGCAGAACGATTTCGACGACGGCACGCTCGAGCGGACGGCGCACCGGCCATGGCCGATGCCGGACGGGCCGTGGCTGATGACGCAGACGTGGCACGACCTGGCGTTCGCGCACTGGCCGGTCGATCAAACGGCGCTCCGCGCGGCGCTGCCCGCGGGGCTCGAGCTGGACGTGTTCGAGGGCCAGGCCTGGATGGGCGTCGTGCCGTTCCACATGACGAACGTGACGCCGCGCGGCGTGCCCGCGCTGCCGTTCGTGTCGGCCTTTCCCGAGCTCAATGTGCGGACGTACGTGGTTGCCGGAGACAAGCCGGGCGTCTATTTCTTCAGTCTGGACGCGGGCAATCCCGTCGCGGTGGGCTTCGCGCGATCGCTGCTGCACCTGCCCTATCACTCCGCCGCGATGAGCGTCGAGGAGCGCGACGGCTGGGTTCACTACCGCAGCCGGCGGCTGACCGACGGATCCGGCGGCGGCGCCGACTTCGAGGCGCGGTACCGGCCGACCGGCCCCGTCTTCGAGCCGGCTGCCGGCTCGCTCGAACATTTCCTCACCGAGCGCTATCGCCTCTACACGGTCGACCCGCGCCATGCGCTGCGGCACCTCGACATCCACCACGGCCCGTGGCCGCTGCAGGAGGCGGAGATCGTGCTCGACGTCAACACGATGGTCGAGCCCACCGGCGTGCGTCTGCCCGACATGGCGCCGCTGGTGCACTTCGCGAAGCGCCAGGACATGGTGGCGTGGCGGATGAAATAGCGGCTGGCTACGTTTCGGCGAGCAGAGACATCACGCGGCGGTGCGCGAAGACGGCATCGGGGCTCTCCTGCAGCGCCGACTCGTAGCGCTGGCCGAAGGTCGACAGCAGGTCGCGGCGGCCGATCGTTTCGCGGACGGCGTCGGCGAGCGCGAGGAACTCGGCCGGCGGCGACGCATCGGCCTCGAGCTCCTCGTCGATGCGCACCACCAGCGCCGAGATCGCGCGCAGCCACTCGAACTGCGGGTGGTCGAGCAGCAGCCGCAGCATCTCGCCACTGGTCTGCCGGCCGTGCTCGCGCTCGTAGGCGGCGCGCTCCCAGTCGAGCAGGGCCTTGTGCAGCTCGAGAAGCGCCGGGCGCAGCCCGGCGAGAAGGGCTACGCCCGGCGTCGTGTCTTCACGATCCCGCATGCGGTCTTATTCTAGTCAGCGATCCAGCCGCTCGCGAAGATCCTTCGCGCGCTGGAGGTGCTGCCGGACGTCGGGCAACGCCTTCGCCGCCCAGTCCTTCACGTCGGCGTGCTCGTCATTGTCACGAGCCTTGTCCTCGAGGGCGTCGATCGCGTCTTCGTGCTCCTCGACCATCAGGTCGAGATACGCGCGATCGAACTCCGCGCCCGACAGCTTCGACAGCCGCTCGACCTGGGCGCCGGCATCATCGTTGTCGCGCGCCGCGCCGGCGGCCGGCACGTTGTGACGGTTGGCGATCCGCTTCAGCTCGGTGCCCGCCATCGTGTGCTTTTCGACCATCATCGCGCCCAATGCGCGCACGTCGGCGCTGGCGCCGCGCTCCTGCGCGAGACGGCCGAGCCGGACGTCGAGATCGCCGTCGGCCAGCCGGTCGTTGATCCAGTCGCGATCGACGTCGGTGGACGTCCCCGCCGTGCCCGTTGTCCCGGTGGCGCCGGGGGCTGCGTCGTCGCGGGGCGTGTTGTTGTCGCCGGCGCAGGCCGCGATCGACACCGCCGCGACGAGCGCACACGCCAGTTGAGCAAACCTCTTCATTTCAGATGTCCTCCTTCGTCTCGGTTTGCAACATCCACACCCGGCAGGACCAGAATGGTGATTAGGCGCGGGACAGGGGTCGCGTTGATGAGCCCCGGCGAGCTAAGCACATGCGTGTAAGCGAGCCCTGTCCCGAACGGGGAGCGGCGAATCATCAATCGGGGTAACCACGAATGAGCAGACTCGTGTATTCGACCGGCAAGGGCCGCCTGTGCCCCACGTGCGGCTGGCCGGCGGACAACTGTCAGTGCAGCAGCCGGAACCGAAGCGCGTCCGTGCCCGACAAGGTCGTCGCCAGGCTCAGGATGGAAAAGAAAGGCCGGGGTGGAAAAACGGTGAGCGTGGTCTACGACCTGCCCGACAACGCCGCGTTCCTGAAGGACCTCTGCCAGGAGCTCAAGCGCGCCTGCGGCACCGGAGGCGCCGTCGTCGAGAAGGGTGTGGAACTGCAGGGCGATCAGCGCGAGAAGCTGCGTGAGCTGCTCACGAAGAAGGGCTTTACCGTTAAGGGATGATTGGCGCTAGCATTCGGGCCATGACTCCAGACGAGATCCGGGCCTTCTTCGACGGCCAGCAGGCGCACTGGCGCGACCGCGACGGCGCCGCCCTGGCCGAGGGGCACGCGCCCGACGGCACGATCGTGAGCCCGATTTTCCGGACGGTGACCGGGTCCAGGGCCATCGCCGTGTCGTACACGACGCTGTTCGACATTTTCCCCGACTGGGATCTGCAGGCCGAGGAACTGCTGATTGACGGCAATCGCGTGGCGCAGCCGTTCTCGGTGACCGCGACGCATCGGGGGGAATTCATGGGCCTCGCCGGCACCGGCAAGCCCTTCTCGATTCAGGGCGTGCGGCTCTTCACCATGCGCGACGGGCGCATCGCGCACGAGCGCCGGTATTACGACTTCACGGGCCTGCTGCTGCAGATCGGGATTCTGAAGACGAAGCCGGGCTACTGACGCTCAGGCGAGCAGCATCCGCTGCCACCACGACAGCGCGACCACCGGCGGCGGCGGAATCTCGCGCTGCATCAGCGCCGCGATGACCGGCACCGTGTCGAGCGGCGGAACGGGCGCATGCAGCCGCGCCATGTGCACCGCCTCGAAGTAGCCGAGCCAGGCCGGCCGCGGCACGACATGGAACACCAGCTGCTGCGTTTCGCCGATGAAATACAGCAGCCCGGCTCGCCGCATCTCGCGAAGCACGTCGCGGATTTCGTAGACGGTGGCGAGCGGCGTGTTCACCAGCGCGATGTCGAACGCCATTCCCATCGCGTGCGTCGGCACGGCGGTGCGGGCGTTGCCGTTGGTGGCGCCCAGCGCGCGCTGGTACTCGAGATGGCGCACGAGGCTCGTGACTTCGATGGGCCCCGACGTCACGCGGGCCGCAATCTCGTAGAGCAGGCCCAGCGCCGCCGGACGTGCCCCCAGGTACGACGCCTGATACGCCAGGTCCTTTTCCGCGATCGGATGCCGGCCGTTCAGGCGCAGCGCGATGTTGAGCGGTCCGGTGTGTTCCGGCATGAGCGCGAGCTCGTCGGTGTCGAGCGCCGCTTCCATGTCTCCCCGGTTGAGGAACGTCGAGCGCTTCGCCATCGGCCCGTACGCGCTCTTGATCGTCTGCGCGTCCTGCCGGCTTTGCGGGCGCAAGTCGGCCATCATCGACTGCAGCGCGTCGATGTACGGATCGGCTGCGGCCTGCCCGGCGAGCGGCAGGGCGAGCACGAACACGGCTATCGCCAGACGCTGGAGGATTC
>DATKDT010000020.1:0-3726 GCA_035512575.1 Vicinamibacterales bacterium | reverse complement strand
GCCGACGGCCACGCGAAGATCCTCGACTTCGGCCTCGCGCAGCTGCGCGAGCCGGAAGGCCTCGCCGGCGACGCCCCCACGCGCCAGCTCACCGGCGAAGGCCGCATCGTCGGCACCGTCGCGTACATGTCGCCCGAGCAGGCGCAGGGGCAGCCGGTCGATCACCGCACGGACATCTTCTCGCTCGGCGTGATCCTCTACGAGCTGGCCACCGGCAGACAGCCGTTCAAAGGCGACACGGCGATGTCTGTGCTCTCGGCCGTCATCAAGGACACGCCGGTGTCGGCGTCCAACCTGAATCCCGCGCTGCCGCCGGCGTTCTCGCGCGTGATCAAGACGTGCCTGCAGAAAGACCCCGAGCGCCGCTTCCAGAGCGCGAAAGACCTGCGCAACGAGCTGCAGACGCTGAAGGAGGAGCTCGACTCGGGCGAGCTGGATCGGCCTCCTGCGCTTGCCACTGCCGCGGCGCGGCCGCGCTGGCACGTGGCAGCCGGCGCCGCCGCCGTGCTCGGCGCCATCGCCGTGGCCGCGACGTTCTGGCCGCGCGGCGCGGGCAGCGGGCAGCCGGCGATGACGCTCCAGCACACCCAGCTGACGTCGGCGCCGGGCATCGAGTCGGACCCGACGCTGTCGCCCGACGGCAAATGGTTCCTGTACGTCTCGCGCGCGAGCGGCAACCGCGACATCTACCTGCAGAGCGTCGGCGGCCAGACGGCCATCAACCTGACGCGCGACTCGCCGGCTGACGACGCGCAGCCCGCGTTCTCGCCCGACGGCGACCTGATCGCGTTCCGCTCCGAGCGCGACGGCGGCGGGCTCTTCATCATGGGCCGCACGGGCGAAGCGCCGCGACGGGTGACGTCGGAGGGATTCGACCCGGCCTGGTCGCCCGACGGCCGGCACCTCGTGTACTCGACGGACTTCGCGACTATTCCGACCAGCCGCCCCGATGTGGGCGAGCTTCGGGTCGTCCGCGTCGACGACGGCGCGGTGAGAACGCTGACCGAGATTGACGCCGTTCACCCAGCCTGGTCGCCGAACGGCCGCTTCGTCGCGTTCTGGGGCCTGGGCCGGTCGGCGGATGGCGGCCCGCCGTCGAGCGCCCGCGACTTGTGGATTGTGCCGGCCGAGGGCGGCACGCCATGGCAGCTCACCAACGACCCGCACGTCAACTGGTGCCCGCAGTGGGCGCCCGACGGCGCGTTTCTCTACTTCGTGAGCAACCGCGGCGGCAGCATGAACCTCTGGCGTCTGCCGATGAACCCCGACACCGGCCGGCCCGCCGGCACGCCGGAAGCCGTGACCACGCCGGCCGGCTACGTCGGGCGCGCGCGCCTGTCGGGCAACGGCGAGCACCTGGTCTTCGAATCGCGCTCCGGCACGAGCAACATCTATCGCGCGGCGTTCGATCCCGCGCGCGCGGCGTTCGGCCCGGTCGAAGCGGTCACGGCCGGAACGAGGGCGTTCGCCTTCGTGCATCCGTCACCCAACGGGCAATGGCTGGTGCTCGGCACGGCCTTCCTCCAGCAGGAGGATCTGTTCATCAGCGCGCTCGACGGCTCGGGCCTGCGCCAGCTGACCACCGACCCCTTCAACGATCGCCTTCCCGAATGGTCGCCCGACGGCGAGCTGATCGCCTTCTTTTCCGATCGCTCCGGCAAGTACGAGATCTGGACGACGACGATGACGGGGCAGCTGCGGCAGATCACCGACACGCCCGACTGGTCGCCGCTCTTGCCCCACTGGTCGCCCGACGGCACCCGGATGGTCGTCAGCGACCTCACGGCACGCCGCATGGTCGCCATCTTCGATCCGCGGAAGCCCTGGAAGGAGCAGACGCCCGACGTCCTGCCGCCGCCCGCCGGGGAGGGCTCGATGCTGAGCGGCTTTCTCCTGCAGTGGTCGCCGGACGGCACGCAGCTGGCCGGGACGGTCGGCGGCGTGCTGACCCTGTACGACACGGCCAGCCGGCAGTATCGCCGGGTCGGCAATGTCCGCGGTGAGGTCTATGAGTGGCTTCGGGACGGGCGGATTCTTGTCGGCCCGCTGGAGGCGCCGCGGCTGGTCGACCCGGCCACCGGCGCCGCGACGCCGGTGAGCATGCCGGCGCTCGCCGGGCTGTCGCTCGACACCGACTTGCCGCCGCGCGTGAGCTGGGACGAGCGCAGCGTGTACTTCGGGGTGCCGACCGACGAAAGCGACATCTGGCTGGTCAGGCTCGGGCGCGACTAGCGCCCCTTGACAGGCCACGGCGTGTCCATATAGCGTATGCCCACATATGGGCATGGACGCGCTGGCGCGCGAGCTGAAACGCGGCAGCACCGAACTGCTGATCCTCGCCCTGCTCGAGGAGCGCGAGCGCCACGGCTATGACCTCGCCCGGCTGATCGGCGAGCGTTCGCGCGGCGCCATCAGCTTCCACGTCGCGTCGCTCTACCCCACCCTCTATCGCATGGAAGACAAGGGCCTCATCGACGGGCGATGGGTCGAGAAGGCCGGACAGCGGCGGCGCCGCTACTACCGCCTCACCGCCACGGGGCGGAAGACGCTCGCGAGCCAGCGCAGCGTCTGGGAATCGTTCTTCGAGGGCCTAAACCGCGTCGCCCGTTTCAGAGACGCATAGCGCCGGCCCTGCCGGAGGCACACGTGACTCTCACCGCACGCATCCGCACGGCATTTACCGCCGCCGGGCACACGCCCGACGATGACATCGTCGAAGAACTGAGCCAGCACGCGAGCGCGATGTACGAGCGCGCGCGCGCCGACGGCGAGTCGCACGACGAGGCGCTGGCGCGCATCGACGCGCAAACGGCAATATGGGCGAACGACACGGCGCTGATGACGCGGCGCGGGCGCCGCGCGCCGGCCGTCGTCGCGCCGCCCGCCTCGAGCGGCCGCTCGCCCCTCTCCGGTCTTCTCAACGACATCCGCTACGCCATGCGCCTGCTCCGACGCCAGTGGACGTTCGCGCTGCTGGTCGTCGCCACGATGGCCATCGGCATCGGCGCGACGACGACGCTGTTCAGCGTGACGTATGGCGTGCTGATGAAGCCGCTGCCATGGGAGGATGCCGATCGGATCGTGCGGCTCGAAGAGACGCGCGGCGGCAACCGCCCGCGCTTCAACTCGTTCACGAACGCCGCGTACCACGCGTGGCGCGACTCGCCGTCCACGATCGAGTCGATCGGCGCCTGGCAGCCGCGGATGCTGACGCTCACCGGCGACGGCGAGGCCGAGCGCATCCGGGCAACCGCGGGATCGGCAAGCCTGTTCGAGGTGTTGAAGCCGCGGCCGATTCTCGGCAGCCTCTTCACGGAGGAAGACGAGACCAACCCTGTCGTCGTGCTGTCGGAGGGGCTGTGGCGGCAGCGGTTCGGCTCCGATCCCGGCATCCTCGGCAACGCCGTGCACCTCGAAGGCCAGCCCTACACCGTCGTCGGCGTGCTGCCCGATGAGGCCGGCTTCCCCATTCGCGAGGTGCGCGCGTGGGTGCCGTTCCGCCCAAATCCGACGACCGGCAACAACCTCAATATGTTCAATGCCGTGGCCCGGCTGCAGCCCGCGGCAACGCCGGCACAGGCCGCCGACGAGGGCACGAGCCGCGGGCTGGCAAGGGCGACGACAGCCGACATGGAACTGGTGCTCCGCGCCGTGTTCGGAGACGCAGGCCCCATCCGCATTACCGCGACGCCGCTCCCCGAGGCCATGGCCGGCGACGTACGCCGG